>SLCC01000092.1 GCA_007126035.1 Gemmatimonadota bacterium
GTTCATCTCCCTGTCAACGTGGCCTCCGCGCCTGCGGCGCTTCAGCCCTTGACCTCACCCGCCGACGGGAGTGTCCATTTTCAAACCGTTGCTTCTGTCCAGTCTACAACCGATGATGACACCCTACCGCGGAGCGGTTTAGTTCAACGCACTGGCGTTAACCTGCGGCGCGCGAAGCGCGCTGTCAGGTTCAACGCCTCGTTATCGAGCGTCAGCCATCCGTCTGTCTTGTTACGACTACCGGACTCTCTGTCGGGTGCGCTACGAGTCCCGCGAGGAACCGCGAACCGTGCTGGCGCCGGCTTGAGTGCAGCTCACTCATACCACTAGCCCCCCAGCCAAACGACGCACCCCTCGATTGGACCCGCCGCCCTAAGGAAGCTCTGCACAGGCGCCGTGAATGAGCCGCTTGAAGCCGGTGCTCATGTTTAGTCCTGGATATTTTGGCGACTATGGCCGAAAACCGACTGTATTGTCGGCTGCGGGGGCCTCCGCGGCCGCCTTACCGAACTCACAGGGCACACTCCGCCCCCGCTGGGAGAAGTCTTCGCCGGAGCAGGTACAGATTGGCCAGGGCAAACGAGGTAAAGACCCGGGCGGTATTCTTGGCCAGGCCGCGGTAGCGCACCTTGCCGAAGCCCCAGAGCCGTTTCACTACATGAAACCCGTGCTCCCCTCGCGCACGCACGCGCGATCGGCTCCGATTGATCTCCCGCCAGTGATCCGAGACCGGCGCCGTTGGATGGCCTCGTCGGTTGACCCGATATCGATCGCCCCGCGCCTTCCACTCCTGCCGGTCCGATTCACGCCAGTAGGCGCGGTCGCCGTACAGCTCCCGTTCCTGGCCATGCAGCAGGTTCGGAAGCTGGCTGATGTCCGATTCGGCCGCGTCCGTGGTGAGGATGGAATGCACCACCCCGCGCTTGTCGGTGCCCACGTGAACCTTCATCCCGAAGTACCAGGTGTTGCCCTTCTTGGTCTGACGCATCTCCGGATCCCGGCTTCGGGTCTGGTTCTTCGTCGAGCTCGGCGCCGAGATGATGGTCGCGTCCACGATCGTGCCCTGCTTCAGGACCAGCCCCTTCTCCTCCAGGAGAGCCCCGATCTCCTCGAAGATCGCCTTCGGAAGGTCATGCTTCTCGAGAAGGTGCCGGAAACGGAGGATCGTCGTCTCGTCCGGCACCTTGTCTTCGCCCAGTTCCACACCCGCAAAGCGACGCATGGATTCGCTATCGTAGATCGCATCTTCCGCGGCCGGGTCCGACAGGTCGAACCACTGCTGGAGGAAGTAGATCCGGAGCATCTTCTCGAGCCCGAGCGGCTGGCGGCCCCGGCCCGCCTTCGGGTAATGTGGCTCGATCAGCTGGATCAACCGATCCCACGGGATCACTGCGTTCATCTCCGCCAGGAACCGCTCCCGGCGCGTGACCTTGCCCTTGGTGTTCCACGCGAGTCCGGCAAACGTGCGCTGGTCGGCCATGTCTTCATCCGAAAGAACGTCGGAAAGCGGTGTGCATCAATCTACCCATCGCCCCGTCGCCCCACCATCCCTTCAGGCCTCGGATGGCGACTTGTGCAGAGCTTCCCTAAAGGACGGCCGACCCGTACCGGGGCTACGCACTGCCGCGTTAGGTTTCCAAATCCCGTATGTGGCGGGAATTCTGGGTAATTGGCGTGGACAGTCAGCGGTTCAGCCGATACTTTACGACTGTCGGCACGCCCATCTCGTCGCGGAGTACACCCCAGATCGCGTCCCCCTCCGCGTGCAGCGCCTCAAACCGGATCGGTAGGCGCGTTAGACCGACAATATGTCCGTCGGCATCAAGCAAATCCCACTCGACCTGACCTGGCACTTGGCTGGGAGAGGCGAAGTAGATGCTGGAACCCGCCGCCTCACGCCTGACCCAGAGGGATCCATCCGGAGCGGCAAGTGCCGTGCTCACTGGCGGGAGGTGCTCGGGCACCGTCAGCCCGTCCTCCACCGCGCGACGGAACGCTACCGGAGAGGAGAAGCCTCGTTTCTGGGCGTCGCCCATGAGATCCACCATGAAGGAGGCGAATTCCTCGATGGCAGTGTCGGCTGGTCGTCTGTCGAACGGGTATCGCCTGCTCCATAGGACCCGACCACTCGGTGACATTCGCGTGACACGATATTCGCCGCGATTCACAATATAGATCGTGGAGCCATCGGAAGGAACTGTGACCACATCGCCAGATGCGAAAGGATGGTACGCAAACATACCTTCCGTTACCGCCGCGCCCTGAGGCCGGAACCCGTACACCTCATGTCGCACGTCGCGCTCGAACAGGATCCGATTGACGCTATCGTCCCGGTGCCGGTAAATGTGCGGCAAGGATATCACGTGCCCCTGCGCCAAGATGTTCCACGGCGCGATCGGAGCGATGACCAGCGCTCCGCCAGTCAGCAGCCACTCTCCCCAGCCGACGGGGGGCAAGTGTTCGTGGGATGGGTCGATTTGGTACGACAAAGGGACCGTGCCGACCTCCGACCCGCTATCGATCAGAGTGAACCGCTGGTTGGCAGTGTCCCTCACCCACAACGTGTCCCCGAGCCACCCAAGCCGGTCGGGCCTCCGGAACTCCATAGGCCCCCGGCCCTCCCGGCCGATTACGCGGACCGGCGCACCGCGTTCGTCGAACACGAACACGGCGCGCGCCGCTTTGTCAGCCACATATACATGCCCCTCCCTTACCGTTATACTGGCGACCTCTCGGAAATCGTCGCTGGCGATTCTTAGTTCCGGCTCCTGCCCCTGCGCAATCGCTACGCACACAATCAGTCCCAATGCTGCCGTGATAATCTTCATCGCGAAACTGGCTCCACTCACGTTGATGACCCTGAGGACGGGGAATGATGAGGTTCAGTCCTATTCGACGAAACGCATACTGCTTGATCGAGCCCGATCTACTGCTGTGCCTGCTGATTGCGCTAACGCTAGTGTACCGTTTCTAAAGTGTTTAGCCCACGCTCGATCTTGTCGAGAATCTCCTGCGCGGACTTTGTCCAGATGAATGGCTTTGGGTCTTCGTTGCGATGGTCCAGATAGGTCTCAA
>SLCC01000038.1 GCA_007126035.1 Gemmatimonadota bacterium
AACCGATCCATATAGCGCTCGAACCGCGCGCGATCCACATCGCCCGTCGCCATGCCTCAAAGATACGCCGGCCCACCGACAGCAGCAATACTTTTATGACACAGTAGTACTAGTGGACCGATTCTGAAGTTCGGTGAGCAAGCGTGGATGCGCGACTCCGGCAAGGCGCGCCGACGCAGGCATAAAAGCGCTATTCCGAGTTCGGTCAATCAAGACGGTGTTGTTGGCCACGAAAGCGGCATGGAACTGCGGCGTGGTCCGGGCGGGCTCCGCGCCCGGCCTGTCTACCAGCAATGACTGGGTCAGTGCGTGCTCGCCGTACGGCTCCCCCGTGTTGAAATTGATGTCCCGGCGGAGGGAAGTCGTCGGCGTCGATCCAGCTATTGCCCGGTGCGGTCGCATCATCCACGGGGGGGGCGCGGGGGCGCGGGGAGCCTGCGCGGGGGGGCTGCCCGCGGCGCGTGTGGCGACCATGAGCTGGCCGACGCGTTCAGCAACAGGGGCCGCGCAGTGCCACCATCGGGTCGACCCGTGCCGCACGCCGTGCCGGCACCCAGTGGGCGATGGCGGCCACGGCGGTGAGGACGAGGAAGGCGGCGCCGAAGCTCCACGGATCGAAGGTGCCGACGAAGAGAACGCTCGAGAGCAGCCGGCCTCCGAGTCCGGCGAGGACAGCGCCGATCAGGCCGCCCACCGCGACCAGCGCCATGCCGCGGCGGACAACCATGGCGACCACATCGGAGGTATCGGCACCGAGCGCCTTGCGGACGCCTATCTCTCGGACCTGGCGGCTAACGGAGAACGCGATCACACCGTACAGCCCCACCGCGGATAGCAGGACGGCGAGCAGGCCGAAGAACCCGATGAGCCAGGCGCCGAGGCGGATGGGCAGCAGGCGAAGGGCGACCAGGTCCGCCAGAGTTCCTGTATCCAGAAAGACCAGGTCCGAATCGAGCTGCCGCAGCTCCCGCTCCAGGGTGGGGACCAACCCCGCCGCGGGAGTCGAGGTCCGAATAAGGTAGTTCACAAGGGTGGCTCGCCGCGACAGCGGGATGTGCAAGTATGGCTTGGGCGCTTCGCCAGGAGTGTCCACCTTGTAGTCCTCGACGATCCCGATGATCTCCCAGGGCGCGCTCTCGCGACCGGGCCGGAACGTTCGGCCGATCGCGTCCTCGTCGGGCCAGTAGCGACTGGCCATGGTCCGGGTGACGACAGCCACGCGACGGCTATGGTCCCGATCGCCGGCCTCGATGGCCCGGCCGGCCACGATCCGCAGGCCCAGGACGTCGAAGTAGTTCTCGTCGACGCTCGCCCCGTCCAGGACGATGGGCCGATCCGCGACGGTCATGGGGTGGCCGTCAATGAAGAGGCGGAATCCGTTGTTGTTGACCGCGAGAGGGAGCCGGCTCACTAGCCCCACCGCCCGGACCCCGGGGAGCGCCGCCAGGCGACGCTGCCCCTCCTCCACCAGCACGGCGCCCCCTTCGGCATCGTAACCGTTCATTCCCAGGGCGAGGACGAGGTGGGCGACGTGGTGTGCGTCGTAGCCCAGGTCCACCCGGCCGGCCGCGTGGAGGCTCCGGGCCATGAGCGCGCCGATCACCAGGAGCGTGAGAGAAAATGCCACCTGGCCCACCACCAGCGCGTCGCGAAGCTCCACGCGCGGCCGCCTGCCAGTCCATATGGCCCCGCCCACGTCCTTCAGCGCCGGGACCAGGTCAGGCCGGGAGGCGCGCAGCGCCGGCACCAGGCCGAACACCACTCCGGTGGCGAGGGCCGCCGCGAACGTGAAGAGCAGGACTCGCCAATCCGGGCTCACGTCGATGCCGATGTCGAAGGGGAGGCCTGGCCGGTAGCGGCCAAGGAACCCGGTCAGCCAGACGGTGAGGAGAAGCGACACGGCGCCGCCGGCGAGCGATACGAGCACGCTCTCGGTCAGGAGCAGCCGTGTGAGGCGGCGCGGGCTGGCGCCCACGGCTTGTCGGACCGCCAGCTCCTGCCGCCTCGCCCCCGCACGCGCCAGCAGCATGTTGGCCAGATTGCCACACGCCACCAGCAGCACCAGCGCCACCGCGGCGAGCATGACAAGACCAGCTGGCGCCACGGTGCCGTCCAGGTCCGGGCTGATGGCCACGTCCGTGGTCCGCGTCACCCTGACCCGCTCCCGCTCGTTGGCCTGCGGGTACTGGACAGCGAGCCCCGCCGCGATTGTCTCGAGCTCGGCCCGGACCTGCGACACGTCGACGTCCGGCCGCATCCGGCCCTTGACCCACAGGAAGTGGCGGCCCCGGCTGTCGAGCCAAGACTCGCCACCGCCGCCGCGGTGGCGCTGGTTGCCCATCGGCTCGACGCCGTCCACCATGGACAGTGGGACCCAGAGCTGCGCGGTCAAGGCCGGGAACATCCCGCCGAACCGCCCAGGCGCCACGCCGATTACGGTGTAGACGACGCCGTTCAGCCGGAACGACCGCCCCACCACATCCGGCGCGCCGCCGAACCGCGACTGCCAGAACCGGTGGCTGACGATTGCCACGGGGCCAGCGCCGGGACCCGCGAACTCTTCCGGCGTGAACGACCGGCCCAGGACCGGCCGGACGCCGAGCACCTGGAAGAAGTTGTCCGATACGACCTCACCCACCACCAACTCGGATCTCCCCTCAATGGAGAGGCTGGCGAAGAAGTTGGTGTGCGCCACGAGCCCCGTCAGCGTCTCGGACCGCTCCCGATAGTCCAGGTAGTTCGGGTAGGAGATGGCGTCGTGGCCAGGGGACATGATCTCGTGGCCGTAGACGTTCACCAGCTCGGCCGGCCGCTCCACCGGCAGCGGCTTGAACAGCACCGAGCTCACCACGCTGAAGACGGTGGCGTTGACGCCGATCCCCAGCGCCACTGTGACCACCGCCACCGCGGTGAAGCCGGGCGCGCGGCGGAGCGCCCGCAACGCGTGACGAACGTCCTGACACATCAGATCACCGCCACCAGGGAAGCTCTGCACAGGTCGGGCACCACGGTAACAACGCGCCACCCCGTCTTCCTGGTCTCGTTTCTGCGATTCATCATCTTCCTTCTCTTAGCCGAGCGGTCCCATGGCACCTTACATGCCCACGGCACCCGCGAGGCTACATCACGTGATGACAACGAGTTAACCCGATGGCTCGGCCGACGGCCCGCGGCAGGGGTGTCCGTTTCTGGGACGCGCTGTCCGGATGCGAACCATGGAGTTGCCGCAGAACCGTACCGTCAGTGAGGACCTGGGGCGCGATCCTCAGCAACCTGGGGACCGTCTACCCCCTAAGAGCCCGGTAACAGCGCGTCGCGGTCGTAGCGGGAGCTGGGGTTCCACAGGATCCACTCCGTCAGGCCCACGTCGTACACCGCCTGGATCTGGGCCCGCACCTCCTCGGGTCCGTAGGGCGGCTGCCCCAGGTTGAAAGCCTGGAGCCAGGGCCGGATGGTCGCCGAGCCGGGCATGGCCTCCGACCTGGTGACGGCGTGCCCCAGCGCCCGCTTCACGATGAGGTACGGCTCCGCGTTGGGCACCGGGAAGCCCCAGGTCCCGCGCGGGTAATGGGACGGGTAGACCATGGGCAGCAGGACGTCCGTCACGTCGGCCATGAGCTCCCAGACCTGGCCGATGCCCACGTCCTGACGGGCAGACGTGGTGACGCCGAAGACGTCCGCCGTCAGCGGCACGCCCAGGTCGCCCAGCTGATCGCGGGCGTGGATCAGGAACTCCCGCATCCCCTCCGCCATGGTACGGCCGGCCCGGGCTGGATACACGGCCTCACGGAAGTACGACTGGGGCACGTCCGGGAACCGTACGTAGTCCCACTGGATCTCGCTGAAGCCCAGGGCCACCGCCTCGCGGGCGAGCTCGATGTTGTAGTCCCAGACGTCACGGTTGAACGGGTCAACCCAGTGCACGCCGTTGTTGTCCGCCCAGATGGAGCCGTCGGCCCGCACGATGGACCACTCGGGTCGCGCCTGGGCCAGCAACGGGTCCTTGAACACCACGATCCGGGCGATGGGGTAGATGCCATGATCCCGCAGCCGCGCCACCAGACCACGGAGGTCCGCTATCGCCGGGTTCCGGTCCGCTCCCACCTGCCGGGCCAGAGGCACCCGCGTGCGATGGCTCACCTCGCCCAGCGCCTCCTTGATGTCCACCACGAAGGCGTTGATCTCCGTCTCGTCCGCAAGCTGGATCAGGCTGGCCAGACGACGCGAGCTGCCAGCGCTCCACGAGCCGATGTACAGCCCGCGCACCGCCTCGGGCTTCGGGACCCTCAGCTCCGCCGGGACCGGCTCCACCGGACTCCGCTCCCCGGGCGACGCCCACTCCACCACCCCGGCCTCCGCCGGCTCCGCTTCCGCCACCGAGCCCTCCGGTTCGAGCTCCGGTTCGAGCTCCGGTTCGAGCTCCGGTTCGAGCTCCGGCTCAGGAGTACCGGGACCGGCAGCCCCAGGTCCTGGCGACTCGTCCCCTCCACCAACGGCGCCGGGTCCGGGCGGCTCCTCGGCCACAGGCTCGACTACCGGATCGCCCGCTTCCGGCCGGTCAGCGGCCCCGCCCGTCAACCCCGCCCAGCCCACCAGGCCCACCACCAGAATGGCCGCCAGGCCAGCCAGCACCACCAGACCCTGTCTGCCCAACCGGGCTTCCAACCACGTCATGAGACCCTCCAGAGACTGGTCGACCCTCCCTCCGTCACGGCCCCGCACGATGAGGGCCAGGCGACGGGAAGGGTATCAGTACCGACGGATCCGGGGATCGACCCGCTCCGCCCACTCCAGGATGCCGCCACGCAGGTTCCTCACCCGGTCGTAGCCCTGGGACCGTAGCTCACGCGCCACGTCCTCGCTGCGGGCACCCGACCGGCAGTAGACCACTATCTCCCGCTCAGGGTCGAGCTCGCCCCGCCGGTCCGCCACCTGACCCATGGGTATGAGCCGGGCGCCGTGCTCGCCCAGGTTGGCGATGCGCCACTCGAATGGCTCGCGCACGTCCACCAGGTCCACCGCCTCGCCTGCGTCCAAGCGCTCCTTCAGCTCCGCCACCTCGATCTCGAAGGGCACTCCGACACCGCCCGGCGAGGCTGAACCGGCGGTGCCAGCGTCCGCCACCGGTCTGCCCCCGGCAACCCCAGCGGCGCCCGCCGTGCCCGCGGCGTCACCGGCGTCACCGGCGTCTCCGGCGCCGGCGGCCGTGGCGGCGGAATCCGCGGGGGCGACGCCGCAGAACACGTCGTAGTCGATGAGCTCAGTGACCGTGGGCTCGTCGCCGCAGACCGGGCAGCCCGGGTTGCGCCGGAGCCGGATCTCGCGCCAGCGGAGCCTGAGCGCGTCGAAGACCAGGAGCCGCCCGACCATGGGCTCGCCAACCCCGGTGACGAGCTTGATGGCCTCCAGGGCCTGGAGCGAGCCGATCACGCCCGGTAGCACGCCCAGCACGCCACCTTCGGCGCAGCTCGGGACCAGGCCTGGCGGCGGCGGCTGGCGGAACAGGCAGCGGTAGCAGGGCGCGGCGTCGTCCCCGGCGAACACGGAGAGCTGGCCCTCGAACCTGAGGATGGAGCCGTAGACGTAGCGCTTGCCCAGGAGCACGCACGCGTCGTTGACCAGGTAGCGGGTGGGGAAATTGTCGCTGCCGTCCACCACCACATCGTACCCGGCGATGATGTCCAGGGCGTTCCCACTGGTCAGTCGCTCGCCGTGCAGGACCAATCGGACGTGGGGATTCAGGTCCTGGAGCCGGTCCCTCGCCGCGTCCAGCTTCCGCCGCCCCAGGTCGCTTTCGCCGTACAGGACCTGCCGCTGGAGGTTGGTGGCGTCCACCGTGTCGAAGTCCACCAGCCCCAGCGTGCCAACGCCCGCCGCGGCCAGGTAGAGGGACGCCGGTGAGCCGAGCCCGCCAGCGCCCACCACCAGCACCCGCGCCGCCTTCAGCCTCCGCTGACCGGTCTCACCCACCTCGGCAAGGACCATGTGCCGGGCGTAACGAAGGGCCTCGTCCGCCGACAGCTCGGGCAGCGACGTCGGCGACGCTGACGCGAATCGGCCAACTCCCTTTCCGGGCAAGCCCGCTGACTCTCCAGGTCTTCTCATCGCTCCTGCCCCTACACCTGCCAGGGCCGACCGTTTCGGGGTGCCAGACGACGGCGCCCCCGGCCGGTCGCCGCGGGTCCGATGGCTGATCGCCGACCCGTCATCCCGGCGCCTCCATGATCTCCACGATCAACTGGGCGTTCCTGGCCGCCCCGCCTGTCTCCGAGCGGACGAAATCCCGGGCCACGGCGCCCGCCGCGGCCGGCGCCGCCGGCTCCGCGAGCCAGCTCCGTAGACGGCTCTCCATGTCGGACGACGATGTGACGACGAAGCCGCCGCCCCGGGCCGCCAGGTCGCCCGCCTCCCGTGCGTTGCCGTGGGCGGGGCCGAACAGGACCGGCACGCCCAGGGCCGCCGGCTCGACGACGGAATGGAGCCCGGACCGGCCGAACCCGCCGCTCACGTAGGCCGCCCGGCCCAGGGCGTACAGGTCGGCCAGCACACCCACCCGATCCACGACCACCACCTCGGGGGCGTCGGGCGCCGCACCGTGGCCCCGCGCCTCCCCGGCTGTCAGTGACCCGAGCCGAGCATGACCCAGGGCCAGGTCATCCAGCCGCCGCTCCAGCGCGTCCAGATGGCGAGGCGTGGGCTCGTGGGGCGCGATGATGAGCCGTACCCGGTGGTCTCCTCGCAATGCCGCCAGTGCAGGGAGGAGCACATTCTCGTCCGCCGGCCAGGTGGAGCCGGCGACGAGTGTGAACACCTCCGGGTCGTCCAGCGCGGACCAGATCGGCCTGAGCGGCTCGGGGACCCTCGTCGCCGCATCAGCGGTCCCCCGTAGCTGGAACAGCCCTCGCTCCTCGATACGGGCCCATACCTGGTCGAACCGGGCGTCGCTAGTCACGCGGATCAGCTCGGGTGAGACGCCGAGCCGCCGGTACCGATCGGCGTGGGCCTGGGACACGGCGCCCACGGCATCCAGCCGGCGGTAGACCTGGCTCATGAAGCCCCGGGCCGGCCGGCTCAATCGGCCCGAGCCCTCGGACAGCACCGCGTTCACCAGCAGCAGACGCGTTCGCGAACCCGCGGCCTCCCGGGCCAGGACCGGCCAGACCTCCGTCCGCACGAAGACCAACGCCGCCGGCCGCAACGCCTCCAGAACCGGCCGGACCGCGCCACGGGTGTCCCAGGGCACGTAGCCCCAGACATCCGCGCCCACCTGGTCCGCCATCCGCTCCGCCGACGGCGAGAAACAGGTGAACGCCACCTGGAAGGCCGGGCGCCGGGCCCGTAGCTCACGGATGATGGCCTGTGCCATCAGTCCCTCGCCCACCGACGGCGCGTGCACCCACACCAGCGGCCGGTCAGGCGAGCGGGACGTCCTGGCCCACTCCTGGAACCGGCGAGTGGTCTCCCGCCGGCCCTCCACACCGCGACGGAGCTTCTGGTTGAAGACGGCCGCGACGCCGAACGCAGGGCGTGCAACTGACAGTGCGGCCTCGTAGAGTCTTTCCGGCAACGGCATGTCGACGCCTACTCCGCTTCCCAGGCCCTGGAATCGGGCGTGGCCTGGACCCGGATCTCCGCCAGGTCCGCGGTTGCGGAGACATCCTCGGACAGCCGGTGGGCCGTCTCCCGGAGGACTGCTCGGAGATCCTCCGCCTCCAGGTCCAGGAGCTCATAGCGAGGCGGCGCGCCGCCGTACCTGATCGTTACGCGATAGTTCAGCATGATGGACAGGGCTAGGGGATAATGCCTATATTCGCTGCCGTGCGATACATAGGCAATAAGACCAAACTACTGGACTTCATCCAGGGCAGGATCGAGCGACGACGAATCGCAGGCTCCGCCGTGGATCCCTTCTCCGGCACCGCCAGCGTGGGCCAACGGCTGAAGAGCCTGGGGTTCCGCGTCACCGCGTCGGACATCATGACGTACGGCTACGTCTTCGCCCGGGCCTATGTCCAGGCCCACCGGCTACCCGACTCGCCCGGGCTGGCCCACGAGGTCCTGGCCGTGGACGGCAAGGACGGGCCGTCCGTCGACGACGTCGTGGCATACCTCAACGGTCTCGACCCCCTGCCCGACTTCATACATCGCCACTACTCGCCCGACGGCGACGGCGGACGGGAGCACGGGCGGATGTACTTCACCGGCGAGAACGCGGCCCGCATAGACCACGTCCGGAACCGCATCGAGGAATGGCGCCGGGTCGGGCACATCCAGGACGACACCTACTACGTCCTCCTGGCCGCCCTGCTGGAGGCCGCCGACGCGGTGGCCAACACCACCGGCGTCTACGCCTCCTTCGTCAAGAGCTGGCAGCCCAACGCCCGACGCCGGCTCCGGCTCCGCGTGCCACGGATCCACGCCGGCAACGGCTGCCGGGCGGAGCGGAAGGACGCCCTGGAGCTGGCCGCCGACCTGGAGCCTTTCGACCTCCTCTACCTGGACCCGCCCTACAACAACCGCCAGTACCCGGGCTACTACCACATCCCCGAGCTCATCGCCGAAGGCTGGTTCGACAGCGAGCCGGAGCTGCGAGGCAAGACAGGCCTCACCGCCGACCAGGGCAAGCGGAGCGACTGGTCACGAGCCGGAAGGTGCGAGGACGCGTTCGAAGCCCTCATCGCCACCGCGCCATGGCGTCACGTGGTCATGAGCTACAACGACGAAGGGATCATCCCGGAAGCCACCATCACACGCGTCCTGAAACATTTCGGGCTCCGACAGACCTACCGGCGCTACAGCCGCAGCTACAAACGCTACCGGTCGGATTCCGACTCCGAGGACCGGAAATACAAGGGAGACCGGGTCAGCGAGTATCTCTACTGCGTCAGTCGAGTCCGCTGAGACCGGGCCCGGCCGACCCGTAATCACTCCGCTTGCTCCGGCTGGTCCGAGCACTCCGCGTCAAAGCTGTTCGAAGGTCGGGCTTCGCCCGGGGCAGGAATATTGCCAGGGAAACCCCACACCTTGAAACACCCTGCACCGTGCGGCCGGGTGCGCTATATTGGGACGCTCGAACGCCGCCAGAACAATGGTGTCGGACTACCAGCAATCAGACGTCGCGGAGACGCCAAGGTGAATCCAGATATTGGTCGCTGCCTCACAGGCGTGCCCGGTCTCGACGAGGTCCTGCACGGCGGGC
Organism: Gemmatimonadota bacterium; assembly: GCA_007126035.1. Classification (GTDB taxonomy): domain Bacteria; phylum Gemmatimonadota; class Gemmatimonadetes; order Longimicrobiales; family RSA9; genus SLCC01. Next base: position 9,200 of record SLCC01000038.1, read on the forward strand.
TGGTCCCGCGGCGCGCCTATCTCGTTCGGGGCGGGCCGGGCACGGGTAAGACCACGCTCGGGCTGCACTTCCTGTTGGCTGGCGTGGCACAGGGTGAGAACGCCCTGCTCATCTCTCTCGAGTCCAACGAGGCGCAGATCGTTTCCGACGCGGCCAGCCAGGGCCTGGACCTGTCGGGGGTCAAGGTGCTGGACCTGAGCCCCAGCCGGGAGTTCTTCGCCGAGAACCAGAGCTACGACATCTTCTCGGCTGCCGACGTGGAGCGGGACCCCACCACCCACAGGATCATCGAGACCGTCGAGGAGCTGAGGCCCCGTCGCGTGTTCGTGGATGCCATCACCACGCTCCGCTACCTGGCGCCTGACGACTTCCAGTTCCGCAAGCAGGCCCTCTCCTTCATCCGCTACCTGGTGGAGCACGAAGCGACGGTGCTGATGAGCTCGGAACCCACCATGACCGTGGCGGATGACGACCTCCGCTTCATGAGCGACGGGATCCTGGAGCTGGACGTGTCGCCCGACCATGGCACCGTGCGGCGCACGCTGAGCGTCGCCAAGCTGCGCGGGTCCGACTTCGCCGGCGGCCGCCACTCCATGCGGCTCACCGACCGCGGCATGGAGGTCTACCCCCGCCTGATCCCCGCGGAGCACGACCGGGAGTTCGCCCTGGAGATCATTCCGTCGGGGCTGCCGGAGCTGGACGAGATGCTGGGCGGCGGTATCGAGCGAGGGACCATCACCATCTTCAGCGGCCCCAGTGGGGCGGGCAAGACCACCCTGGGAATGCAGTTCATGAAGGAGGCGGCCACGCGCGGCGAGCGCTCAGTGGTCTACGCCTTCGAGGAGCAGACGGACACCATTCTCCACCGGTGTGACAGCGTGGCCATCCCGGTCCGGGAGATGATCCGGGAGGGCACCCTCTCGGTGGTGCAGGTCGAGCCGCTGCGCTACTCGCCCGCCGAGTTCGCGCTGCTGGTCCGCCGGGAGGTGGAGGAGCGAGACGCGCGCCTGGTCATGATCGACGGCATCGCCGGCTATCGTCTGACCCTAAGCGGCGACGACCTGGTCGTCCATCTCCACGCCCTGGGCCGGTATCTGAAGAACATGGGCGTCACCGTGATCCTGATCAACGAGATGGAGAGCATCACCGGTCATTTCCGGGCGACGGAGGTGGGTATCAGCTACCTGTGCGACAATCTCATCTTCCTGCGCTACCTGGAGATCGACGGGGAGCTGCGCAAGGCGGTGGGGGTCCTGAAGAAGCGGCTCGGCGACTTCGGCAGGACGCTGCGCGAGCTGCAGATCACGGACCGGGGGGTGCAGGTCGACGCCCCTCTCAAAGGCCTGCGCGGGGTGCTGACCGGTACGCCTGAATGGGTGGGGCAGCGGGAAGACTCCGAGTCGGCATGACGCGCATCCTCCTCCTCCTGGACCAGAAGGAGAACCAGAGCCTCCTGGCCGACGAGCTGGCGCAGAGATACGAGGTGCTGATCGGCCACACTGACTCGGATCTGGACGGGAGCTTCGACCTGTGCGTGGTGGACGGGCGGTCACTGGACCGGCTCTGGGAGCGGGTCCAGCGGAGGAAGGAGAGGGAACAGCCCATCATCCTGCCCGTGCTGCTGGTCACATCCCGTCCGGACGTGAAGATGATCACCCGCCACCTCTGGCGCAGCGTGGACGAGCTGATCATCACGCCCATCGAGAAGCCGGAGCTGCGAGCGCGCATCGAGGTCCTCCTTCGTTCCCGCTCCCTCTCCCTGGCCCTTGAGCAGCGTGCCCAGGCCGCCGAGCAGGCTGCCAGGGCCAGGGACGAGATGGTGGCCGTCGTCTCGCACGACCTGCGCAACCCTCTCAACCTGGTCATGATGAGCAGCTCCACCCTGCTCGAGACCGCTTCCGAGCTCGCGCCCAGGCAGCGTGAACAGCTCGAGCTCATCCACCGGGCCACCGGGCAGATGAACCGGCTGATCGTGGACCTGCTGGACGTCTCCCGGATCGATGCCGGGCGCCTGCCCGTCGAGCGAGAACCGGTGGACGTGGAGCCGCTGGTGCGCGACGCATGCAGCGGACAGGCGCACGCGGCCGCGGCGAAGCGGATCGAACTGCGCTACGAGGTCGCTGCCGATCTGCCGCGGATCCATGCCGATCGGGACCGCATCCTTCAGGTCTTCGGCAATCTCACCAGCAACGCACTGCAGTTCACCCCTGAGGGCGGCACGATCGGTATCCGCGCAGAGCGCGACGGCCAGGCGGTCCGGTTCTCGGTCTGGGACACCGGGTCCGGGATCGAGGAGCATGACCTGCCCAACGTGT
>SLCC01000054.1 GCA_007126035.1 Gemmatimonadota bacterium
CGGCCCGACACCGAGCGGCCCGACACCGAGCGGCCCGACACCGAGCGGCCCGACACCGGCTGATGCTGCGGTCGCTACCGGCTCCGTAACGGCGCCAGTCAGGCGGTATGGATCTTGACCCGAGCGGACCCATACAGCCTTCGCCGCACTGTCTGGAAGGCGTTGAGAGCGGAGCAACCAGGGGGATTCCGTCATGCAGAGCATGGCCCAACTACACCGGGCAGTCTACGAAGCCGTGCAGTCTCGCGATTTCGACCGGCTGCGAGAGATCTACCATGCCGACTGTAGCTATACCACGGGCGACGGTGTGGAGCAGAGGGGAGTGGACGCGGTTCTCGCATCTGTGGAGACTTTCACCAGCGCGTTCCCGGACCTCACCATCGAGATCCGGCACCACCACCTGCCCAGCGAGAGCGTGTCCATCATCGAGTACACGTTCGCGGGGACGCACCGGGGCGAGCTGGAGGGCATTCCGGCCACCGGCAGGAGGATGGAGGTGGTCGCTTGCAGCGTCGCGGAGATGGACGACGGCCAGATCCACCGGGAGCGTGACTATTACGACACACTGGCTCTCATGGAACAGCTCGGTGTGGCCGAGACGGCGTGAGCCTGGATCTAAAGGAGGTCAGGCATGAGCAGGACCAGGAAGCGCGGGCTTCAGGTGCTCAACATCGCCACCAGCGCCTCGCTCGACCACTGAGTCCCGGGCCTCACTCCCGGGGCCGGACCCGGACGCCGTGCTCCACCTCGTTGCCGGGATGGACGATCACGACGTCGCCCTCCTCGAGGCCGCTCAGCACCTGGACCGCCAGGCCCGCCTCTTCGCCGATGACCACATCCCGCAGCCGGGCCCGTCCGCCCTCGATGACGAAGGCGGCCCAGGCGTCGCCGCGCCGGAAGATGGCGCCGGTGGGTGCCCGGAGGGTGGCGGGGTGCTCCCAGACCACGAACCGGGCCAGGACCTGGTATCCGGCTCCCAGGCCCGCGTACTCCGCGGGTGGCGAGACCACGTCCACCAGGACCCGGACCCGTCGCTCCTCGACGCCGAGGGCCGAGACCCGGGTGAAGCCCCGGGGGTCCAGCTGGCGAACCCGGCCCTCCAGGGGTCGCTGGCCGCCCCACTCGTCCAGCACCACCCGGGCGCCCGGTCGGATCCGGACGGCGTCCTGGGACAGGACCTCCGAGGCCACCTCCAGCCGCTCAGTGTCGCCCACCTCTAGGAGCGGCTCGCCGGGCGTCACCTGGCCCTCGCTGCGTCGGTGGACGACGAGCACCCGGCCACTGGCCGGGGCCCGGAGCTCGTCCGCAACGGGCAGGGCAGGGGCACCGGCGGCGGTCTGGAGCGCCGCCTCCGCTGCCTCCAGCTCGGCCCGGGCCGCCTCGAGCGCCGCCATGGCCCGGGCCGCCTCCGCGGTGGCCGTCTCGAGCGCCCGGGGCGTGGCGGCCTCGGCGGCCACGAGGCGTTCGATGCGCTCCAGCTCGGCGGTGGCCGTTGCCGCCGTTACCTCCGCCTCGGCGAGCTGGGCCCGGGCGGTCTCTACCCGCGCCTCCAGCTCCGCCCTGGCCCGCGGGTCAGGGATCTGGTCACGGGGCGGCTCCAGGCGGACGATGACCTGACCCGCCTCCACCGGGTCGCCGGGCTCGAGCTGGATCCGCCGGATGTAGGCGGCCACCGGCGCCGTGACCACGTACTCGTCCAGGACACGGGTCTCGCCTTCCTCGTCGACCAGGACCTGGAGGGGGCCTCGGGTCACCGCGGCCGTCTCGACAGGTATTCGCTCCGGCATGAACAGGAGGACCAGGGCCACCAGCACCAGGAGCCCCAGGCCCCCCAGGATCGCCCGCTTCTTTGTCATCTTGATCCTCGGCATCCGGATCGCCACAACGTTCGTCATGATACCTCGTCACTCCCTGGTCTTCAGGACCCCGATGAGGTCGAGTCTGTTGAGGCGACGGCGCACCATGAGACCTGACACCACCGCCGACAGGATAACGATCACCGCCGCGGTGCCGAACGTGGCGCGGGTGAGCACCACCGGTAGCGCGAAGACGTCCGTCGCCCACACCGTTCCCGCCAGGTGGGCCAGCCCCACACCCAGGACGAAGCCCAGGGGGATGGCCAGCAGCACCAGCAACGCCGCCTCGCCCAGCAGGATGTAAGAGACCTCACGACGCCTGAACCCCAGCACCCGCATGCTGGCCAGCTCCCGGTCCCGCTCCGACAACGAGATCCGCATGCTGTTGTAGACCACGCCGAAGGCGATGATGCCGGCGAACAGGGTCAGGATGAAGGTAAAGGCCAGCAGCGTCTCCGCGGCGGTGTCCATGTAGCCGGCTATGGCGTCTTCCAGCGACACGATGCTGGCCACGTCCGGCCGGTCCCGGAGCGACTGGTTGAGAGCGGCCTCATGGCGCTCGTCGATGAGCAGGTGCGCACCCGAGATCCACCGCCCCTCGCCCACCAGACGATTCAGGGCCGTCAACTCCATGTACGTGGCCAGGCCGATGTACTGCTCCGCCAGTCCCGTCACCGTAACGTTGTGGGTCCGGCGCCGGCCCTCCATGACCTCCACCTCCACCTGGTCGCCGGGCCGGACACGGAGGATGTCGGCCAGCCGGTCCGCCAGCATGATCACCTCGGGCGGCACGGGCACAGGTCGCAGGTCCGTGTCGATTATGCGGCGCAGGTGGGCGTCCGTGGGCGTGCCCTCGATGGCCACGTCGTAGCTCCTGTGCCCATGGCGCAGCCGAACGGGCACGGAGCGGAAGGGCTCGGCGAACTGGACGCCGGGCAGCGCTCTCAGCTCGTGCAGGGCCGACCGGGACCTGGGCTCCACGAAGGTGACGGTCACGTTCTCCCGCTGGGCCAGGCCGTACTGGGTCCGGACCATGTGGTCGACGACATCGCCGAAGAACAGGCCCGTGATGAGGATCGCGCACGCGGCGGCGATCCCCAGCACCGTCAGGAAGGCCTTCAGCGGCTGGCGCTCCAGGTTGCGCAGGATGATCCGCGTCGGCTGGTCCAGGGCCCGGTGCAGGCCGATCCGCTCCACGATGGTGGCCCGGTAGACCGGCGGCGGCGGTGGCCGCATGGCCTCGGCGGGCGGGAGCCGCACCGCCTGGCGCACGGACCGGACCACGCCCACCGTGGACGCGATGGTGGTGAGGACCACCGCAGTGGCCACCACTGCTGGCCGGAGCGTGTAGTCCAGGTACGGGAAGTGGAAGTACTCCAGGAACAGGTCGCTCGTGGCGCGCCCGGCCCATACCCCCAGCGCCGTGCCGCCGATCACACCCGCAACGGCAATGATCAGGACCAGCTTCACGTAGTGCAGCCCCACGTCCAGGTCCCGGTAGCCGAAGGCCTTGAGCACCGCTATCTGCTCCCGCTGGAGCCGGATCAGGCGCGTTACCACGATGTTCAGCAGGAAGGCCGCCACGGCCAGGAAGACGAATGGCAGGAGCGCGGCGATCCCCTCGAGCTGGTCGAACTGCTCCATCATCAGGGCGTGGGAATGCTGCTCGTCGCGGCCGTGGGCGCCCACGGCGCCGTACCGGTCCAGGACCAGGTCCACCCTCGCCGTCACAGCCTCGATGCTGGCACCGGGAGCCAGGGTGAAGGACACGTGGTTGAACGCACCCTCCATGTCGTACGCCGCCGCCAGCGCGCTCCGGTCCATCCAGAGGACGCCGAACCGCTCCGGGTCCGGGAAGAAGGCGGCGGGATCAGCCGCCATCAGGTACGGGGGCGACGACGCGACGCCAACTACCGTCAGGGTCCGGCGACGCCCGCTGATGATGGCCGTCAACGAGTCGGCCAGCGCCAGGCCGTGGGCCTCGGCGAAGGCTTCGTTCACCAGGACCTCGTCCTCCCGGCCCGCCCCCACCAGCCGGCCCTCCCGCACGTGCAACCGATCCAGCGACGGCTGGCGACCCGCTGGCAGGGATATGATCCGGCCGGTCACGGGGTCCGGGAAGTCCGGAACCTCCAGGTTCACCTCCGCCACGACCCGGGTCTCCACCTCCCCGATCCCCGCCACCCGACGCAGTCGCTCGGCTACGTGGTCGGGCGCGCGCCGGACCGAGGCGAAGCCCTCGGCGAACCGGTACTCCCGGTAGTACCGCTCCAGCGTCACCTCCAGCGTGTCGTAGGTGCTGATCATGGACACGTACGTGGTCACGCCGGCGACCACTACGAAGGCGATGGCGATGGCCTGTCCCTTCATCGACCACAGGTCCCGCAACATCTTCCGGTCCACCGCACGGAGCTTCACCAGCTCAACTCCTCCGGCGACTTCGGCGCCTCGTTCTCATCGATCCGCGTCACCTCGCCGTCCTTCAGAAGGATCACCCGCTGCGCCATCTCTGCCTGCACCGCGTTGTGCGTGATGATCACCGTGGTCGTGCCCAGCTCACGATTCACACGGTCCAGCGCCTTCAGCACCACGATCCCGGTCTCCGAGTCCAGCGCACCCGTGGGCTCGTCACAGAGCAGCACTGCCGGCTGCTTGGCGATGGCTCGGGCGATGGCCACCCGCTGCTGCTCGCCACCGGAGAGCTGCGCAGGGAACGAGTCCAGCCGATGGCCCAGCCCGGCTATCTTCAACGCCTCCTCCGGCGCCATGGGATCCCGGGCGATCTCCGTGACCAGGGCCACGTTCTCACGGGCCGTCAGGCTCGGGATCAGGTTGTAGAACTGGAAGACGAAGCCCACGTGCTGGCGACGGAACTCGGTGAGCTCGGCGTCGTCGGCGCTGGTCAGGTCCTGCCCCCGATAGACCACCCGCCCCGAAGTGGCCGTGTCCAGCCCGCCCAGGATGTTCACCAGCGTCGACTTCCCGCTCCCGGACGCCCCCAGCAGAACCACCAGCTCACCGGCGTACAGGTCCAGGTCCACCCCCCGCAGCGCGTGCACCTGGACCTCGCCCATGTCGTAACGCTTGGCCACGCCCCGCGCCTCGAAAACCACCTCCCTATCACCCCCGGCACCACCACCGTCCGGACCGTCCCGCTCCTCGTCCCGCTCCTCGTCCGGCTCCCGACGGTCGGTCACCTCACGCCTCCCCGAGGGCATGCCTCAGCGCGGCCCGGGCGATGCCGTGCTCCGCCTCGGCGCGGGCTCGCCGTGCCAGCGCCTGCCGGTACACCGCCTCAGCCTCCAGGACCTGCGACGACAGGGCCGCGCCCTCGGCGAACTGCCGCCGCACCACCCTCAGCGACTCCGCCGCCTGCTCCACCACCTGCGCCGCCACCGCCAGCGCCTGGCCGGCACGCTCCGCCTCCAGGTAGCGCCGGGAGACGTCCACCACGGCCAGCTCCCGGGCGTCCTCGAGCCGGGCCTCCGCCGCCCGCCGCCGCTCCCGGGCCTCCGCCTCCCTGGCCGACCTGGCACCGCCCTCCCAGACACCCCAACGGAGAGACAGCCCCGCCTCCCAGGTGCCGTGGAACTCCTCCGGTTCCATGAAGACGTATGGGTTGGGCCGGGCGTAGATGAACCGGCTGACGAAGGACAGGTCCGGCAGTCGGCCTCCCCGGACCGACCGCTCGTGGGCCCGGAGCGCCTCGACCCGCTCCGCCAGCGCGCGCAGCTCGGGGCGGGCCGCCAGCGCCACCTCTGCCAGCACCGCCGGCTCCGGGGGTAGCGGCTCCACCTCGGTGGGCGGCGAAGGCGTCAGCTCAGGGTCCGACGGCAGTCCCAGCAGCCGGCTGAGCTCCAGCCGGGCCACCTGCACCGCGTTCCTCGTCCCAACGCGCTCCAGCAGCACCTCCGAGCGACGCGTCTCAGCCGCCAGCACGTCGGCCCGGAGCAACGCCCCTTCCTCGAAGAGCCGAACCACCTCCCGCAGGTGCTCCTCCACCTGCGCCAGCGCCGCGTCCGTGGCCGCTAACTCGCCCAACGCCCCGTGGAGCGTCCAGTACGACTGCCGCACCTCCAGCGCCACGTCAGCCCGCGCCTCCTCCGCCGCCCACTCCGCCGCGGCAGCCTCCCGTCCCGCGGCCCGGTGCGCCGCCCGGAGCCGGCCGCCCGTGAACAGCGGCTGCTCCACTCCCAGTTCCGCGTGGTACTGGTTCCGGACCACCGGCAGCAGCGTGATGGTCGTGTCCATGCCCGGCAGCGTGAACTCCGCCTCCGGTATGTCTCCACCCACGTGCGTGTAGCTCGCCTGCGCGCGCAACGCCGGCAGCAGGCCCGCCCGCGCCTCGCGGGCACGGGCCGCCGCCGCGGCTGCCTCCGACTCCGCCGCCTGAACCCGCGGGCTCCGCTCCAGGCCCAGCCGTACCGCGTCCTCCACCGTCAACACCTGCGCCGCGGCAGGCGACACCAAAGGCCCGACACCCGCCGCCACGAGCAACAGCACGGCACACACACGACCCGCGACCAGATTCGGCCCCTGCCCCTCACTCCCACAGGCGCTCTTGGCCCACCGGGCCCTTTCCGAACCACGCAGTCCCGCCTCGCGCCACTCCGCTCCGCACCATTCCGACTGGCGCCATGTCACCTCGCGCCATTCCACCCCACGCCATGCGTCGCTCATGACCATCACACTCCCGGGCGGAGCCGCCGCTAGAAGCAGCGGCGCACCTCCCCATCGTAGGTGGAGAGCCGGCCCTGGCCCTCGACACCAGATCAGAATTGAAGCGTGACGCAACGCAGGGGCCGTCGCCGTGACCGCCCGCCCTCGGCTCCATATCCGGTCGGCCGCCTGGGGCCACCGGTCGCGCACCGCCTCGCCTTTCTGCGCGGCTGCAGCCTCTCGGTGCTCGGAGCGTGCAGTTCGGACAAACAGCTACCGCCAGCGAGCTTACGGCTCCCACCGCAGGGGTCCGGGCCGCTCCATGAGACGCATGTTCGGGCAGCAGGCGGCAGGTGGTAAGCTGGTCCTGGTCCTGGTCCGGGCGGTGAGGACGGCCGAGGCGGTGAGGACGGCCGATGACAACGCAACACCCGTCGCTCCGGCCGACCTTCCTTGCTGCGTTTTCCTCGCCGGCCGAGGACAACCGCGCAACGGTCCGTCCCGGCGGCAGGAGTGTTCCGGGTTGGCCTCGTATACCGACGGAAAAGCGCCAATGGCCGGGAGCCGACGACTTCCGTGGCGCGTTGTCTGGCCAACCAGCCGTGGCTCCCAGGCGCTGGCCGGGCGGTCGGAGCTCGGAGCTCGGAGCTCGGAGCTCGGAGCTCGAAGCTCGAGTCGAGCGCCCGACACCCGCCGCCACCCGCCAACCTACCGAAGCCCGGCAAGCGGCGGCCGGGGGCTGGCCGGGCGGTCGGAGCTCGGAGCTCGGAGCTCGGAGCTCGCAGCTCGAGTCGAGCGCCCGACACCCGCCGCCACCCGCCAACCTACCGAAGCCCGGCAACCGGCGGCCGGGGGCTGGCCGGGCGGTCGGAGCTCGGAGCTCGGAGCTCGGAGCTCGGAGCTCGAGTCGAGCGCCCGACACCCGCCGCCGCCCGCCAACCCGCCGAAGCCCGGCAAGCGGAGGCCGGGGGCTGGCCGGGCGGTCGGAGCTCGGAGCTCGGAGCTCGGAGCTCGAGTCGAGGGCCCGACACCCGCCGCCGCCCGGCACTCCGCCGCAAGCGAAGCCGTCCGATTCCGGGACGACCAATCCCAGAACCGGACACTCTTCCATCCCGTCTGCCACGGCTCCGGCCCGGTCTTTCGCGTAATACCGCCGGATATGGGCGATCCGGCTGGTGGGTACGCTCCTTCCCATGTAGCGGGTCGGGTGAAGGGACCGTACTGCATCGGAGATCGACAAGGTGGACATACCTCGTGAAGCCCCTGACAGGAGAAAGCGCCGCTACCTGGCCATAGGTCTGGGGCTGGTGGCGGTGGTGGGGATGAGCGCCGCCCTGTTGCGGCTCGAGCCGGCGGCGCCGTCGGTGGATCGCTCGACGATCTGGACGGACAGTGTTCGTCGCGGCGAGTTCGTCCGGCAGGTCCGGGGCCCCGGCACTTTGGTTCCGGAGCAGGCCCGTTGGGTGGTGGCAGTGACCAGCGGCCGGATCGAGCGGATCCACGTGCAGCCGGGCGCGGAGGTGGAGTCGGAGACGGTTCTCCTGGAGCTTAGCAACCCAGACGTCCAGGTGGAGGGGTTGACGGCGGAGCAGCAGCTGGCGGCGGCGGAGGCGGAGCTGTCGAACCTGGTGGTGACGCTGGCGACGCAGCGTCTCGAGCAGCGGAGCCGTGTGGCCCAGATCGAGGCGGAGCGTCGTGACACGGAGCGTCGCCTGGAGGCCTCCCGCGAGCTTTCCAGCCGGAACCTGATCCCGAAGATGGACCAGGAGCGTCTGGAGGACGAGGCCGTCGAGGTGGCGGCGCGCGTGGGCATCGAGCGTGAGCGGCTGGAGCTGATGGAGCTGTCGTACGACCAGCGGATCGAGGCGCAGCGTCGCCAGATCGACCGGTTGCGCGCGGTCTCCGAGTTCCGGACGGCGAGGCTCGAGTCGATGCTGGTCCGGGCGGCGTCGCCCGGGATAGTGCAGGACCTGACGCTGGAGATCGGGCAGTGGGTGCAGGCGGGTCAGTCGTTGGCCCGGGTGGTGGAGCCAGGCCGGCTCATGGCGGTGCTGCGGGTGCCGGAGACGCAGGCCCGGGACGTCATTGTGGGCCAGTCGGTGGCGGTGGACACCAGGAACGGCATCGTGCCTGGCTACGTCCGCCGTATCGACCCGGCGGTGCAGCAGGGCACGGTGGCGGTGGAGGTGGCGCTGAACGGCGAGCTGCCCCGTGGCGCGCGGCCGGACCTGAGCGTGGAGGGCACCGTCCAGGTGGACCGTATCGAGGAGACGGTCTTCGTGGGCCGTCCCGCCTACGGTCAGGCGCACAGCATGGTGGGAGTCTGGAAGGTGGTGGAAGGTGGCCGGTACGCGGTGCGGGTGCCCGTGCGGCTCGGCCTGAGCTCGGTCAACACCATCCAGGTGCTGGAGGGTCTCAGCCCCGGCGACGTGGTGATCCTGTCGGACCTGTCGACCTACGACGCGCACGAGCGGATCCGCCTGCGCTGAAGGTCCTGGCACAGTTGAGGGTCTCAGCACAGCCGAAGGTCTTTGCACGGCTGAAGGTTCTCGGAAGACGGTAATCAACGGTAAGGAGAATGGTCATATGAGCGAGGTGAAGGAGGCGACGAGGCAGCAGGAGGCACAGGCACTGGCTGCCGGCAACGGGAGCGGCGGCCGGGAGCTGGTCCGGATGACGGACCTGTCCAAGGTCTTCCTCACCGAGGAGGTGGAGACGCACGCGCTGGCCTCGATCCACCTGGAGGTCCGGGAGGGCGAGTTCCTGGCCATCGCCGGCCCGTCCGGATGTGGCAAGACCACGCTCCTGTCCATCATCGGGCTGCTGGACTCGCCCACCGCCGGCGAGTACCGCCTGGCGGACGTGCCGGTGCAGGACCTGTCCCCGTCGCAGCGGGCCCAGATCCGGAACCGGGAGATCGGCTTCATCTTCCAGGCCTTCAACCTGATCGGTGACCTGACGGTCTACGAGAACGTGGAGCTGCCCCTCACCTACCGGAAGATGGCGGCGCCGGAGCGGAAGCGTCGGGTCCACGAGGCACTGGAGCGAGTGGGGATGAGCCATCGCACGCGACACTACCCGTCCCAGCTTTCCGGCGGTCAGCAGCAGCGCGTGGCGGTGGCCCGGGCCATTGGCGGCAGCCCATCCGTCATCCTGGCGGACGAGCCCACGGGCAACCTGGACTCGGTGAACGGCGAGGCGGTGATGGACCTGCTGCGTGAGTTGCACGCCGATGGCGCCACCATCTGCATGGTCACCCACGACCCTCGCTATGCCCAGTACGCCGGCCGTACCCTCCACCTGTTCGATGGCCGGATCGTCGGCGACGAGCGGAGCGACGCGGCCCACGAGCTGGAAGAGGCGGGGTTCGAAGTTGACTGAGGGTGTAGTGGCGACGAGATCGACCACCCCGACCGAGGAATGAGGCCAATGAACGGCCTGCACGATATTCGCTATTCGCTCCGGCAGCTCCGGCGGACGCCCGGCTTCACGCTGGTGGCGGTCCTGTCGCTGGCCCTGGGCATCGGCGCCAACGCCGCCATCTTCTCCCTGTTCGACCAGATCCTGCGCCGGCCCCTGCCGGTGGCGGAGCCGGGTCGCCTGGTGAACCTGGTGGCGCCGGCCCCCCGGGCCGGGTCAGTCATGTGCGGGCAGGCGGGCGAGTGCGACGCCGTCTTCAGCTACCCCATGTTCCGGGACCTGGAGGCGGCGCAGGAGCCGTTCACCGGGCTGGCCGCCCATCGGTACTTCGGCGCCAGCCTGGTCGTGGGCGAGCAGACGGTGCCGGGCGGCGGCATGCTCGTGTCCGGCTCGTACTTCCCGGTCCTGGGCCTGCGTCCCGCCCTGGGTCGCCTGCTGGGCCCCGCCGATGACCGGGCGGTTGGGGCGGGGCCGGTGGCGGTCCTGAGCCACCGGTTCTGGGAGGCGCGGTTGGGGTCGGATCCCGACGTGATCGGCCGCACGGTGGCGGTCAATGGGGTCCCCATGACCATCGTGGGCGTGGCCGCCAGCGGCTTCGAGGGTACCACCTTCGGGCACCGGGCGGACGTCTTCGTGCCCATCACCATGCGCGCCGCCGTCACCGCGGCGGCTCCGGAGACGTTCGAGGACCGCAGCGCCTACTGGGCCTACCTCTTTGCCCGGCTCGAGCCCGGGATCTCCGCCGGCCACGCGGCCGAGGTCATGAACCGGGTCTTCCGCCCCATCATCCGGGAGGTGGAAGCGCCGCTCCAGCGGGGGCTGACCGAGTCGGAGCTGGCGCAGTACCTGGCCACGCGGCTGTTCCTCGAGGACGGCCGCCAGGGTCAGAGCACCTTCCACGACGACGCCCGGGCGCCCCTCTTCCTGCTCCTGGGCGTGACGGGCATCGTCCTGCTCATCACCTGCGCGAACCTGGCGAACCTGCTCCTGGCCCGGGGCACCAGCCGGACCCACGAGCTGGCCATCCGCGCCTCGCTGGGCGCGTCACGGGCGCGTCTGGTCGGCCAGCTCCTCACCGAGACGGTCGTCCTGGCGGTCCTGGGCCTGGTCGGCAGCCTGTTCGTCGCCCGCTGGACTCTGGTCTTGGTGGGCGGCTTCCTGCCAGCCGTCACCGCCGAGGTCATGGTCCTGGAGCTGCAGCCGGCAACCGTGGCGTGGGCCGCGCTCCTGGCCATCGGCGCCAGCCTGATCTTCGGCACCTACCCGGCGCTGCACGCCACCCGGGGCGCCGCCGTGGCCGGCCTCAAGGCCAGCGCCACCCGCGTCTCCGCCGGCCGCTCCAGCGCCCGCTTCCGCACCTCGCTGGTGACCGCCCAGATCGCCCTCTCCATGGCGCTCCTCATCTCCGCCGGTCTGTTCGTCCGGAGCCTCTCGGAGGTGAGCCGCCTGGACCTGGGGCTCAGCCCCGCCAACGTGGCCGTCTTCGACATCCACCCCGGGCTCGTGGGCTATGACGACCACGCCTCCCGCGCCCTCTTCGAGCGCGTCGAGGAGGAGCTGATGGCGCTGCCGGGCGTCACCGGCGTGTCGTCCGCCCGTATGGCCGTGCTCCGGAACAACATCTCCGAGAGCAACGTGGACGTGGCAGGCTACCAACCCGTGACGGGCCGGGAGAACATGGCGGCCCGCAACGAGGTGGGTCCGGACTACTTCCGCACCCTGGGCATCCAGCTCCTGGCCGGCCGTGAGTTCACCACCGCCGACGAGCGCACGGGGCACCGCGTCGCCATTGTCAACGAGGCCTTCGCGAGACAGTTCGGGCTCGAGTCCCGGGAAGTCATCGGCAGGCGCATGGGCGTGGGCGGAAGTGGCGTCCTGGACATGGAGATAGTGGGGCTGGTCCGTGATGCCGCCTACCAGGACGTGAAGAAGGACCCGCCCCCCACCTATTACACGCCCTGGCGCCAGCACGACACCCGGGGGCTCACGTTCTACGTCGCTACCGCCACGGACCCGGCGCCCACCATGGCCGCCATACCGGGCATGGTCCGGCGCCTGGACTCGGAGCTGCCAGTCCAGAACCTGACCACCCTGACCCGGGATGTGCGGGACAGCGCGTTCGTGGAGCGCCTCATCAGCACCCTCACCGCCGCCTTCGCCGGACTGGCCACGCTGCTGGCGGCCATGGGGCTCTTCGGGGTGCTGGCCTACACCGTGGCCCAGCGGCGGCGGGAGATCGGCGTCCGTATGGCCATGGGCGCCCGCAAGGAGGACATCCGTCGCATGATCCTGGGCCAGGTCGGCTGGATGGGCCTGGTGGGCGGCGCCGTGGGTCTCCTGGCCGCGCTGGCCGTGGGCCGCGCCGCCGGGAGCCTCCTGTTCGGCATCTCCGGCCACGACCCCATCGCCGTACTGGGCGGAGTCGCGCTGCTCACCCTGGTGGCGTTGGTGGCCGGCTACCTGCCCGCCCGCCGCGCCACCCGCGTGGATCCAATGATCGCGCTGAGAGAGGAATGATCCATGAGTCCGTCGAATCGCAGTGGCAGCCTTGGATTGGGGGGCCGTCTGGCCCTGGTCGCCCAGGACCTGAGGTATGGTCTCCGACAGCTCGCCCGCAGTCCCGCCTTCACGGCGGTGGCCGTTCTCTCCCTGGCCCTGGGCGTGGGCGCCAACGCCGCCATCTTCTCTCTCGTCGAGCAGGTCCTGCTCCGCACGCTCCCCGTCCACGAGCCGGACCGCCTGGTGAACCTGTCGGCGCCCGGCCACAAGCCGGGCATTCTGGCCGGCGGGCCTGAGGGCACACATGAGGACATCTTCAGCTATCCCATGTTCCGGGACCTGGAGGCGGGGCAACAGGTCTTCACCGGCATCGCCGCCCACCGCCAGTTCTGGTCGGGGCTGACGATCGGCGACGAGAGCTTCAGCGGCAGCGGGGCCCTGGTGTCCGGCTCGTATTTCCCGGTCCTGGGTTTGCGGCCCGCGCTGGGTCGCCTCCTGGGCCCGGACGACGACCGGGTGCCGGGTGCGGAGCGGGTGGCCGTGCTCGGCCATCGCTTCTGGGAGACCCGGCTGGGCGCGGATCCCGATGTGCTCGGTCGCACCATCACCGTGGCCGGTCATCCCCTGGTCATCGTCGGCGTCGCCCCCGCCGGGTTCGAAGGTGTCACCTTCGGCACCGACACCGACCTGTTCGTCCCGATCACGCTGCGGGAGGTGCTGACGCCCTTCTTCGGCCCCACCTTCGAGAATCGGCTCAACTACTGGGCGTACCTCTTCGCCCGGTTGCAGCCTGGCATGTCCATGGGCCGGGCCAGCGAGGCGATCAACACGATCTATCGTCCCATCATCCAGGACGTGGAAGCGCCGCTCCAGCCGCAGATGTCCGCCGGCCAGATGGAGGCCTTCCTGAGCAGGGCGGTGGTGCTCGAGGACGGACGGCGGGGCCGGAGCGTGTACCAGGCCAACGCCCGCATGCCGATCCTCCTGCTGTTCGGCGTCACCGGGGTGGTCCTCCTGATCACCTGCGCCAACATCGCCAATCTCCTCCTGGCCCGGGGTGCCAGGAGGGCGCAGGAGTTCGCCGTCCGCGTCTCTCTGGGCGCTCGCCGGTCCCGGCTCCTGGTCCAGCTCCTGACCGAGTCGCTGCTGCTGGCGGTGCTGGGTGGGGCGGCCGGGATCCTGGTGGCCACCGGCACCCTGTCCCTGATCGGGTCGTGGCTGCCCACCCAGACGGCCGCAAACCTGGATCTGAGCCTCCAGCCGCCGGTCCTGCTATGGACCGGAGCGCTGGCCCTGGGCACCGGTCTGCTCTTCGGGCTGTACCCCGCCCTCCACTTCACCCGGCCGGGCCTCATCGGCGTGCTCAGGAGCGGAGGCGGGCAGGGTGCCGGACGGTCGTCCACCCGGGTCCGCAGTGCGCTGGTCACGGTGCAGATCGCCCTCTCCATGGCGCTCCTCATCTCCGCCGGGCTCTTCGCCCGGAGCCTGCACGAGACGAGCCGGGTCGACGTGGGCGCCAACATAGACGACCTGGCCACCTTCAGCGTGTATCTCAATCCCTCGGAGTATGACGCCTCCGCGGCCCGCGGCATCCTGGAGCGGATCGAGGAAGAGCTGGCCGCCGTACCCGGCGCCGTGGTCGTAACCGCGGCACAGGTGCCCATCCTGGTCGGCAACACCTGGCTGAACTCCGTGTCGGTGGAAGGCTACGCCTGGGAGCCGGGGATGCCCTCCACGTCCGCGTTCAACAACATAGGGCCGGACTACTTCCGGACCCTCCAGACGCCGATCCTGGCCGGCCGCGAGTTCACCGCGAGCGACGTCCAGGGCGCGCCGCGGGTCGCCATCGTGAACGAGGCGTTCGCCAGGGAGTTCGGGCTCGACCCCCGGAGCGCCGTGGGCCGGCGGATGGAGATCGGTCGGGGCGAGATCGACCTGGGCATCGAGATCGTTGGCCTCGTCGCCGATGTCAGGTACGCCGACATCAAGGACGCTGCCCCCCCCACCTACTACCTGCCGTGGCGGCAGCAGGACATGCAGGGCCTCACGTTCTACGTCCGGACGGCAATCGACCCCACGGCCCTGCTCCCGACCATCCGCGCGGCAGTCGACCGGGTCGATCCGGGGCGCGGGGTGCAGGGCCTGACCCCGTTGAGCCAGCAGGTGCGAGACCGGCTCTACATGGACCGGGTCATCAGCGGCCTCACCGCCGGCTTCGCGGTCCTGGCCACACTGCTCGCTGCCATGGGCCTCTTCGGGGTCATGGGCTACACCGTGGCGAGGAGGACCCGGGAGATCGGCCTCCGCATGGCCCTGGGCGCCCAGGCCACACGGGTCAGGGCCATGATCCTGGGCCACGTGACTCGGCTGCTCATCGTCGGCGGCGTCATCGGCATCGTCGCCGCCCTCGTCGCCGGGCGTCTGGTCCAGTCCCTCCTCTTCGGGATCGAGGGCCACGACCCCGCCGTCGTCCTGATCAGCGCCGTCCTTTTGGCCGTCGTGGCCCTGGCCGCCGGCTACCTGCCCGCCCGCCGGGCCAGCAAGGTCGATCCCATGATCGCCTTGAGAGAGGAGTGAGCGCCGCATGGGCACCCTGATCCAGGACCTCCGCTACGCCGCCCGCAGCCTCGGCAATGCGCCTGGCTTCACCGCCATCGTGGTCCTGACCCTGGCCCTGGGCCTCGGCGCCGTGACCGCGGTCTTCAGCGTGGTCAACACGGTCCTGCTGAAGCCGCTGCCGTACGGCCAGCCGGACCGCCTGGTCCAGGTCTACCAGACCTTCCCGTCCGCCGCCGGCGGGCGGGGCCGTGGCGGCGTCTCCGTTCCCAACTTCCGTGACTGGCGGGAGCAGGCCGGGTCGCTCGAGTCGCTGGCGGCCTACGCGCCCAGGGACGCGAATCTCCAGGGCGTGGACCAGCCCCAGCGGCTGTCCACGGTGGCGGTCAGCGCGGACCTCTTCCAGGTACTCGAAGCGCGGCCCCAACTGGGTCGCACCTTCCTGGCGGGCGAGGACGAGCCGGGCGCGGCGAGGGCCGTGGTGCTGTCCGACGGATTCTGGCGACAGCGTTTCGACGCCGACCCGGGCATCGTGGGTCGGGAGTTGGTGCTGGACGGGACCACTCACACCGTGGTGGGCGTCATGCCGCCGGAGTTCCGCTTCCCCGCCGCTTGGAGCGGCGTGCACCTCTGGGTCCCGCTCATTGCGCCGCCGGAGCGGGTGGACAATCGTGGGTTCAACTGGCTACAGGTGGTGGGCCGGCTGGGTCCCGGCGTGGAGCACGCCGCCGCGCAGGCCGAGATGGACGACGTCGCTCGACGGATCGGCGAGCTCGATCCTGGCCAGGAGGAGGTGGGCGTCCTCATCCTTCCCCTGACCGATGTCACGGTGGCGAACGTGCGGCCCACGCTGCTCATGCTCCTGGGCGCCGCCGGGCTCGTCCTCCTGATAGCCGGCGCCAACACGGCCAGCCTGATGCTGGCACGGTCCAGCGGGCGACGCCGTGAGCTGGCGGTCCGCGCCGCCCTGGGCGCGACGCCGGGCCGGATGGCGCGACAGCTCCTGGTGGAATCCCTGCTCCTGGCGTCGGCCGGTGGGGCCGCCGGGCTGTTGTTGGCCTCGTACGCCACCAGGGGCATGTTGGCCGTGGCGGGCGGACGTTTGCCCCGGGCCGCCGACATGAGTCTGGACATGGGCGTCTTCGCCTTCCTCATGGTGCTCAGCGTGGCTTGCGCCGTGGCCTTCGCTCTCCTGCCCGCGCTCCTGGCCCGGCGGGGCCGGTTGCACGACGACCTCAAGGAAGGCGGAGCCCGCGGCGGCGGCGGCGGCGGCGGGCGGGGCGGCAACCGCTTCCGCGGCGCCCTGGTGGTGGGCCAGTTCGCCCTCTCGCTGGTGCTCCTGGTGGGCGCGGGCCTGCTGGTCCGTACCGTCTCCGTGCTGCTGGGCACCGAGACCGGTATGCGGACGGAGAACGTGCTGACCATGCACGTGGCCGTGCCCGGCGAGCGGTACCCCGCCGGCGACATGGTCCAGAGGTTCCACGCGCCGGCCCTCGAGCAGGTCCAGGCCCTGCCCGGCGTCCGCGCCGTCGGCTGGACCTCACACCTGCCGCTGGACGAGTGGGGCACCAACTTCTGGTTCGAGATACCCGGTCGCCCCGCGCCCGCCAGCCGGGCGGACCAGCCGTTCGCCGAGCTGCGGCTCGTGAGTGCCGGCTACTTCCAGGCGCTGGGCATCCCCGTGGTCCAGGGCCGGGACCTGGCGCCGGGCGACGGGCTGCATGACCCGGTCGTCCTCATCAACAGCACCCTGGCCCGCCGCTACTTCCCGGACGACGATCCCACGACCCAGCGGATCGGTATACCTGGCTTTGCCCCGGACGGCGGGGTCGCCGAGATCCCCATCGTCGGCGTGGTGGGCGACGTCCGCCAGGCGGAGCTGGCCCTGGACCCCATGCCGGAGGTCTACTTCCCGTACGACCTGGCCTCCGTGCTCGGGATCCCCAAGTTCACCCTGGTGGTGAGCACGGACGTGCCGGCCACCATCCTGACCGGCGCCGTCCGCCGGGCGATACTGGCCGTCGACCCGGACCAGCCCGCCTACAACGTGCAGACCATGGAGCAGGTGGTCACCGGGTCCATCGGCGACCGCCGCCTCTATCTCTGGCTGCTGGGCGCCTTTGCCCTGGTGGCCCTGGCCCTGGCCGTGGCCGGGATCTACGGGGTCATGTCGTATGCCGTGACCCAGCGCACCCGTGAGATCAGCGTCCGCATGGCCCTGGGCGCCAGTCCCGGCGGCGTCCGCGGGCTGGTGGTCCGGCAGGCGGCCATGCTGGCGCTGCTGGGCGTGGCCGTGGGAGTGCCTGCCGCCCTGGGCCTGACCCGTCTGCTCCAGGGGCTCCTCCACGGGGTGGGCCCCGCTGATCCAGTTACCTTCGCCGTCGTCGCCAGCGGGCTCCTGGCCGTGGCCCTGGCCGCCGGCTACCTGCCCGCACGCCGGGCCAGCAGGGTGGACCCCATGGTGGCGCTCAGGGAGGAATGACAATGCACCGCCTGACGTCCGCCGGAGGTCACCGACCATGACAGACGACTCCAGTCGAAAGTGTGCGCCATGATAGAGACCACGTCCCAGCCCCTGATCCGGACCCGGCACATCGGCCGTAGCTACTCCGTCGGGTCCGGCCGGGCCCACGTGCTCCGGCAGATCGGCATAGACATCCAGCCCGGCGAGTTCGTCACGGTCATGGGCCCGTCCGGCGCCGGCAAGACCACGCTCCTGAGCATCCTGGGCATGTTGGACCACGACTGGACCGGCGAGTACTGGCTTGCGGACCAGCCCGTCCACGCCCTCCGGCCCAGGGCCCGGATGGATCTGGGCCGTCGGTACATCGGCTTCGTGTTCCAGCAGTACCACCTGCTCGATGACCTCACGGTGGCGGAGAACCTGGACGTCCCGCTCTCGTATCGGGACGTGCCCCGTCGCCAGCGGGAAGCCATGGTGGCCGACGCCCTGGACCGCTTCGGGATCGTGGGCAAGAAGGACCTCTACCCCAATCAGCTCTCCGGCGGTCAGCAGCAGCTGGTGGGCGTGGCCCGGGCCGTGGTCGCCGAGCCCCGGATCATCCTGGCCGATGAGCCCACGGGCAGCCTCCACTCACGGCAGGGGCGGGAGATCATGGAGCTGTTCCGGGAGCTGAACGCCCACGGCACCACCATCGTCCAGGTCACCCACAACGAGGACTGGGCCGCCTGCGGCAACCGCATCATCCAGCTCCAGGACGGCTGGTTGGTGAGCGACGCCGCCGCGGTGGCCGCGGCCACGGCGGCTCCGGCGACGCCGGGCTCGACCACCGGGACGGGTGGCGGGCGCAGCGTCTCTCCGGGCAGCCCGAGTCCCGCGCCAGGCGCCGATGCCACGCCCGCGGAGAGCTCCGCCCGCACCACCACCTCGGCCTTGCTAGCCGGGGCCCTGGCCCTGGGCTGTGCCCTGGCAGGCCTGCTGGGGCCGGCCACGGCGGAGGCGCAGGCTCCCGCTCGAGTCGACACCCTGAGGCTGGACGACGCCATCGAGATAGCCCTCCACTCCAGCCCGGGGCTGCACCAGGCCGAGGCACAGACGGCCCGGGCAGCGGCCAGGCAGCTGGACGCGTGGGGCAGGCTGCTCCCGTCACTGTCCATCTCGTCGGCGCTCACGGCACAGGGCAGCACCAACCGGACCGGGATCGACCCCATCACCGGCGGGTCCGTCCTGCTGCCCGACTCCCTGATCCAGCTCCGTGAGACCTATCAGACCGGCGCCAGCCTCAGCCTGGGATGGACCATCTTCGACGGCGGCCAGCGGTACTGGCAGCTCCGGCGTGCCCGCCGCGATGGGGACGCCGGGTACGCGAGCCTCGAGGCCGCCCGGGCCAGGATCGCGGCAGGCGTGACCCTGGCCTACCTGGACGTCCTGGAGGCCGAGGCCCAGCGCGGGGTCCGGGCAGCCGAAGTGGAGGCGTCCGCCGCCCTGGCCGAAGCCGCGGCGGTCCGGTTCCAGGTGGGCGAGGCGCCCGAGCTCGACGTGCTCCAGGCCCGGTTGGCCGCCAACCAGGCGGAGCTGGCCCTGGAGGAGGCGCAGGTGGCCGTGGAGGCGGCGAGGCTGGCGCTGGTCGAGTACCTGGAGCCGGGAACGGACCCGGATCTGGTCCTGACCCCGCCCGCGCCGGTGCCCGGCCTCGATGGACTGTCCGACGACGACCTGCGGCAGTGCGCCCTCAACGGCAGCGCCGAGCTGGCGGTCTTGCAGGCCAGGGCGGACGCGGCGCGCATGGGCACCAGTGCCTGGAACTGGTCCGCCCTGCCCACCGTGAGCGTGGGCGCCAGCTGGTCCCGCAGCGAGGTGGGCCAGACCAGTGACGCACTGCGGTTCGACCCCCGCAACGAAGCCACCACCGTCCAGCTCTTCATGAGCTGGAACCCCCTGTCCCGACCGGGTGGCTGGGTCGGTGACCGGCAGCGGGCACGGGCGGACGAGATCGAGGCCGAGGCCAACCTGGCGGCGTTCAGACCCGCCCTGGTGCGTGAGGTGGAGACGGCCCTGGGCCGGATACGTCGCGCCCGCATGCTAGAGGAGCGGGCGGCCCTGAGCCTGGAGCTGGCCGCTCGCCAGCGGGAGCAGGCGGCGGAACGCTATCGCCTGGGCGTGGCGCCCATCACCGAGACCATACAGGCGGAGGCCCACGCCCGGGAAGCGGAGCGGCAGGCCGTGACGGCCGAGTTCGCCCGCCGCCGCGCCCTGGCGGAGCTGGAGCGGGCGGCGGCGCTGCGGCTGGACGGCTGTGGCGGGCCGTGACGCATCAGAATGTGGGTGCCCGGCCGGCGGCGGCCTCGGCCGGGCTCATACCTACCGTGACGCCTCCGCCTGGAGAAGCGTGCGGATCGCGTCCGGCAGCTCGAAGGCATCAGGGCTGACCACGCCATACTCGAGCGTGTCGATGACCACGAGCTGCACCTGGCCGAAGGCCCGCTGCTCCATCCGCCGGGGCATGAGCAGGCCGCCGGCCTCCTGGTAGTCGCTCAACAGGCTCACCGTCTCTATGGCGCCCATGGGCGATTCCTGGGTGGAGACCTGGCCCACCAGCAGACCGGTATCGACACTGTAGCAGTCGAAAGTCTCGCGGCCACTGTTCCAGACCAGGCGGACGCGATAGCACGCCTCTCCCCCCATCTCCGTCAGCTCCACCGTCTCCCGGACGGAGAAGAGGGACACGTCCCGAACGGCGGACAGCGGGTTGGCGTTCTCCCGCATGGACTCCGACTCCCGGCCCTCCAGGACACGGGTGCCCAGGTTCGGATCGATGGACCACGCCACCTCGCCATCGTAGCCGGACCTGATCCGGCCGATGCCCGGAATCTCGATCTCCGTCAGGGTACGGCCAGACGCGGACTGCACGATCATGGTGCCCTGGATCCCGGCTGCCGGCATCTCGAACCGCCCGGTGGCCCGGCTATTGTCCCGGGCCAGGATGGCGTCCCTGCCGCCCACCTCGGCCACATAGCGGTCGATCAGTTCCGCCGCCGGCGGGAGCGCTTCCTGGGCCGGCGCACCAGCGGCGTGCGCCAGTAGCGCCCCGACCACGAGCGCCAACATCGTCATCGGCTCATAAGATCTCAGCATCTGGTTCACTGTCCTTCCTGTGTGGGTCTCGACCTCGCCACGTCTACGATCCAGTCGACTGCCGCGCTCAACGCCCGGTCCTGGCCGGCCAGCAGCCCCTCCCTCGTCAGCGGTACGCTGGTGTCCGGAATGGCGCCTCGCCCCTCGATCCGGGTCCCATCGGGGCCGACGAAATCCGCGAACGCGTACATCAGGATGTCCCGGTTGGGCATCCTCACCATCAGCGCCGGAAGCGCCTGGCCGCCGGTGGTCTCGCCGAAGACCCTGGCCCGGCCCAGGCCCTGGAGACCCGCCGTGAAGATCTCCGTGGTCGACATGCTCTGACCATCCACCACCAGCGCCAGCGGGCCCTGGAACGGGATCATGCTCTGGCCAGCCAGGGTCACCCGGCGGGGCATGGAGACAATGTTCAGCTCCTGCTCCCGCGTGCGCATGACGCCCAGCGTCTGGCGCTCGGTCATGAAATAGCCGGACACGGCCATGGCCATTCCCGCAACGCCGCCCGGATTGCCGCGCAGGTCCAGGATGAAGCCGTCGCAATGATGCAACTGGAAGAAGGCGCGCTCGAACTCCTCCATGATCGGGACCATCCATACATCGAACCGGATGATGCCAGCGCAGCCCTGGGGTATGGCCACCTCCTGGGACTCGAGATTCGTGAACATCGTCGGAAGGTTGCCGAACCTGACGGGCATGCCGGTCCGCGGCTCCGAGACCAGATCCCGCGCTACGACCCTGCGGGCGCCGTCCTGGAACGCCACCGTCACCGTGTCACCGACCCGACCCGCCAGCCGCGCCTCCGCCGCCACGGCCAGCCGCGCCTCCGCCAGTGGTCGGGCATGGGGCACCTCGTCCAGCACCGCCAGCAGACCCGCGGCGGTGGTGGTGTCCACCCGCTGCAGCGACCACCCCGGTCGCACCCCCGCCATACGAGCCGGGCTGGATTCGGCGACCCGGAACACCACCAGCTCATCGTCGACTACCCGGAGCTCGATACCCACCGTGCCCGGCTCGCCCCGCGCCCCCTCCACCGCCTCCGGGTCCAGGGCGTCCGCGTGCTCGGCCGGGATCACGCCGAAATGGCTGTCGCCCAGGTGGTCCAGCATCTCGGCTATGATGCCGCGCAGCACGCTCACCCGGCCCGCTCGCGCCGCCCGCGGGCGTAGCTCGGCGCCGACCTCGTGCCAGTCGAGCCCGCCGAACGTCGTGTCGTAATACGTCTCGTAGACACGTGCCCACG
This sequence comes from Gemmatimonadota bacterium, assembly GCA_007126035.1. Lineage (GTDB taxonomy): Bacteria > Gemmatimonadota > Gemmatimonadetes > Longimicrobiales > RSA9 > SLCC01. Next base: position 21,827 of record SLCC01000054.1, read on the forward strand.
CGAAATCGAAGACCTCCAGCGCCTCCGCCTCGGTGATGGGGTCGGGACCCGCCGGCCACGCGGCGTCCCGCTCCGTGGCCGTGCCGGCACAGCCGACGGCCAGCGCCAGGGTTAGGGTCGTCGCACACACCACTACGGGGCGGATCCCGCGGTTACGCCGCCGCCGCCCGCCAGGCATTGTGGACATCGAGATACCGATCGCTGTGGAAATCGTCGCGGCTCCCAGGGGACGCGCCCGCGGCCGGCCGCCACGCCACACCGCCACGTCGGTGCGGCCCGGGACCTCCGGGGCAACGACTGCCGGCGCCACGAAGAGCTACAACCAATCTGCCGGCTCGTCCCACCATCCGGCAAGCGACAGCCGTTTCGCCTACCGCCCCGCTCGCCTGCGCCTTAGCGAGTCCGCCACAGAATACGCCACGGGCACGTAGACCAGCGTCACCACGGTGGCGGCGGGAAGACCGAAGATTACCGCCGAGCCCAGCGGACCCCAGAACTGGGCGTTGGCGCTGCCGATCTGGAGGTCCGGGCGCAGCTCGGAGAACAGGCCCTGGAAGTCGATGTGGAAGCCCAGGGTCAGCGGGATCAGGCCGATGATGGTGGTCACCGCGGTGAGGACCACCTGACGGAAGCGGGAGACGCCGCCCTCCACCACCGCCACGTCACGGGCACCGTCGTGGTCGTGGTGCTTCAGGATGAACTCGCTCAGGACGATGTCGTCGTCCGCCACGATACCCGCCAGCGAGATGACGGCCAGGAAGGTCATGATGCTGAACGCCGCCCGGGTCAGGACCAGCCCCATGACCACGCCCGTCATGGTGAGCATGACAGCGGACAGGATGACGACGGGCACCAGGACCGAGTTGAACTTGGTGACGAGGACCAGGCCCATGAGTGCGACGCCCAGGACCAGGGCCAGGCCCAGGAAGTCGAAGGCCTCCTCCCGCTCCTCCGCCTCGCCGGCGTAGCGCATGGTGTAGCCGTCGGGGAGCTCCTGGCGCAGGTCGCCGACGACGGCGTCGACCTGGTCCATGACCTGGTCGACGCGGAACCCTTCGGCCACGTTCGCCTCGAGGGTGACCACCGGGCTCAGGTCGACGCGGGTGATGACGCCGGGCCCCACGGCCTCCTCGAGCTGGGCCATGGCCAGGAGCGGGACCTGGGCCTCTGGGGTGACCAGCGTCAGCGCCTCGACGGACTGGAGCGTTTCCCGGTCCTGTTCCCGCAGGCGGACGCGGATGTCGTGCTCGTCCTGGCCGTCGCGGACGCTGCCGGCGATGCGGCCCTCGATGGCGGCGCGGACGCCGGCGGCGATCTCGGCGGTGGACAGGCCGAACATGGCGGCCCGCTCCCGGTCCACCCGGACCAGCAGCTCGGGGCTGCCCGCCTCGGTGGTGTTCACCAGGTCCACCATCCCCGTGATGCGGCCGGTCCTCATGGCGTCCCGCAGGCGGCGCTCCGCGTCCATGGAGAAGGCCATGACGCGGGCGAACTCGGGGCCGGAGAACTCGATCTCGATGGGCGCGGGCGCCGGCGGTCCCATCTCCATCTCCTCGATCCTGATCACGGCGCCGGGGAAGGAGGTCAGCGCGCTTCGCACCTTGTCCACGGTCTGGCGGCTGGGCTCGGCCCGGTGCCGGTAGTCCACCATGGTGAGGGTGATGCGACTGCGCCGGGGGTCGGCCTGGCCCCCGCCGAAGGGACCCAGGCCCGCCACGCCCACGTTGACCACGATGCTCTCGACGTTGGCGGCCACGGCGTCGTCGCGGCGGATCAGGTCCTCGATGCGGTCCACCGCCCGGCCGGCGATGGCGTTGGCCGCCTCGATGCTGGTCCCGCCCGGCGCCTCGATCTCGATCCGGGCCTGGGCCGGGTCGGTGTCGGGGAAGAAGGCGGCGCCCGTGGGGGCGATGGCGTAGGCCAGGGCCACCACCACCAGCCCGCCCACCACCAGGTGCAGCGCCCGGGCCCGGTTGTCGGTGAGGAGCAGGTGCCGCCGGCCCGTCTGGAAAAGCTGCCCCGCGGCGCCCAACCCGACCAGGAGGGCGGGCACGAAGAGGAGCGCCAGGAGGACCCGGGGCGTCAGCTCGCCCTGGACCAGGCGCACCAGCAGGAACGGCAGGGCCACCAGGCCCAGGGCCGCGCCCGCCCGGATCGACCAGCGGCCGCCCAGGAAGACCGTCTCCAGGAAGTGGACCAGGGCGCCCAGCAGCCCGGCCACGAGGAGCAGCCCGCCCGGGACCAGGGCCACGAGCCCGGGCCTGAGCCCCAGGAGCGCGGTGATGGCGGCACCCAGCAGGAGCAGCGCCAGGCCGCCGGCCAGGGCGGCCAGGGCGGCGGTGTTCCTGAGCATGGCCCGGGGGACGTGGTAGTCCCGGGCCAGCGTCGCCTCGAGCAGCTGCCGGTAATGGGTCTCCGTCGCCGGCAGGACCCGGCCCCGGAACCAGTCCGTGCCCGGGGCCAGGGCGTACCGGTAGAGGAGCCCGATGGCCGCGGCCACCAGCGCCACGGCAAGCAGCGTCACCGGGTTGTAGAGCAGGAGCACCAGCCCGATGAAGGCTACGGCGCCAAGGATCAGCCGGCGGGCCAGCGGGGACAGGCCCGTCCCCAGCATGTAGCCCGCCGCCACGGGCACCATGATGATGGCCACCAGCAGTGCGCTGCTCAGGGTGATGATCATGGTCAGGGGCAGGTAGCGCAGGAACTCGCCGACGACGCCGCCCCAGAACAGCAAGGGCACGAAGACCGCCATGGTGGTGGTCAGCCCCGCCGTCACCGGCCAGCCCACCTGCCGGGCCGCGCGGCGGGCCGCGTCCCAGGGACCGTGACCCGCCTCCGCGTGCCGCTGGATGTTCTCCACCACCACTATGGAGAAGTCCACCAGGATGCCGAGCACCACGATCAGCGTGAACAGGACAATGAAGTTCAGCGTCTCGCCCAGCGCGAAGAACACGATGAAGGTGAGCATCATGGTCAGCGGGATGGACAGACCGGCCAGCATGGCGGGGCGCAGGCCCAGGAAGAAGAGGAGCGACAGCGTGACCAGCAACACGCCCAGGATGATGTGGTTCTCCATCTCCTCCACCAGCACCCCGATCTCCTCGCTCCGGTCACCGGTGATGACCAGCTCCGTGCCCGCCGGGAAGGAGAGCTCCGCCAGCGCGGCCCGGACCTCCTCCGCTATCTCCAGGACGTTCTCACCTGACCGGGCTCGCACCGACAGCGAGACCGACTCGTCGTAACGGGCGTTCGCCGCCGGCACCGGCCGGCCCCGCTCGTCCTCGCGCCACAACTCGCGGATCCGGGCATAGCTCATCCGGTCGGCGAAGCCCTCGGGCACCACCTCCGCCACGTCCCGGACGTACACGGGTCGGCCCTCGGGAGCGTGGATCACCAGATCAGCGATCACCGCCGGGTCGTCGAAGCGGCCGTCCACCCGGACCTGGTAGGAGACCCGGTCCACCTCGATGGAGCCGCCGGGCAGGCTCGTGTTCTCCTGCTCGATCACCTGCGCCACCTGCTCGAAGGAGAGGCCGTAGCCCTCCAGCGCCGCCAGGTCAACGTTGACCTGGACCTCCCGGATCACGCCGCCCACCACCTCCGCCTCCAGGACCCCGGCTATGCCCTCGAGCTCGTCCTGGAGCCGGTCCGCCACCTCCGTGAGCCGGGCCAGGGGATAGGGCGCACGCAGGTTCACCGTCAGGATGGGCACCTGGTCGATGGCGAATTCCTGGATCAGCGGCTCCTCCGCCTCCGCCGGCAGGGCCGCCCGGGCCAGGTCCACACGCTCACGGACCCGCTGGTTCGCTTCCGTCAGCGTCACGTCCGTCCGGAACTCCACCAGGACCAGGCTCACACCCTCCCGGGAGGTGGAGCGGATCTCCTCCACGCCCTCCACGCCCTGGAGCTCACGCTCGATGGGGAAGGTGACCAGCGCCTCGATCTCTTCCGGACTGGCGCCGGGAAACGGCGTGTTCACCATGACCAGCGGGATCTCGATGGCCGGTGACGCCTCCTTCGGGAGCTCCAGGTACGCCCACAGACCGCCCACCAGCACCAGCACCATGAGCGCGGCGACGGTCACCCGGAATCGGATGGCGCCGTCCGTGATCCTCACGGGACCGCTCCCGCCTCCGCCCGCACCACCGCCCGGAACGCCGCCAGGTCGATGTAGCGACGAGCGACCTGCACGCTGTCGCCCGCCACCACCTGGTCCTGGCCCAGAACCACGACCAGGTCGCCAGGCTCGAGGCCCGCCTCTATCAACACGCCCTCCTCGGAAGCGGGACCGGTGGTAACGACCCGACGGTCCACCAGGCCCAGCCCGTCCGGCGAGTCCACCACCAGCACGCTCTCCTCCCGCTCGTCACGGAGCACCGCCTGACGGGGCACCACCAGCGCGTCGGGCACCACCTCGCGAACCACACGCACCCGGGCCAGCATGTCCGCCTTCACCTGGTCGCCGCCCCAGGGCAGGCCGATCCGGACCGTGAACGTCCGGGACTGGGGGTCCACCGCGCCGCCCACGAACTCCACCGACGACTCCACGTCCGGCAGGTCGTACGCCCCCAGATCCACCACGGCCGTGGCGCCCACCTGGATGTCCCCCGTGTAGCGCTCCGGGATCCCCGCCATGACCTCCCGCGCGCCCGGACCCACGATCCGGACCACCTCCTGGCCCACCGCCACCTGCTCCCCGGCACGCACCCACCGCTCCTCCACCACGCCCGGGAACGGAGCCCGGAGCCGGGTCTGCTCGAGAAGCTCCTCCGCCTCCGCCACCGCGGCCCGGGCCTGCTCGAGCCCGGCACGGGCCTGCGCGCGCTGGGCCCGGACCTGCTCGAACTCCAGCGGGCTGATGATCGTGTCCTCCACCAGCGGGAGCTGACGACGGTACGCCTGCTCCGCCTGCTCCGTCGTGGCCCGGGCCTCGGCTTCCGCCGCCCGCGCCTGCGCCACCGCCGCCATGGCCCCTTCCGCCTCCAGCTGTGCCACCACCTGACCGGCGCCCACCGCCTGGCCCTCACGGGCCACCGAGACCACCGTGCCCCCGGCCTCAGCCGTCAGCAGCGCGTCCGCCCGGGCCTCCACCCGGCCCGTGGTCTCGACCCAGTCCCGGAACTCCGTCGGCCCCACCACCAGGACCTCCACCTGGGGCGGAGACGGCGGCTCCTCCACCTCGTCCTCCGGCAGCACGAAGACCAGGACCACCAGCGCCAGCACCGCCAGCGCCGAGGCCGCGGCCAACAGCGCCTGCCGCCGCGCCCGCGGGCTGTCGGCCAGCCTGGCCCGTGACCGCGCCAGCCGGCCCCGGAACCCCGCCAATCCGTTCCCGCCCTGCTCCGAACCGTCACTCACCGGTGTCACCGCCTCCCTCCGCCCGCCTCACTCCGTGGCCCCGATGGCGGCCAGGAACCGGCTACGGGCGGCCAGGTAGTCGTGGACCGCCTGGGCCAGGTCCAGGCGGGCCTGGTCCAGCTGGGCCGACGCCTCCCGCCGCTCGATGGCCGGCGCCACGCCCTGACGGACACGGGCCGCCACGGCCTGGTAGTTCCGCTCCGCCAGCTCCGCGTTGGCACGCTGGAGGAGCGCCCGGTCACGGGCCGTGCGCATCTCCAGGAGCGCGTCCTCCACGTCCAGCCGGACCAGGTCAGCCAGCTCGGCCAGCTGGACCTGCGCCTGGCGGACGCCCACCTCCGCCTGGTCCACCTGAGCCCGGAGCCGGCCGCCCTGGAACAGCGGCAACTGGAGCTGGATGGCCGCCGTCACGCCCAGGTCCCAGAAGTCCGACGAGAAGATGCCGCGACGGTCCACCTCCACCTGGAACGGCCGGAAGGGGCTGGTCCGGACCCGCGTACGGTCGTCGGGGATGTTGCCCAGCACCGTCAGGTCCAGCGCCGCGTTCACGTCCGGACGGAGCGCGCCCCGGGCGGCGTCCACCACCGCCTCCCGGGCGGCGACGAACAGCCGCAGCTCCTCCACGTCCGACCGCTGGGCCAGGGCGGCCACCATGGCGTCGTCCGCCGCGATTTCCGCCAACGCGAAGTCGTCGTCCACCACCAGCTCCTCCGTGAGGGCCAGCGGCTGGCCCGCGGGCAGACCCAGCGCCAGGCGCAGGCCGTTCAGCGACCTCACCTCCTGGAGACGGAGCTGCAACAGCTCGCCCCGCAGGCCGCCCACCTCAACCTCCGCGCCCAGCCGCTCCGTCACCGGCGCCACTCCCTCCTCCACCCGGCGGACAGCCTCCGCCAACGCCGCCTCACCACGGGCCACGCTCCGGGCAAGCACCTCCGCCTGCTCGCGGGCCAGCAACGCGCCCAGGTACGCCTGCCGCACCGTGTCCACCGTCTCCACCAGCTGACGACGCAGGCCCGCAAACGACGCGTCACGCTGGAGCCGACCTCGCCGGGCCTCCGCAGCCGCCGACGGCGAGTACAGTGGCTGGGACAGGGACAGGTTGGCCTGGAACTGGTTCGGCACCGCGAACGGGCTCGGCGCCGCCTCGTCCGGCGGGACACCCGCCTCCAAAAACGCCTGCTCCCGACGACGCTGGAACTCGTCCAGCGGGATGGGCCGCGTGGCCGGGTCACCGTCCGTGCGCGCACGCTCGTTGAACAACAGCCAGTCAGTGGGCGCGCCGGCCCCGAACAACTCTCCCACCTCCACGCCGGCGAACGGGTCCGTGGGCCGCACGTCCCGCGTGAACCCCGCCATGGACGTGATCTGGGGGAACAGACCCGCCCGCGCCTCAGCGAAGCCCGCCTCCGCCTCCACCACGTCCAGACGACTCAGCTGCAACGCACGGTTCCGCTCCAGCGCCAGCTCCACCGCGTCCGTAAGGCCCAGCCGGAGCGTGTCCGCCGGGCCCGGCCGCGGCGTGGCCGCCGAGCCCGGCCGCGGCCAGACCGCCAGACCCGGCCCCGCACCCTCTGTAGGGTCGAGGGATTCAGCCCGGGACCCGGCCTCCCCTGACCACGTCGCCGGCGCCACCAGCAGCGCGGCCACGGTGGCCACCAGCGCAATCATCTCGACTCCCGTGTCCTGCCACCCATGACCGGAAGAGGGGGCAAGGCCCATGCCCCGTGCGTGCGCGCGGCCCGGCAGCCTCGCCCCGGGCCTCGCCGCGTCCTTGCGTGATTCGAAGCACCAGTGTTACAATTGCAGCTACTTGTACATATCGTACAAATTGGTCGAGAGGTTACATGGGACCTGAGAAGCGGGTACTGAACATCAGCGAGGTTCGCGAGCGTCTGAGCGAGGTCCGGGAGGACGCGCTCTACCGCGGCGCGATCGTGCATTGGGGGGATCGTGGGCGAGACGAGCTGGTCACGCTGTCACGGGAGCTGTTCCAGCGGCTTATGGAGCAGCTGGCCGATTCGGCCGGGCGGCCTGGTGAGGACGCCTGGACCGCGTTCGAAACGGCGTTCGCGGAAGGCCGCCTTGGCGATTCCGGGGACGCGGGGCCGCGGCGCCGCATGCCCGGGGTAGGTCAGGTGTCCAGCGTCTCGTGGAGCGACATCCCGGCACTGGCCGGAACCGAGCCCCAGCCGCGGCGTCGCCGCTCCGCCGAGTGAAGGGCGGCCCGGCTGGTGGGGAGGGGTTCTATCTCCCGGAGCCGCAGGAGCAACTCAGCCAGGGCGACCTCTTCATGGTTCCCACGTCCGTGGTCTGGTCGCATGACAGCCTTCCGGATGCCTCGGCGCATGTCCCGCCCCTACCTCCCCGGATAGGGGCCGCGGTACTCACCCGGGCCTGGGACCCGGCCGGTGCACGGGAGGCTGGGGTTCCCGCTGTCGCCATCGAGGCGCGCTGGGGCGCGGCCATGGTGCTGAGCCACAACTGCGAGATCGACAAGGACTTCAACGAGGCAGTGGACCGGCTGGTGGCGGAGGAGGGGCTGGACGAGGAAGAGGTTGCGCGACAGGTCTCGCCCGACTGGGAGCTCGATCGCTACATCGTGGTCGCGCCGCTTCTCACCTATGGAGAGATCGCGGCCCACAAGCACGCGGGCATCCGGAGCGGGCAGCGGATCGGCTACTTTCCCCTGGTGCCGATCCCCGGATACGGACCTGCGGACTTCGCGGTGCATCTCTCCCGCGTCTCCACGGTCGAGCGGCGCCTCCTGCGGGCCGGACTCAAGATCGCCTCGCTTGCACCCGACTCGGTCAAGCGCCTGCAGTACAAGATCGCCGAAGTCTTCGCCTCCCGCCGCCTGGCGCTGCTCGCCGAGCTGGAGGCGGCCGTCGGGCGCGAGATCGTCGAGGTGAGACCCCTCAAGGAGTCTCGGAAGAAGGTGACGGTGGCCCTCAGGCTCGATGACGGAACAGACCTGCCGGTGGAGACCGCACCAACTCCTGGGAGTACCGCACCAGAACGCCTCCGGCTGACGGAGGAGTAGGGCTGCACCGAGCCACGAGTCACCAGGTTCATGGGCCCTGCACGCGACCACATCGGTCTCTGTCAGCAGCAAGTGTTGGTGCTCGCGGCCGGGTCCGGGGCCACCAACACTTCCTGCGACCAGAGACCGACAGGATCCTGCCGGGGCCCCACACCTGCCTGATTCTCGTACCCGCCCGGCCTCCTACGGGCAAACCCGTTGACAACGCCCCATCGTCGCGCTGATCTACGGGAGAGGCCGTAGCAAGGCCGATCTCCGATCCAGCAAAAGTCGACCAGAGATGACGGACCAGCCATGACCGAGATCTCGTTCACCCAGCGGGAGCTGGACGTGATGACCATCCTCTGGCGCCGGGGCTCGGGCACCGTGAGCGAGGTGCGGGAGGCCCTGGGTGAGGAGCTGGCGTACACCACGGTGCTGTGGGTGCTCCAGACGCTGGCCCTGGGCTGTCTCCCGGTGGTCCTCATGCCGTGGAACCCGTTCGCCTGGCAAGGCCATGGGCGGCTGCGGCTGGCGGTGGAGACCGATTGCGACCGCAGGGTCCTGGACCGGGGCGTCGCGGCCCGCGCCTACGGCCGGTTCCTCATTCACGCCGCCGGCCGGTGCGCCGCGCCGTCATCCGGCATCGTCGCCCTGGCAGGCTCGCCTTCCACACTCGAGACCAGGATACGTACCATGACGAACCACAATCACCGCCGCTCAGCCACCCGCGCCGTCGTGACCGCCATCGTGGGCACCGCCCTCGTCGTCGTCGCCTGCGACGCCCGGCTGCCCGCCGCCGTCGAGGAGGCGGAGGCGGTGGAGACCATTCGGGCTCCCTCCAACATGTCCGCCGGTGAGCCTTTCGCCTATTTCGTGGACGGCGTGCGGGTGACAGCCCGGGAGGCGCAGGCACTGGCGCCGGAGCACCTCCGGCAGGTCGAGATCGTACGCCCGGGCGACGGCGAGCCCGCCATGATCTGTATCGGCACGAGCCTGCGGGCCACGGACAACGTCACCATCACCGATCCCGACAGGCAGCGAGAGGTGACGCTACAGCGCATCGGCGACGGCGGAGCAGCCGCCAGCCCCGCCGGCTTCGACGGCATCGTGGAGCTGAATGGTGAGATGGTGAGTCCCAGCGCGCTGTCCGCCCTGCCGCCGGAGCAGATCAAGTACGTGGAGGTCCTGAGGGGACGCGCGGCCGCCGTGGCCATCGACCACCCCGCGGCGGCGAACGGGCTCATCCGGGGCACGATCCGGCCGGACGGTCGCTGACAGGGAATCGGGGTTGGGCGGCAGAGCCGGTAGGTTTGCGGAACTCGGAACTCGGAGCTCGGAACTCGGAAGACGGAAAAGGCGAAGCCGGAAAACGGAAACCGGAAGACGGAAAAGGCGAAGCCGGAAAACGGAAACCGGAAAACGGAAAA
>SLCC01000188.1 GCA_007126035.1 Gemmatimonadota bacterium
GCGCTGCTCCAGCCGGCTGAAGCCCGCGTTCATCGCCGTCAGGATCTCGGCGACCACGCCGTCGAGGTACTCCTTCGTCTCGGCGTCCATGCCCCCAACATAGCCTCGCCTCGCCCGGCGTTGCCATAGCGGGATGGGACGAGATCAGGACCTTGCCGGGGCAGGCGAGGAGCGACACGGCTCGCTGCACCTGCCGGGCAGCGCAAGCATCGACCGCCCCGCCCGGTCCCGCTACCTTACCTGGCCATGGGCCAGACACGAGTCGACCTGCTGCACCTGCTGGAAGACCTGCGCGACGCCTATCCCGGGTCGCTGGAGGAGACCATCGTGGCCGAGACGGTGGCGAACGCGCTGGACTCTGGGGCCGGCGCCGTCGCGTTCCATGCCGACGCGGCCTCGGCCGCCCTGGTCATCGCCGACGACGGTGCCGGGATGAGCCGGGCCCAGCTCCGGCGTTACCACGACCTGGCCACCACCAGCAAGCGGCGGGGGCAGGGGATCGGGTTCGCGGGCGTGGGCATCAAGCTGGCGCTGCTGGATTGCGACGAGGTCGTGACCGAGACCCGTCGCGCGGGTCGGGCCCTGGCCACCCGCTGGCGTCTGGCCTCGCGGCAGAAGGCGCCGTGGGAGTATGTGGACCCGCCGGGCCTGGTGACGGGCGACACCGGTACCGGGCTCAGGCTCACCGTCAAGAACCCCCTGTCGCCGCTCCTGGATCCCGGCTGGCTCGCCACCACGCTGCTCCGCGGCTTCGCGCCCCTCTTCGACCCCACGTTCGACGACCTCCTGGACGCCACCTACCCTGGCGGTGTCCGGTTCAGCGTGAACGGGCGGGCCGTCCCCAGGGCGGTGGGCGCCCAGCACCGGCTCCTGGGCGACGCCGAGCTGGGCGACCGCGTGCCCGTGGTCGTCAAGCTCCCGCGCAAGCGGAAGCCGTCGGCGGTGGGCTGGCTCGCCCGGGCCGACGGGCCGTTGACCGACGCCGAGCATGGCGTGGGCGTGAGCACCCTGGGCAAGGTCATCCGTCGCGGCTGGGACTGGCTCGGCGTCACCCCCGCCAACGGAGACCGTATCACCGGCCTCATCGAGGCGCCCGGCCTGGCCGAGGCGCTCCAGCTCAACAAGGCCGACTTCATCCGCACCGGCGCCCGCGGAGCCGTCTACCTGGCCTACCGGAAGGCGATACAGGAGGCCCTCAGCGCCCAGCTCGCCGAGTGGGGCGAGCCCGGCCCGCCGCCACGGGAGAAGCGGCCCCGGACACGCCCCATGGAGCGCGACCTGGAGAGGGTGCTCCTGGACATGGCCGACGACTTCCCACTCCTGGGCGCCCTGGTCGAGCGCCGCGCCGGCGGCCAGCGCCGCATCCCCATGGGCCAGCCCGACCCTCGCGCCCTCACCGCCGCCGACTGGGCGCCCGGGGAAGCTTTGACGACGGAGGGCGAAGCGTCCTCACCCGACGCGGAGCCGGGCAGGGGATCCGACGAGGTCGGCGCCGAGCCTGGTCGTGGGCCCGACAGCGATGGCGACCCCGGCGCCACGGGCGAGGGCGGTCCTGGCGCCGCTCCCTCCGACGACCCGTCGTCGCCCGAGACCGCCGAGCCCAAACCCGCTCCCGCCCGGGCCACCCTCCCCGGCCGGACCGCCGGCCGTCGCCGCGGTCGTTACTCCCTGGAGATCCAGTACGAGTCCCGCCCCGACTCAGACGCCATGGCGCGCCTGGTCGAGTCCACCATCTGGGTCAACGACACCCACCCCGCCTACCGCCGCGCCGTCGCCTCCCGGTCCGAGGGCTACCACGTGGCCCTGTCCGTGGCCATGGCCCTGGCACCCCTGACCGTCGAGCCCGCCCACGCCCACAGCTTCATCACCGCCTTCATGGGCCACTGGGGCGAGGCCGCCGACGCGGGCAGGAAGAAGGCGAAGGCGAAGGGCCGGAAGCGCGGGGCCGGCTGAGTGGTCGAGCTCGCGGTTTGGCCGACTACCCCTACCGGACCGGGAACTGGATGCCCGTGGTCACGCCCCGGCCCCGGTAGACCTGCCGCTCCGCGTCCACCACCTGGAGCGCGTCGGTCCGCTTGAAGCCCGTGCGCAGACCCAGGTACCCGCCCGTGGGCTCGTGGGTGAGGTAGAGCGACAGCGCCTCGACCGGCCCCAGCTGCGCCGCCGCCGGGGCTGCCCCGAGCGTGGCCAGCGCCATGACCACCAGCGCTACGCCGACACGCCGTCGCCACGATCGATTGTCCATGACCTCCTGCGTTGCCGCAGAGCGCGCCCCTGGGAGCTGGCAGGTCCTGCCGCGCGTCAGTCCTTGCGGATGCGGTTGGCCGTGCTGTCGTAGCGTACGCCCCTCATGCGCTTGACGCCGTCATCGGCCTGCCGGTAGACGCTCTTCCGCTTCTCATCCGTCCCGTCCCTGTCGGACCAGAAATACTGCGTGGCGGTGCCGTCCCTCTTGGAGATCTTGTGTCTGGCCATTTCGTCGGCTCCTTGGTCTCGGGGATACGGTGGGTGGGGGCGAGCCCGGCCTCATCGGCCAGTGTCGCTCTGCCCCGCCTACGGTCTGCACGAATGGAAGCCGCCCCGCCGTGCGCCGGAGCGCGCCGCGGGACGGGCTGTGGCCTGCTAGACCGGATGGACGTTCTCCGCCGCCGGACCCTTCTGGCCCTGGACGACCTCGAACTCAACCTGCTGGCCTTCGGCCAGCGTCTTGAAGCCCTGGGCCTGGATCGCGCTGTGGTGGACGAAGCAGTCCTTGCCTCCGTCTGCCGGCGTGATGAAGCCGAAGCCCTTCTGATCGTTGAACCACTTCACGGTTCCCGTGGTACGCATGATACCGTTCCCTGTACTCTGGTGCCCTCGGGGTGCGGGATCTCCGTACCTCGCGAACTCACCGTCTCTGGCGCCAACAAAAAAGACCCGGGCGGTCGCGCCCAGGTCCTGTTTCGTTGCTGGTACCGGCCGTGGCCGGTTTGTCTCGCCGTATATCAAGATCGCCGGACGGGCGCCATATGTCAATGGCAAGCGCCGCGAAATGTCAAGCGCCGCC
>SLCC01000040.1 GCA_007126035.1 Gemmatimonadota bacterium
CGAGCTGGGAGCATCGAGCTGGGAGCATCGAGCTGGGAGCATCGAGCTGCGAGCTCGACTCGCTGCTCCCTCAGAGGCTGAGCGCGCTGGGACAGATGTGGGCCAGGACGCACTGGTCACACAGGGCCCTGGGGGCTTTGCAGACGGCGCGGCCATGATAGATGAACAGGTGCGGCAGGTCGGTCCAGCTCTCCCTGGGGACCAGGTCGATGAGGTCCTGCTCTATCTTCTGCGGCGCCGTTTCCCTGGTCAGGCCGAGGCGGCCTGAGAGCCGGCGCACGTGGGTGTCCACGACCACGCCCTCGTCCCTGTCGAAGGCGTTGCCCAGGACCACGTTAGCGGTCTTACGACCCACGCCGGGCAGCTTCACCAGCTCGGCCATGGTATCGGGGACGCGGCCGGCGTGGCGCTCGACCAGGGCGCCGGCCATGCCCAGCAGGCTCCTGGTCTTCTGGCGGAAGAAGCCGGTGGACCGGATGATCTCCTCCACGTCCCGGGTCCTGGCGCCGGCCAGGTCGTGGGCCGTGGGGTAGCGGGCGAAGAGCTCGGGCGTCACCATGTTCACCCGGGCGTCGGTGCACTGGGCGGAGAGGATGGTGGCCACCAACAGTTCGTATGGGCTCCGGTGGTCCAGGGACGTGGTGGCGTCCGGGTACTCGTCTTCGAGCAGCGCGATGATCTCCTCGACCCGCTCCCGTCGCGCGGCCTTCCTCTCACCGACGTAGCGTCGGCCGGCGGGCGTCCTGGCCGTCCTGCGTCCGGTATCGCTCATGGTATCCCGAGATACGACGTCACCTGCTCCAGCTCCCAGGCGTTGATCACGTCGCCAGGCTCGAGCCACCCTTTCCTGGCGACGGCGACACCGTATGCCACGGCGGCCAGACCCGCCACCGAGTGGGCGTCGGGGTTGACGGCGGCGAGGACGCCGCGGCTGCGTGCGGCGGGCCAGTATCGCCAGTCCAGCTCCATGCGGCGGGGGTCGCCGTTGATCTCGATGGCGGTGTCCGCCCTGGCGGCGGCGTCGATCACCGTCTCCAGGTCCACGTCGTACGGCCCACGGGTCAGGAGGAGCCGCCCGGTGGGATGACCCAGCATGGTGAGGTGGGGGTCGGCCACGGCGGCGGCCACGCGCCTGGTCATCTCGTCCCGACCCATCCGGAACCCTGAGTGGACGGAGCCCACCACGTAGTCGAACGTGCCCAGGACCTCGGGGTCGTAGTCCAGCCGTCCGTCCCTGAGGACATCCGCCTCGATGCCCTTGAACAACCTGACCTCGTTGCCGTGCGCCCGGTTCCAGGCGTCGATCTCCGCGTGCTGGAGACGCACATCGTCCACCGTCAGCCCGCCGGCATAGCTGGCGGCGGCGGAGTGGTCGGCGATGCCCAGGTAGCGCCAGCCCCGGGCCCGGGCGGCATCCGCCATCTCCGCCACGGTGGCCGTGCCGTCCGAATAGGTGGTGTGGCAGTGGAAGGTACCGCGCAGGTCAGGGCAATCGAGGAGCCGGGGCAGCGCGTTCGCCTCCGCCGCCGCCACCTCGGCGCGACCCTCCCGGAGCTCGGGTGGGATCCACGCCAGGCCCAGCGCCTGGTACACCGCCTCCTCCGACCCGGTGGCCACCGGCGCATCATCCCGCCAGAGGCCAGACGGGTCCAGACGCAGCCCCCTGTCGGCGGCACGGGCCTCGAGCTCTCGCACGTGCGAGGGATGGCCGGTGTCCACCACCCGGGCCGCCGCGGCCCCGGCTGGAGCCGAGCAACGGAGCCGCACAGCCGACCCGTCCGCCAGGCGGCCCACGGCCCGTAGGGGACCCACACGCTCCACCGCGACCAGGCCGGGCAGGGCGACGAATCCGTCCAGCACCGCTTCCGGCTCCTCCGTCACCGCGAGCAGGTCCAGACCGTCCACCGTCTCGCACCGGCGACGGAGCTCGCCCGTGAGGAGGACCCGTGTCACCGGCAACGTCTCCAGGTGGCCGATCAGCCGGTTAGCCGCCTCGTAGGCTTCCGGCTGGCGCCGTCGCCCCGCCACGCCGGCCACGAAATCCAGCCCCTCCAGGATCCGCCGCTGAGTGGCAAGCCCGAACCCGGGCAACTCCGCCACCCTGCCCCGCTCCGCCGCTTCCCTGAGGTCAGCCAGGTCCTGGATCCCGAGGCGATCGTGGAGGACCCGGATCCGCTTCGGGCCCAGCCCCGGGACCGACCGGAGCTGGACCAGCCCCGCCGGCGTCTCCTGCCGCAGGCGGTCGTAGAGACGGGAGCGACCCGTCTCCGCCAGCTCCCGGACCACCGCCACCGTCCCAGGCCCCAGCCCAGGCGCCGCCGCCAGGTCTCCCCTCCCCACCAGCTCGCCCAGGTCCCCTTCGAGGCGGTCCAGCGCGCGGGCAGCGTTCCGGTACGCCAGTACCCGGAACGGGTCGGTGTCCTGGAGGGCCAGCAGCGACGCGATCTCGTCCAGGACCAGAGCGGCCAGGTGCCTGTTCACAGCGGCCCGCCCCTACTGGCCGCGGTCCAGGTCCAGGAAGCAGAGCGAGGCCAGCTTGAGGAGCTCCGCCGTGGTCTCCAGGGAGTAGAGCCGGTCCAGCTCGCCGCCCGGGAGCGTGGTGGCGAAGTCCAGCCCACCAGGCCGGGCGTCCGCGTCGGCCCAATGGGCTTCCCGGGCCAGGTCGCCAGAAGCCGTCACTACGCTGAACCCAGGCCTGTCCGGGCGCACGCCCAGCGCCGCCAGGACATGGAGCGACCGGCCCGGCTCGAGCATCCAGAAGAAGCCGTCGGCAGGCTCCGGTCGGAGTCCCGGCTCCGGCGCCGCCCAGACCAGGTTCCTGGGCAGACGCAGATAACCGGCGACAGCGGGTGCGACCAGCTCCCGGTCGCTTGCCGGGTTCTCAGCGTCCAGGAGTCGCCGGATCCGGTCCTCCTCCAGCTCGACGAACACCTTGCCGGCGCGCCAGAAGTGGAACGCATGGTAAAGTAGCCGCCCGTGCTGCCTCAGTGCCTCGCCGGCATCAGGCCCGGCCTCGCCGGCATCAGGTGCCAGAGTGTCGGCCCCGGCCTCCGACGCCCCGGCGATCGCCTGTAGCAACCGACCGACACTGCTCAGGAACAGGAACCGATCCGGGTCCTCGAGGTCGAACCCCCGGGCCTCGGCCTCCTGCTCGATGGGTGGGAACAGCCGGTCATCGATCGCCTCCGCACCGAATGCCAGGGCGTACGGGTCGGTGCGGGGCCCGTCCACAGTCATCAGTCTCCAGCCTCCAACATCACTGCCTCCGCGTCCGCCTGCACCACGTTGACCGAGCCACGGCCGAACAGGCGATGCAGGCCCCGCAGCCAGTGCTCCCGGCGGACCAGCACCACGCACAACTCGTACTCCTCCTCCAGGAACTCCTCGTCGATGCCGTCGACCACCTGGATGAACGTGACGTCACCCGGCTCCGGCGGGACGGGCACCAGCGCCCGGCGACCCTGCCACTGGAACTCCACGGCCTCGCCCGGCTGACCGTCGTGCTCCAGCTCGATGAACAGCTCACGCTCCGCCTGGTACGTGCCCGGCGCCACGCGCTCGCCGGCCCGGTAGAAGAACGGGTCGAACGGGTCACCCCGTACCCGCTTGAAGTTCTCGTCTATGGCATAGTCCACGTCCTCCAGGGCGTCCTCGGCCGCCAGCGATTCCAGGTGATGGCGGAGCTCGTGGGTTATGGTCTCCCAGACCTCATACTTCCAGTCGAAGTCCGGGTCCAACTCCGAGAGGTGGCGGAAGGAGCCGTAATACAGGACCAGCACGGACCGCGTTGTGTCAGGACCGCCCCAGTCGGACGGATAGGCCTCGGTCAGACACTCACCCAGCGTATAGATGTCCGGGATGGACGGGTGGGCCTGGCTCTTCCGCTCGACCACCAGGCCGTCCACACCTGAGCGGTAGGACTCCGGGATCTCCGACCATACGCGGGTCGCCTGGCGCTTGAACTCCTCGAAGGTCATGGCCGAGCCAGCAGGCTGATTCGAGCCGCCCCGGGGCCCGACTACCTGGTCCGCTCCTGTATCACGGCGACTATCCGATCCGCGGCAATCCTCTCCTGGGCCAGTGTGTCCCGATCCCGGAGCGTGACCGTACCGTCTTCCGAGGTCTGGCCGTCCACGGTGATGCCGAAGGGCGTGCCCGCCTCGTCCTGCCTGCGGTAGCGCTTGCCGATGGAGCCGCTGTCGTCGTAGAACGAGTTGATGCCGGCAGCTTTGAACTCCTCGTGGATCCGGGTGGCGATCTCCGGCAGACCGTCCTTCTTCACCAGCGGGAAGATGGCTGCCTTGAGGGGAGCTATCCTGGGGTGGAGACCCAGCACTATCCGCTGCTCTCCCTCGACCGCCTCCTCCCGGTAGGCGTCGGCAAGCACGATGAGAGCCGTTCGGTCCGCTCCCGCCGACGTCTCCACGATGTAGGGGAGGTAGCGCTTGCTGCGGTCCACCGGGTCCACGTACTCCAGCTTCTTCCCCGAATGCTCCTGGTGACGGGCCAGGTCGAAGTCCGTACGGTTGTGGATCCCCTCGAACTCCTGCCAGCCGAACGGCAGCTCGTACTCGATGTCGAACGCTCGCTTGGCGTAATGGGCCAGCTCGTCGGGGCCATGTTCATTGAACCGGAGCTTCGACGCCGTCACGCCCAGGGACTTCACCCACTCCATCCGCTGGTTGCCCCAGTAGTCCAGCCATTCGTCGTCCGTGCCCGGCTCCACGAAGAACTGCATCTCCATCTGCTCGAACTCCCGCGTCCGGAAGATGAAGTTGCCCGGCGTGATCTCGTTCCTGAAGGCCTTCCCGACCTGGGCAATGCCGAAGGGGATCCGCTGCCGCGACGCCGTCAGCACGTTGTGGAAGTTGACGTATATGCCCTGGGCCGTCTCGGGCCGGAGATAGACGACGGCCGCGTCCTCCTCCACTGGCCCCATGAACGTCCTGAACATGAGATTGAACATGCGCGGCTCGGTAAAGCCTTCCCTGGAGCCGCACACATGACACTGACCGTCCTGGATCTCCGGGATGTCGGCCCGGAACCGGCGATGGCAGTTCTTACACTCCACCAGCGGGTCCGTGAACCCTTCCACGTGTCCGCTGGCGACCCACACCGCCGGGTTCATCAGGATCGCCGCATCCAGACCTTCGATGTCATCCCGCTCGTAGACCATCGAGCGCCACCAGAGGGACTTGATGTTGTTCTTCAGTTCCACACCCAGGGGGCCGTAATCCCAGACCGAGCCGGTGCCGCCGTAGATCTCCGACGATTGGAACACGTAGCCCCGCCGCTTGCACAGCGAGACGAGCTTTTCCATCAGATCATTTCTATTTTTCATAAGGGCGCTGAAGTTATGTGTCGCCATGGGCACGGAGCAAGGCGGGCAGCTGCTCCGCCACGATGATGCCCAGTGCCTCACCGTCCAGCATGGCGCCAGTCGAGCCCGCCGCGGTGACGCCCCGTGGCAGGCTGCCTGTTATCGAGCCCGCCACCAGCAGCACCGGCACGCCCGCTTCCAGGGCCCGCGTCACCACCTCGCCCGTCACCTTCCCCATCGACGACTGCATGTCCCACGCCCCCTCCCCGGTCACCACCACCTCCGCCTCCGCCAGGGCCGCGTCGAAACTTACGGCGTCCAGCAGCCAGTCCGAGCCGGGACGAGGCGGCGAGCCCAGGTACGCCGCGAAAGCGGCGCCCATCCCGCCCGCCGCACCCGCCCCCGGAAGATCCGCTACCCGACGGCCCAGATCCCTGAACACCAGCTCCGCCCAGCGGGCCAGGCCCTTCTCCAGCAGCTCCACCCCCGCGGCCGTAGCACCCTTCTGCGGGCCATAGACCGCGGCGGCTCCGTCGGGTCCCAGCAGCGGGTTCGTCACGTCCGCCAGCACCACCACCCGGGGCAGCCGCGGCGGCCTTTCAGGCGGCTCGATGACCACCAGGTCCACCAGACCGCGGCCGCCCGGCGCGATGGGACGACCGCTGCCGTCCAGCAGCCGCCAGCCCAGGGCCCGGGCCATCCCCGAGCCCGCGTCCACCGTGGCCGAGCCGCCCAGGCCCACCACCAGACGCTCCGCCGCCAGTGCCGCGCCGCATGCGCCTTCACTCGCACCGGCAGCCGCCAGCAACAGCTCGCCCACACCTTGCGTGGTGGCACGAAGGGGATCACGACGCGATGGCGGCACCAGATGCAGCCCGCAAGCCTCCGCCGTCTCCAGCACACCGTCCGTGCCCTGCACCAGGTAGCGTGCCGGGACCGGGTCACCAAGAGGCCCCATGACCGATACAGTGCGAGGCGAGCCCCGTCGTGCCGCTCCCAGCGCCTCGAGCAGCCCGTGGCCACCATCCGACAGGGGCATCAGCCTGATCTCCCGGCCGGGAGCCGCCGAAGCCGCGCCAGCCGCCATGGCGGAAGCCGCCTCCCCGGCGGAGATCGTTCCCTTGAAGGCAGTGGGGGCGACGAGGATCATGGGGTGGGAGTATAGCGGGCCAGGCGGACGGCGCACCACTCGTCCCTACTCACATCGGCCGCGTGTACTCGTTCGGCTCCAGTTCAGGCGGCGGCCCCGGTCGAGTCTCGATGCTGAAGAGGCCAAGCCGCTGGCCGGTTATGAGGTAGGCAGCCCATACCACCACGCCGCCGAAGCCCAGGACACCGAACAGGCCGCTGGCGGCCATGGTGCAGAGGGATCCGAAGAGAAGGAACAGGGCCGCAACGGCGCCCAGGCCGTAGTCTCTCTCACCGTCACTGAGGAGGCGGGATCGCGCGACGGCGATGGCTGCGCCGGCGGCGGCGAAGCCGATGGAAGCGAAGACGAACAACATAAAGCGCATGCCAGCCGATCCTTCCCCCGGTTACCTCCCTCTCCCGGGGGTAGAGCGGTGCAAGGCGCGTTCCCGTCAGACGACCTGCGTCAGAATACCCGCAGTGTGATGTAACGGCGCGGGTTCTCCTTCACATCGGCGGTCAGGGCCCGCATCTCCCGCAAGGTCGCTGCCAGCTCGTCGTACAGCACATCGTCGTTCACCAGGCGGCCCAGGCTGCCCTGGCCCTGGTCGATCTTGTCCATGACGGACGCGAAGGAGTTGAGCCCTCCCTCCATGGTGGTGAGGGCGGTGGTAGCGGCCCGGGCACCGGCGCGGACCTCGGCCAGGGTCTCCCCCGCCCCGGCCCCGGCCTGAGCTTGCTCGAGCTCCTCGGCCATGCGTCTCAGGGCGGCGGCTGCGTGGGTCAGCTCGGCGAAGGCGCTCTGGAGCTGCTGCGCGGTGCCGGGCAGCACCGAGGCGGTAGCCCGCAGATCGGAGACGGCCTGGGGCGACAGGAGCGAGTCGGCGGAGGCCAGGAGCACGCGGGCCTGGTCACCGAGCTCCGACGCCAGGTCCGGCAACGCCTTCTTCGTCATGCCACGGATCGTGTCTCCGCCCTGGAGCATGACCAGCGCCTGCCCGGGCAGGAGGTCCACCGTGGTGGCGCCGAAGACATCGGCCCTGGTCAGCGCCCTGGTGTCCGCGGGCAGGCGGACCCCGTTGTCGATCTTGATCTTGACGTGCACGTGATCCGCGGAGCGGAGCTCGACGCGCCGCACCGTGCCCACCTGTACGCCGTGGAGCTGGACTCGATCGCCCCGGTTCAGCCCGGCGCCGTCGTCCATGACCACAACCACCTCGTCGCCACCCGTGAAGGGAGGGTCTCCCATGAGGAAGAAGAAGCCCCACACGAAGATAGCGCCGGCCACGAGCACCAGCAGGCCCAGTGCGGTCAGGTTGCGGATCTGGTGTTCCATTCTCTCTGGTCTCTTTCGCTCAAGCCGGCGGTGTCGATTCGGCGGTACCGAACCGCCGATGCATGAACCTCTGCACCACCGGGTCCTCACTGGCCAGGATCTCCTCAGGGGCGGCGCACGCCCGTATCGTGCCTTCTGTCAGCAGCGCCACACGGTCGCCCACCTGGAAAGCGGACTCCAGGTCGTGCGTCACCACGATACTGGTGACCCCAAGATCCCGCGCAAGTTCCACGATCAGAGCGTCGATGATGTCGGCGTTCACCGGGTCCAGGCCCGTGGTAGGCTCATCGTAGAGCACGTAACGGGGGCGGCTGGCGATTGCCCGGGCGATCCCGACCCGTTTCCGCATGCCGCCCGAAAGCTCTCCAGGGTAGAGGTTAAGCACCGCGTGGTCCAGGTTCACGCGGCGCAGGAGTTCGGCGGCCTCCGGTCGCAGCGAGCTGAGGGGGCGGTGCCCGTCCTCGTCGTCCAGGGCCAGGGCCAGGTTGCCGAAGACGGTCAGCGAATCGAAGAGGGCGGCGTTCTGGAAGACATAGCCTACCCGACGGCGCACCGCCTTGATCTGGCCCCCCGTTGCCGAAGGGATCGAGACACCGTCCACCAGGATGTCGCCGCGGTCCGGGGTCAGGAGGCGGATGGCATGCTTGAGGAGAACGCTCTTACCGGTCCCCGACGGCCCCAACAGGGCCAGCGTCTCACCTTCCCGTACCGTGAGGTCTACGCCCGAGAGTACCGGTTCGGCGCCGAAGCTCTTCCAGACGCCCCGGAACTCTATCATCACGCCACCTTGAGCAGCGGGACCAAGAGCACGTCCAGGACCATGATAGCCACGGTGGTGGCCACCACCGCCGAGGTGGTAGTCCGGCCCACGCCCTCGGCTCCACCCCGCCCCTCCAGGCCCATGAAGCAGGCCAGGAAGGTGATGGTGATGCCGAAGATGGCGCCCTTGATGACCGAGAAGAAGAGGACCCACGGGCGGAAATAGAAGCGGGCCCCGAAGATGAACTCGGTGGCGGTCAGGCCGTCGATGGCTATCATGCCCACAATGAGGCCGGCCAGCATGCCCATGGCATTGGCCACGATCACCAGGGGCGGCACCACCATCATCCCGCCAACTACCCTGGGCACCACCAGAAACGTGATCGGGTCCCGGCCGATGCTGTAGAGCGCGTCGATCTGCTCCGTAACCTTCATGGTGCCCAGCTCCGCAGCTATGCTCGCTCCGACGCGACCGATCAGGACCAGGGCCGTGAGCACCGGTCCCAGCTCGGTGAGCACACCCGCCGCTACCACGCTGCCGGTGACCCAGACCGGGAGCCCGCCCGTGAACTGGGCCCCCGTCTGCTGGGATGCAAGCGCACCGCCCACCGCCGCCATGAACAGCACCAGGGGCAGGGACCGGATCCCCATGTGGTAGGCCTGGGCAAGGGAGGCGTGCATGTACTTCCGGGGCTTGGGCAGCGTGGCCACGATGGCGGCGGCCAGCAAGGCGCCCCGGCCGACCCGGTCCAGCTCACCTCGTGCCGCACCGATCACGTCTGGCGCCCGCAGCACCCGGCGGGGCTCGCCGGCGGGCGATCTACTGGCCATCGTCACGCTCTTCTGGGCGGCCGCCCACCTGACTTGCCGCACCCTCGGGCCGGCCGGGCTCATCTGACTCCCGGACCCAGGCCTCCTGGAGCAATGCCACGGCGAGCAGCACGGCGCCGGCGGTTATGCCCGCGTCGGCGATGTTGAAGGTCCAGAACCTGACATTGCCCACGCCCACGTCGATCCAATCGGTTACCATGCCGGCCCGGATCCGATCGATCAGGTTGCCGACGGCGCCTCCGGAGATGAGGGCCAGGGCCACCAGCTCGAGCCTCCGCTCCGGCGGCGTGGAGCGGTACATGAGGCCCAGGGCGATGAGGGCGATGAAGGTGAGGGTGGTGAACACTACCCGGGAATTGGGACCCACGTTGAGGCCGAAAGCGGCGCCGGGGTTGTAGCCCAGGGTTACCCGGACCACGTCGCCCAGGACCTCATGCGGCGTATGGGGCGGCACGGCATCTTCCACAAGTCGCTTGCTGCCGCAGTCCGCCAGGACAAGGACCAAGAGTAGTGGCCAGAAAACGAGGGCCTTCTTCATCGCACCCGGTCGTGGAGGCTTGCGCCTCAGCCCGCGTTGCTGAGGTTCAGGATCCGGTCGATCATCTCCTCGTTCGACTCCGTCCGCTTCATGAAGCCCAACAGCTTCTCCATGGCCGTGGCCGGCGGGTCGTCCGCCAGCTGCCGGCGCAGGAGGTGGGAGACCCGAAGCGCGTCGTTGGTCAGGAGCAGCTCCTCCCGCCGAGTGGCGCTGGCGTTCAGGTCGATGGCAGGCCAGACCCGCTTGTCCGCCAGCTCCCGGCTCAGGACCAGCTCGCTGTTGCCCGTGCCCTTGAACTCCTCGAAGATCACGTCGTCCATCCGGGAGCCGGTGTCCACCAGCGCCGTGGCGACGATCGTCAGACTGCCGCCCCCCTCGTTCGTGGAGATGTTGCGGGCGCTGCCCAAAAAGCGCTTCGGCTTCTCCAGCGAGTTGGCGTCCAGCCCACCGGTCAGCGTGCGACCCGTCCCTTCCTCCACCGTGTTGTACGCCCGGGCGAGCCGGGTTATGGAGTCCAGAATGATGACCACATCGTCGCCCAGCTCCGCTCGGCGCCGCGCCCGCTCCAGCGTGATCTCCGCCACGTTCACGTGGCGCTCGGCCGGGTGGTCGAAGCTCGATGAGATCACCTCGCCGAAACCGGTGTTCTCCATCTCCGTAACCTCCTCCGGCCGCTCGTCGACAAGCAAGATCATGAGCTGCGCCTCGGGATAGTTCTTCACGATCCCCTCGGCGATGGCCTGGAGGACCATCGTCTTGCCCGCCTTGGACGGCGCCACGATCAGCGCGCGCTGGCCCTTACCGAACGGGCACAGGATATCGATTATCCGGTTGGTGTATTCCGGCTGACCGCGGCGGATCATGCCGCACTCGAGGACTATCTGCTCGTCCGGATGCAGCGCGCTCAGACGCTGGAAGGTCGGCCGCTGCCCCAGGGACTCCGGCGGCCGGTCGTTCACCGCCACCAGGCGAGTCAACGGCGCGCTCTTGCCCCGACCCGGAGAGTTGCCCACCTCCCCGGTCACCTCGTCCCCGGTACGGAGGTCGAACTTCTGGATCAGCTTCTGACCCACGTAGATGTCGTCCTTGCCGGGGACGTAACCGTCCTCTTTACGCCGGATGAATCCGGAACCGCTCGAGAGCACCTCGAGCACGCCCAGGGGCGCTTCCTTGATCACTTGACTAGTCCTCTGTCCGTCGGTTTCTGGGGATCGATGCGAACGACCGCCCTGGCTCCCACAGCGGTCGCCATCACAGGGTAGTACCTCCCACCGGCCCTGCTCACGGATAGCATGTCATCCCTGGATGCCGGGCCCCGGAATCCGTCGCGGAAGCGACCGGTCGGGATGACCTGGCCACGTCGGGTGACGCGCCGTTGGTGCGGCAGGCAAATCCCGCACCAGGGAAGTGGAGCAGAGGGGACTCGAACCCCTGACCCCCGCCTTGCAAAGGCGATGCTCTCCCAGCTGAGCTACTGCCCC
>SLCC01000164.1 GCA_007126035.1 Gemmatimonadota bacterium
GCTTGAGGGTGACCTCCGAAACCACCTTGTCCCCGTGATTCTTCACGAGGTCCCTGATCTCGGCTTGGATTTCCGGGACCAGTGCCGCCATTGTTTCCTTGATGCCTGCCATTGATTGTCCCTCCCGTGTGAGAAGAGAGTTCGGCTGTATCGAAGAGCGAGAAAGTCCTATTTCAGTGGGCGGGCACCCCGATTGGACCCTGTGCTCGAATCTCGACGGCGTGAGCGAGCCTCGTACCGAGAACGAAAGACACCGGGGGTTAACATAGTGAGGCGGGGCCCGCCTCGCCATGGCTCCCGTGAAGAAAAACCTCCCACCTCCCCCGAAGCCTTCTCCTGCCTTCCTGTCCTCGCCTTCCTGTCCTCAGCCCCAGCCCGCCTTCGAGCGCGAGCCCCGGATCCACCCGATCGGCCGCTCGCCTCCCCCCGAAACCCCGCCCCCGGACCCCTCAACACCACTTGACCCGACGTTACCACCTCGTCCATCATACCGAAAGTAGCCGAAACGGCGTTTGGATTTCCTTGGATATAGCGAGAGGCACAGCATGGGTCGCGACATCCGTGAACAGGTCACCAGGTACCTGGCCGACGCACACTCCATCGAGGAGCAATCGCTGCAGCAGATGCGCAGCGCGCCCGACATCGCCGGCGAGCCGGAGCTCGAGCGTGCCTTCGTCGAACACCTGGCCGAGACCGAGCGCCACGAGAGCCGTATCCTCACGCTCCTCGAAGAGCGTGGCGCTTCACCGTCGCGGAGCAAGGACGTGGTCATGCGGGCCGGCGGCGCCGCGT
This sequence comes from Gemmatimonadota bacterium, assembly GCA_007126035.1. Classification (GTDB taxonomy): domain Bacteria; phylum Gemmatimonadota; class Gemmatimonadetes; order Longimicrobiales; family RSA9; genus SLCC01. The sequence goes on from SLCC01000164.1 coordinate 793, forward strand.
TCATGCTCTGGGGCCGGATCCAGCCGGACACACCCGGCAAGCTGGCCGCTCACGCCCTCTCCTACGAGGCCCTCGAGTGGGCCGCCTACGACCTCCTGGCCCGGACCGCGGACCGTGCCGGGGAAGGCGCGGTGGCCGACGCCGCGCGCGATCTCCGCGACGAGGAGCGCGTTATGATGGATCGGATCGAGAGGCTCTTCGATCGCACCGTGGACGCGTCGCTCCGCGCTCAGGACACGGACGACCTCGAGGATCTGCTCCGAACCTACCTGGCCGACGCCCACGCCATCGAGGCCCAGTCCATCCAGCTCCTGGAGAGCGGCAAGGAGATGGTGGCCGACTATCCTACCCTGGCCCGGCTCTTCGAGGAGCATCTGAGCGAATCGCGCGCCCAGCAGCAGCTCCTGGAGGAGCGCCTGGAGGCGCTCGGCGGAAGCTGGTCGCTCATCAAGGATGCGGCCATGCGCATCGGCGCCCTGGAGTGGGGCACGTTCTTCTTCGGCCACCCCGACACGCCCGGGAAGCTGGCCGCCTTCGCATACGCTTTCGAGCACCTGGAGATCGGCGGCTACGAACAGCTCCGGCGCGTGGCCTTCCGGGTGGGCGATGTCGGTACGGTCCAGGCCGCCGAGCGCCTGATCAAGGAGGAGCGGCGCACCGCCGACAAGCTGGCCGACGCCTTCGACGAGGCGGTGACCGCGGCGCTGACCGAGGCAGGCGTGGCGTAGGCCCCGCGCTCCGCACCGTCCACGACGACGACGCTCGGTTACCTGACCTCCACCGCCCCCGACGTCAGCTCGGCCCGGTCCTCGCCCACCGGCCATTCCACGCCCACGCGGAACCGGTAACTCCCGGCGGGTAGGCCGGCGGGCAGGGTGTGCCGGAACGTGCGCCGAGCCCTACCGAGGGACCGGCCGCGGTCGAGCTCGACGAAAGCACTCATGACCACAAAGTGTCGCATTCAGCAGCCTCCGAGAAGTCCGGTTTCGGCTGAACCACCACAGCTGAACCACCACATCACCACTCTTGACCCGCCTTTACCACCTCACCCATCCTACCGAAAGCAGCTGACACGGCGTTTGGAGTTCCTGCCCTTAACGTTGGAGACGTTGCATATGAAAGCAACGACACTGAACAAAAACACATTCTACCTCTCCCTCATGGCCGGCGCAAAGAGCGTGCTCCGGCACGAAGATGCACTGAATGCAATCAACGTCTTCCCAGTCGCGGACGGGGACACCGGGACGAATCTGGCGTCCCTGATGCAAGCGATTCTGGACGAGAGTATTCTTCAACGCGACGACAAGGACAAACTCAAAATCATCGCCGACCGCGCCCTCGAAGGTGCCAGAGGAAATTCGGGCATTATTTTCGCCCAGTACCTCAACGGACTTCTTCTCGAACTTGACGATTCGGAGAGTGACATTGATGTCGATGGGCTGATCGACGCCATCGAAAAGGCTGTTCCTTACGCCTACGACGCTGTAAGCGACCCTGTAGAAGGCACCATTATCACCTTGATGCGTGATTGGAGCGAAGCGCTCACGACACTCAAACACAAGACCACGGACCTGGTGGTCATCCTCAGTGAATCATTCGACTCACTTCGCATATCCCTCGCGGCAACCACCGAGAAACTCGATGTCTTAAGACAGAACAACGTGGTCGATGCCGGCGCGAAAGGGTTCTTCCACTTTGTCGAAGGATTCATGCAATATCTGCGTGATGGGGTCATGGAGGAATTGCATGAAGACCGTTTCGACACCACGGACCCTGAAGAAGGCAAACCGGAGAACCGCGAGCGTTTCGAAGACGGCGATTACCGCTATTGTACCGAAGCCTTGATCACCGGACGAAACCTCTCTGCCACGACCATCAGACAAACCCTGCACGGCCTTGGAAACTCGATGGTCGTCGCCCACAATGAAACCAAGGCGCGGATCCACATCCACACCAACGCACCTCACGAGGTCTTCTTCCGTCTGCGTGACTTCGGCCAGATCGAGCAACAGAAAGTTGACGACATGAAACGTCAGCACGAAGTCCGCAACGCCAGAAAATACGAGACGGCCCTCGTCACCGACTCGATCGCCGATCTGCCGCAGGAACTGGTCGACAAATACCAGATCCAGCAGATTCCCCTTGTGTTGACCATTGAAGGTTCAGACTATTACGACAAGCTGACCATCACTGCGGAGAACTTCTATCAATTCATGGAAGGACTGCAAGACTATCCCAAAAGCGCGCAGCCCAATCTCAAACACATCCAGAACTTCTTTTCCTATCTCGCCACCTACTACAAACAGATCATTGTGATCAGCGTTTCCTCAAAAATGAGCGGAACCCACAATGTCTTTGAACAGGCCCGGAAGGCGCTTGACAAGAACGTAACGCTGGAAGTCATCGACTCCAAGCAGAACTCGGGCGCACAAGGACTGCTCGTCATGCGCGCGGCCGAAATGATTGATGAAGGACGCGCATTCAATGAGATCGTCGACGCTGTCAACACGCTTAGAGACAAGGCGCGCATCCTCGTAAGTGTCAAAACGCTCAAATACATGGTACGCGGAGGCCGTGTCTCCAAAGTCACCGGCGTCATCGGGAAGATCACCAACCTGAAACCTGTCATTTCGATTGATGAGACCGGCGAGGGCATTATTTTCGCAAAAGGTTTTTCGGTCAAAATGTCGACCAAGAAAATATTTGCCCACTTCGAAAGAGTCCATCGCGAACATGGCATCGAACGCTACGCCATCGTCCATGCCAAGGCGCCTTCGCGCGCCAGTGAATATATCGAGAAAGCCAAGGCAATTACGGGCATGGATCCAGCTTATGCCATGGACATCTCCTCGATCGTGGCCATGAACGCCGGAATCGGCACCGTCGCGATCGCCTACGTCACCAAATGAACCGATATCAGGACGGATAACGTGCACATCTATTTCTTCCATGCAGCACTCATCGTATCCGCCTATTTCGTCATCGGATTCATCATCGCGCAGATCAAACAGGACAATTCTTTCGTCGATGTAATGTGGGGTGCGGGTTTCATAGTACTTACGGCAGGTCTTTACCTGATCCGTCAACTGGGCGGGGAGACGATGATCAACGCCCATTTCATCATTCTCATCATGACTTCGATATGGGGATTCCGACTCACGCGCTTCCTGTTCAGGCGAAACCGAAAAGTCGGCGAAGACTTTCGCTATATCGAAATGCGAAAGAAGTGGGGCGACAGACAGAAATTGAACGCTTTCTTCAAAGTCTTCATGCTGCAGGGCGTGCTTCAGTACATTGTCGCTTTCGCGATCGTTGTCGTTTTTGCCTATCCCAGAGAAGACCCTGGCTCCCTCGCCAATTTCGCATTGGTTTTGGGCGCCACCGTCTGGGTTTTCGGGTTCATATTTGAACTGGTCGCTGACCGGCAGATGCGCAACTTCAAGGATTGTCCCGAAACGGAGGGGCGTGTCCTGAACACAGGGCTGTGGCGATATTCTCGCCACCCGAACTATTTCGGTGAAGCCACACTCTGGTGGGGACTTTGGATCGTGGTCTTGGGCAACGCACAGTTTCCTTACAACCTCATTGCAATCATTTCTCCGATCACCATCACAGTGCTCGTCCGTTTCATATCCGGCGTGCCGCTGCTCGAGGAAAGGATGATGCAACGTCAGGAATATCGGGAGTATGCGTCTCACACCAGCACCTTCTTCCCACTGCCACCCAAGCCCGGCGGCCGCCCGGATCCGTGAGGCTCCAGGACCCGAGGCCGTGGTTATTCCCGTTCGGAAAGCTGCTGTTGCTCCTCCCGGAATGCCGAACCCACGAACCTCACGAAGATGAAGCCCGCCTGACAGAGGTTGGCGATGAGGGCCGTTACGTAAAGAGCGGAGGCGCTTTCGAAGGTGACGCCCAGGATTATTGCTACAAGGCTCACCTGCTCCACCACTTCCAGGGCCGATACCAGGCCCACCGCCAGCCTGTCCGGCGGGAAGGTCCCCCGCACCGGCTTGTAGGATCCGATGAAGGACAGGATGATGCCGTTGTCCATGATCAAGAAGATCAAGGCCGCCAATCGCCAGACTACGTCGTGGTCCAGGCCGTACCCGGCGAGGCCCACCGGAATGAGGGCTGCAGCCACTCCCGCGACACTGCTGGCGATGACGAGGCGGAGCCGGAGAAGATCGTGGACCGCGTCGGCAGGTTGCCCATAGCCCCGTCGGATCACCGTCACCAGCGCAGCGAATCCGGCAAAGACGGCGGTGATCTCACCCATGGCCAGCAGAGTGTCGGTGTGCTCCAGCATCGCTTCCTCCTCGAGACACAAAAGACTTCCCGCCCCGGCCCGAACCAGCCCATAGGTAGCCGGCAGCAAGGTGGAGTATCCGAGGCTGAAACACCAGTGGCCATCTCCCGCGTGCGAGCGCCGCTTCCATCAGCGGATCGAACATCCGTCACCGTCGAGGCGCCCGGCGACCGGCGATGCTGGCGGCGATCCCAATCCCTATGAACACGCCCGCGATGCAGGTGGCCACGCTTCCCAGCGAATACGTCGCCGCCAACGCGTACCGGCCCTCATTCAGGAGTGAGAAGGTCTCGAAATCGAACGTGCTGAACGTGGTGTAGCCGCCGCACAGGCCGATGGTGAGAAAGCCGCGCGCCCGGGGCGAAGCCGTGGCCGGCGGGAGGGCCCGGTGGAGGAAGCCCAGGAGGAACGAACCGGACACGTTGACCAGGAACGTGGCCCAGGGGAAACCCGCGTACGCCCAGGTGGTCACCCAGCCGCTCAGGGCGAAGCGGGCCATGGCCCCGATCCCGCCACCTACGCTGATCCACAGTCCCATCGCCATCGCCCGTCGAATGATTTGCCGCGGACCGGGTCCCGGCCGATCTTGCCCGGAGCAGGTTGCGCCGTTCCGAAGGGAAGGAAGGTATCCGCGAGTGTCGAGCACGCCAGTGCTGGTGGTTCTGGTCGGCGTGGGAGGGATGGCCGGGACGTACGCCCGTTACCGGCTCGGCGGCGCGATCCATGCCAGGGTCGGCCCCGCCTTCCCGTGGGGCACGCTGTCGGTCAACGTGGTCGGCTCGTTCGTCCTCGGCCTCCTGCTCCCCGTTCTGGGTGCCCACGGCCCGCTCACGTCGATCCGGGCCCTGCTGGCCGTGGGCTTCCTGGGCGCGTTCACCACGTTCAGCAGCTTCGCCTACGAGACCGGTATGCTCATCACCGCCGGTGAGCGGGCGCGCGCGGGCGCGTACGTCGCCGCCAGCCTGGGGCTGGGGCTCGTGAGCCTTATCGCCGGCCTGATCCTCGGCCGCGCCATCTTATGAGGAGGAGACCATGCCGCACCGGTTGAAGGGCGAGCGCACACTCATGCGCATCTTCATCGGAGAGAGCGACCGCTGCCTGGAGGGCCGCCACAAGGGGAAGCCCCTCCACGAGGCGCTCCTCCTCTTGTTCCGGGAGCGCGGGTTCTCCGGCGCCACCGTGGTCCGGGGGGCCGCCGGGTTCGGCGCCAGCGCCGTCATCCACACCGAGAAGATCCTCCGCCTCTCCCTGGACATGCCCATCATCATCGACGTGGTGGATACCGAGGAGCGAATCCAGGAGGTGCTGCCGGTGCTGGACGGCATGATCGGCGGCGGGCTGGTCACGCTCGAGCGGGTGCGCGTGATCCTCTACCGCCCCGCGGACGTGCCCCTGGACGAGCGGGAGGCGCACCGCATCGAAGACCTGGAGCCCTGAGCCTGGCTGGACGCGACGCTCCACGCTGACTCGTCCAGCGCTACCTCGAGCAAAGCGATCAGGGATGGCGAGAGGGCCTGGGCGGGCAACCGCCCAGGCTACTCGACCCCCCCAAGGCCCTTAACCTTTGCCTTGGCCCGGGGCCATCCCCCGCATGCCCGCTCTCGGGCCCAGAGGGTCAGCGCAGGGCCAGGGACCTTCACGACCGAAGACGGCGCCTTCCGCCTCAACCTTCGACCGAGCCCTGGAGGCCAGTGCGCTCGGCCGTAATCACCGCGCCCCCGCCCCGGCCACACCGACGGCCCCCGCGGCGGCTTCCGGCGCCGGCACCTCGCTCTCCTGCCGTCGCCCCATCCGTTCGAAGAGGAGGTAGAGGGACGGGGTGGTGGTGAGGACGAAGAGGGTGGATGCCAGCAGGCCGCCGATGAGGGAGTAGGTGAGGGCGGTCCAGATGGTGGCGCTGGCGGTGCGCGTGAAGAGCACCAGGGGCAGCAGGCCCAGGACGGTGGTGGCGGTGGTCATGAGGATGGGCCGCACGCGCTCGAGGGTGCCGCGGATGACGGCCAGCTCGAGGGTAAGCGTGGTCTCGCGGCGGATGCGGTTGATGTGGTCGACGAGGAGGATGGCGTTGTTGACCACGATGCCGCCCATCATGATGACGCCGATCTCGGCCTCGCGGTTGAACGGGGCGCCGGCGTAGAAGAAGATGAGGAAGACGCCGATGAGGGCCATGGGCACGGCCAGGAGCACGACGAGGGGCTGTCGTATGGACTCGAAGATGCCGGCGGTGACCATGAAGATGAGGCCTACGGCCATGAGCATGGCCAGGCGGAGCTGGCGGCGGTCGTCGCTGCTCATGCGCCACGGCGTGCGGTCGCGGACGGTGTAGCCGGGCGGCAGGACCGTGGCCTCGATGGCGGCCTGGTTGATCACGTTGCCGAACTGGTGCGGGCCGCGGAACTCGTAGGCAACGGTGCGCTCGTACTGCTGGTCCTCGCGCAGGATGGTGGTCATGACGCGGCGCTGATCGATGGCGATGATGTCGCCCAGTCGGACCTCGGTGTTGCGCGGTGTGCGCACCACGTGGTCGACCAGGCCGAGGACGTCCATCCTCTCGAAGCCGGTGAGCTTCACCTGGAAGTCCACCTCCTCGCCGCCGATCATCACGGCGCCGCCGGAGGCCTGGCTGCGCACCGACGCGGTGACGAGGCGGGCGACGTCGAGCATGGTCAGCTCGTGGCGGGAGGCGGCGTCGCGGTCGATGGAGACCACGAACTCCCAGTCCCGGTGCCGGCCGCCGCCGCTGGCGTTGGTGTCCACCTCCCGCACGCGGCTGTGCTGGGCCAGGCGCATGCCCAGGTCATCGGCGATGTCGGCGAGGCGCTCGAAGTTGTAGCCGAGGAGCGTGACCTGGTAGTTGGGCGCCGCGCCGCCGCCGCCGCCGTAGAACGCGGGCCCCTGGCCGATGACCCGGACGCTCGCGCCGGTGAAGCCGAAGGAGTAGGCCCTGAGCTGCTCCTCGATGACCAGCGGCACGGCCGTGAGTTCGAGGTGCTCGGGGAACTCCACGCGGACGCCCGAGCTGGTGCCGCTGACGTTGGTGATGAACGTGGAGACCTCGGGCATACGGGCGAGCATGGCCTCGAAGTAGCGGGTCAGCTCGTCGGTCCGCTCCAGGTCGGAGCCGCGGGGCAGCGTGATGCGAATGTCGATCCAGCTCCGGGTGCTGTCGAACCCGCCCCAGAGCTGCCCCCGCGTGACGTGCTTGTCGAACAGGTGATACGAGCCGAGCAGGCAGCCGGCGGCCACGATCACGGCCAGCCACGGGAAGCGCAGCGTGACGGCGAGCAGCCCCGAGTAGAACCGGATGTAGAAGGGCGGCCGGCGCCCGGCGTAGGCGGGCAGGAGCGTGTGGTAGTCCGCATTGCCGCGGGCACCGAAGGTGGCGGCCGGGGGGGACGCGCCACCACCCGCCGCGGCGGACGGAAGCGCGTCGGCCGGGAGCGCGCCGGCCGGGAGCGCGTCGGACGGGGCCCCGGCGGATGGGGGCGCGGCGGGCGACGTAGCCAGTGCCGGCTGGGCGGCGCCGAACGCCCTGCCCTGGCGCAGGAGCTTCGCGGCCAGGGCGGGGATGAACGTGAACGCCACGATGAGCGAGGCCAGGAGGGTGAGGGCCACCACGACGGCCAGGGGCATGTAGTAGATGGCCATCTCGCCGCGGAAGTAGACGAACGGGGCGAAGACGATGAGGGTGGTGAGCGTGGCGGCCAGGATGGGCAGCACCACGTCCCGGGCGCCCTGCTCGGCGGCCAGCTCGGGCGGCAGGCCTTCCTGCCGTTTCCGGTGGATGTTCTCGAGCACCACGATGGAGTTGTCCACGATGAGGCCGAAGCCCAGGGCGAGCCCCATGAGCGTGAACAGGTTCAGCGACATGCCGCTGAAATAGACCATGTTCAGCGCGATGAGGATCGAGAACGCGATGGTCGTGAAGACGATGGCCGCGGTCCGGAACGAGCGCAGGAAGAGCAGCAGCACCATGAAGATGACCACGGCGGCGAAGAACGCCCGCGTCTTGAGGTCCTCCAGGTTGCGGCGGATGTCGTCGCTCTGGTCGAAGGTGAGCTGCATGCGGCTGCCGGGCGGATTCAGCGCCTGTAGCTCGTCGATGCGCTCCTTGATGCGGTCGGCCACGACCACGGTGTTGGCGCCCCGCGCCCGCGTCACGGTGAAGCTGACCGCCGGGCGGCCGTCGATGCGGTGGTGGGACGTGGGCTCCTCGAACGTGTCCCGGATGGTGGCCACGTCGTCCACGCGCACCGGGATCCCACCGGCCGTGAGCAGGACCGCCTGGCGCACGTCGGCGATGTCCACCGGGCGGTTGCGCAGGGTGATGGTCCACTCGCGATCGCTCTGGCGCACGCCCCCCACCTCGCGCACCAGGTTCAGGTCCCGGATGGCGCTGCTGACGCGGCCCAGGGACAGGCCGAGGGCGGCCACGCGTTCCGGGTCCAGCTCGATCTCCAGGAGCCGGGCCCGCCCGCCGCTGATGTTGACCCGGTCCACGCCCGGCACCTTGATCAGCTCGGGCGCCACCGAGCGCTCCAGGTGCGCGTACAGCGCTTCCAGCAGGTACGGCCCGGTAAAGGTGTAGCGCACCACGGGCGCGCTGGCCTGCGCCTGGATCTCACGGGGCAGGTACGGCTGGATGGTGACGGCGCCCACGCCGTCGGGCAGGCTCTCCTCGACCACGGCCAGACGCTCCGAGAGGTCCAGCCGCACCACGTTCATGTCCGCCTCGCGGGCGAACTCCACGGTGATGGACGCGCCGTTCTCCCGCGACTGGGAGGTGATCCGCTCGACCCACTTCACCTGCTGGACCGCCGCCTCGATGGGCGCGGTGGCGAACGCTTCCACCGTCTCCGGGGACGCGCCGGCCCAGCGGAAGCTCAGGGTGAGGCGCGGGAACGAGGCGTCGGGGACCTGGTCGATGGGGATGTTGCGCCAGGCCGAGACGCCCAGCAGCGCCACGGCGATGTAGACCATGGCCACGGCCACCGGTCGGCGGATGCTGAGCCGGATCATGTCCCGGCCTCAGGACGCGCCGGCCGGGGAGCGGGGCCGCTCGGCGCCGGCCGGCACCAGCGCCGCCCCCGCCCCGCCCGCGCCGCCCTCGCCCGTATCGCCGTCGCCCCCGCCCCCGCCCACGCCCACGCCCTCGGGCTCGCCGAACATGGCGATGCGGGCCGACTCGATCACCGAGAAGAGCACGGGCACGACGATGAGCGTGAGCAGCGTGGCCACGATGAGGCCGCCGATGACGGCGATGGCCAGCGGCGCGCGCAGGTCGGCGCCGCGGCCGAAGCCCAGGGCCATGGGCGTGAGGCCGAGCACGGTGGTGGCCGTGGTCATGATGATGGGCCGTAGCCGCACCCGGCCTGCCTCGAGGATGGCATCGCGCAGCGCAGCGCCAGCCGCGCGGGCCTCCACGATGAAGTTGACCTTCACGATGGAGTCGTTGACCACGATCCCGATGAGGATGACGATGCCGATGAGCGACATGGTGTTGAGGCCCTGGCCGGCGAAGAACAGGGCCAGCAGGGCGCCGATCAGGGCCAGGGGTACGGCGGTGAGGATGGTGAACGGGTGCACGAACGACTCGAACTGCGCGGCCAGGATCATGTAGACCAGGAGCAGGGCGAGGCCGAAGGCGAAGGCCAGGTCACGGAAGGAGCGGCGCATCTCCTCGTTCTCGCCGCCGATGCCCACCCTGAGCCCCGGCGGCGGCGGGAGTCCGGCCAGGGCGGCTTCCACGTCGGCGATGGCCCGGTCCAGGCCGCCGGCGCGCACGTCGGCGTACACGGTGGTGACGCGGGCCTGGTCGTCGCGGCGGATCTCGGCCGGGCCCAGCGTCTCTTCGACGCGGATCAGGTTGGCGAGGGGCACGTCGCCCACGCGCAGGCGCTCGAGCGTGGCCAGGTCATAGCGTAGCTCGGCGGGCAGCCGGACCCAGACGGGGACGCGGCGGTCGAACGCGCTGAACTGGGTGGCCAGCACGCCGCGCATGCCGTGCTCGACGGCGTTGGCCACGCGCGCGGGCTCGAGCCGGTGCTCGGCCGCCGCGTCGCGCAGCACCTCCACCTCGTACTGGGGCTTGCCGCGCTCGGTGCCCAGGCGCACGTTGGCGACCCGGTCCACGGCGGCCAGACGTGCCACCACCGCCTCGGCGTGGTCCAGCGCCGCGCCCAGGTCCTCGCCCGTCACCCGCACCGCGATGTCCGCCTCGGCGCCGCCCAGGATCCGGCCCAGCGCGGTGGCCTGCCCC
>SLCC01000205.1 GCA_007126035.1 Gemmatimonadota bacterium
CGAGCTCCGAGCTCCGAGCTCCGACCGCCCTGCCACCGCCCGGCCGCCGGTTGGCGGGCTGCGGCTGGCAGTCGGGCGGCGGTGGGTATCTGGCGCTCGACTTCGAGCTCCGAGCTCCTAGAGGCTGTCCGACAAACCTTCCGTCTTCGGATGGCGGGCGAGGCTCGTGTTCCGACCCGGCCAGCGCCGGGGGAGCCGCGCTCGCTTCTCTAGCGGTGACAACTCACCACGGAAGTCGTCGGCTCCCGGCCCGTGTTGCGTTGACCCCGGTATCCGATGACAACCCGGAACACTGCTGGCGCCGGAACGGACCAGTGCGCGGTTGTCCTCGCCCTGGGGGGACAACTGCGAAAGGAAGCTCGGCCGGAGCGCCGGGCAGTGTGTCGGATAGGCTCCCGAGCTCCGAGCTCCGATCGCCCCGCCGGCCCCCCGCCGCCGGTTGCCGGGCTTCGGCGGGAGGCCGGGCGGCGGCGGGTGCCGGGCGCTCGAATCGGGCCCCGTGCTTCGTGCGTGAGCTTCGTGCGTGACCCGTGACCCGGAACGGCCGCATGCGGATATCGCACAGTTGGGGGTATCCATCTAACCGGAGCGGCAGCCTCACCGTTCTACCGGCGACGGTTACTTTGGCGGGAGGTCGGAAAGCGGAATGCGGTCATACGCGGCCCGCTTACTGTCTTCCGGGTGCGGCTCAATCGCCACGAGTGTGATTTCCCGACGATTCGGTCCGTACACCCAGAACATTCTGCCAGCCGCTGGGGTGTTGTTCTCAAGATACGACTGGAAGACCTTCTGACCGTACCGCTCTGTCAGCTTGCCGATTTCATGCGACTGGAGCCCAGGATGCCGCGGATTCCGGGCGAGATGCTTCACCGCCTTCGCGAGCCGCTTCGCCAGCGCTCGGTCACCCCCATCTAACGTGCCGGCCTTGAGACCCCTGAAGAGACGATTCCACAAATCACGGACTTCGGGTATGCCTGGGCGGACCTTGAATTTCGACTCGGCCATCGTCTGTGGTTAGACGTCGTCCAGCGCGGACAGCATGGTGTCGGGGTCCAGTGGTTCCCCAACCTGCCCCTCTTCGAGGCTTGCCATCGAGGCATCCATCATCTCGAGTGTTCGGGTTGAGATGAGAGGTTCGGCGAGAACGCGAGGGTACAGCTCGTAGTGCCCATCCGCAAAAACACGCACGTGGTAGTGCTCGAAAGCGGCGTCCGGGAGGGTGACCCTGTTTCGAGCGTCCTTCTTGACATCAACTTCTTTGATTACGTCGGCCATAACGCCTCCCGAGGTGACGAAGGTTTTCATATGCTCTAAGGGTAAGCGCTGCCCCCTCCTGCTGTCAACCCACTGTGGGAATGCCCATTATGGGCGGAGTGCCCCCGGTGAGACGGGTTCGGGCAGGAGGCGGCAGGTGGAAGGTTGCCAATGATAACGCAACACGGTTCGCATCGGTCGAGCTTCCTTTCCGCGTTTTCCTCGCCGGGCGAGGACAACCGCGCACTGGTCCGTCCCGCCGGCTGGAGTGTTCCGGGATGTCCCCGGATACCGGGGTCAAGACGCCAAGCCCCGGGAGCAGACGAACTCCGTGGCGAGTTGTCATCGCTCCCGCTCCTGCGGCGCGCTCTTCGGAGCGGCATTCAGCACGTCCTCGAGTCGCGCGCCCGGCACCCACCGCCGCCCCGAATCTCGTCGAAGCCCTGCAACCGGAGGCCGGGTGGTGACTGGGCGGTCGGAGCTCGGAGCTCGGAGTTCGGAGTTCGGGAGGCTGTCTGGCGAACCCGCCGGCTTCGAGGGCAGCACAGTCTTCGAACAGCGTTGACACGGAGGACGCTAAGGAGACGGAGGACGCGGAGTGGGTGTGGGTATGGTTATGGAAACACGGGTCCGGCCTCCGTTTCCTCCGCCTCCTTCGAGCCCCCCGTGTCACGATGTTCGAAGGTTGCCGACGGGCCGAGGCATGAAGACAGCCCAGATCTGGGAACAGCCGGCTGGTTTGCGGGACAGCCTCTCGGAGCTCGGAGCTCGAGTCGAGCGCCAGGCACCCGCCGAAGCCCGGAATCCCGCCGAAGCCCGGCAACCGGAGGCCGGGTGGTGGCAGGGCGGTCGGAGCTCGGAGCTCGGAGCTCGGACTTCGAGTCGAGCGCCAGGCACCCGCCGAAGCCCGGAATCCCGCCGAAGCCCGGCAACCGGAGGCCGGGTGGTGGCAGGGCGGTCGGAGTTCGGAGTTCGGAGCTCGGACTTCGAGTCGAGCGCCAGGCACTGTCCGCCGCCCGCAATCCCACCGAGGCCCGGAGCTCGGAGGCCGGGTGGTGGCAGGGCGGTCGGAGTTCGGAGTTCGGAGTTCGGAGTTCGAAGCTCGAGTCGAGCGCCAGGCACCCGCCGCCGCCCGCCACCCACCGAGGCCCTGCGACCGGAGGCCGGGTGGTGGCAGGGCGGTCGGAGCTCGGAGCTCGGAGTTCGGAGTTCGAATCGAGCGCCAGGCACTGTCCGCCGCCCGCAATCCCACCGAGACCCGGAGCCCAAAGCCCGGCCGGTGGCTGAGCTCCTCAGCTCCGCGGCGGCAGCAGCCCCGGCTCCAGGAGGATCCGCGTCCTTTCCGTCGCCGCCGCCCACGGTTCGACGACCCCGATTATCGCCGCGCCGTGCGGGCCGTCGCTCCCGTCGCCCCCGCCGTCGCCGTCGTCCCTCCGGTCTCCGCCTTCGTTCAGCTCTGCCACCAGCGCCGTCGCCTGTTCCGGGGGCAGGGCGATGAGGAGGCCGCCGGAGGTCTGGGCATCGGCGAGGAGGTTGCGGGTGACGTCGTCGGTGTCGCCCCAGTCCACGGAGTCGGCCAGGTCCGTCCTGTTCCGGCGTGTCCCGCCGGGGACGTGTCCCGCCTCGGCCAGGGGCCGGGCGTGGGGCAGGACGGGCACGGCGGCGGGATCGAGTCGCGCGCGGACGTCGCTGGCCCGGACCATCTCCAGGAGGTGGCCCAG
>SLCC01000045.1 GCA_007126035.1 Gemmatimonadota bacterium
GAGACGCCACTGTGGCGCCCCCTCGGCGCCCCGCCGCGTCGTGATGTTGATGACTCCCGCCGCTGCCTCCGTACCGTACAGCGTGGCGGCCGATGCGCCTCGAACGATTTCTATGCTCTCTATGTCGGCCGGGTTGATGTCATCGAAGCCCGACCAGGACGGTCCGGTGGTCCGGACGCCGCGGTACGGGGAGTTGTCCATGCGAACGCCGTCCACATAGATCACCGGAGTGTTGGACTGGGAGAGGCTGGCCATCCCGCGAAGCAGGATCCGGCTCCCCTGGCCTGGCTGCCCACCGCTCTGGAGGATATGCACGCCGGCGGACCTGGACTGAAGCAGGTCAGACATGCTGGTGACGGGAGCGGCCTCGAGAGCCGGCACGCTGATCCTGGCCAGCGAGCTGCCAATCTCACGACGCGCCGTTCCGGTGCCGCGGCCCGTCGCCACTATCTCGTCCAGCTGGATTGCCGTCTCGGTCAGGGCAAAGTTCGCCGTCGCCTGGCCGTCGGCCGGAACCTGCACGACCTGCGTTGAACTCGAGAACCCGATTATGTTGGCCCGGATCCGTTGCTCGCCCGCCGGTATCCCTCTGAGCGCGAAGTTACCGGTCCGGCCGGTGACCGTCCCGAGGTTAGTACCAACTACCGTGACCTCCACACTGGCCAGCGGCTGCCCAGTGTCCGACTGGGTTACAGTGCCGACCACGGTCCCCGTCTGAGCATCGGCGATGGCTGGATGAAGCGCGAGCCCTCCTGCAGCTATGAGCCCGATCGCTGCGGCGCCGGTCCATGCGCGCAATCGGCTGCAAACCCGCGCAGTTCGTGATTGCATCGGTGTGTTCCTCCGCTGGCGAGGGAGGTGATAGGAACGGGCGGGGACGTCCTCGCCAAGCGCAGCCCGCCCGGGAATGCAGGGATTATGTTCAAACAGGAAGGCAAATGGAGTATTCGCGCAGAAGGGCCTCACCTGGTCAACGACCGGCAATGTGAACCTTCCGCGTCGGACTCGCTTCGTGCACAACTTCTGGTAGTCTGATCGATTCACCGAGGGCGTGGCCGAGTGGCCTTGCCGGACTCGATTGCCCAACTCGAACCAGGTACAGGCGTACGAATACGACCAGATAACTCCTCAATTTGTAGTCAACATATGCCTCGCTCATGGCCTTCGCAAGTAAACGCCGAGCTTCTGGCGGCCGGCCCAGCGCAGCCTCGATCTCGCGGTTGAGTTGCCGGAGCTGGTCGCGAGGCGGGGCCGCAGCGCCTTCGGTCTGGCGGAGCAGCTCCGGATCGGGTCGATCGGGACGAAGGTGTACAAGAAGCGGGGCCAGTTCGGCGGCTGGGTCACCTGGGCAGGGCGTACGGGTGCCTGATGGCCGACCCGGGAGTGGCATCTGTTGCGGACGTGCCCGGGTCTGGGTCCGGTGCGCACGGCAGAGCTACTGCCGGTGGTGGTGACGCCGTACCGGTTCCAGAGCAGCCAGAGGCGATCGGAGCCGCGATCACTCGCCGTCCAGGCTCGCCCTGTTTCACCCGGCTGTTGATCCGCCGCGCGGATGGTCGTATTGTAAGTGCAAACTGCGAAAGGGACACGGTCATGGTACAAGTACTATCGCGTCGCGACATGCTCAAGACCACGCTGGCGGCGGCAGCCGGCTGCACCATTGGCGGGGCCCTCGGTCTCGGGAGACTCTCCGACGCCTATGCCGCGGTCGCGGGCGCCTCCGGCATGCCCATCCGCACGCTCGGCAAGACCGGATTCGACGTGCCGATCTTCAGCCTCGGCGGACAATCCACCATCGAACAGCCTGGCAGACGGGACGATGCGGTTGCCATCATCCACCGCGCCCTGGACCTGGGGCTCAACTACATCGACACCTCCCACATATACGGTAACGGGGTCAGCGAATCCTATATCGGCGAGGTCATGAAGGAGCGCCGCGGGGAAGTCTTCCTGGCCACCAAGAGCCGTCAGTTCAGTTACGATGGGGCCATGCGCATGATCGAGGGAAGCCTCGATCGGCTTCAGACCGATCATGTGGACCTGTACCAGCACCACCACGTGTCCACCGACGCCACCCTGGACGAGGTGCTCGCTCCCGACGGGGCGCGCAGAGCCTTCGAGAAGCTGCACGCTGAGGGCGTGGTCAAACACCTGGGCATCTCGGGCCACTCCTCCCGCGTGCTGAAGCGGGCCATAGAGGCTGTCGACATGGACTGCGTCCTGATCACGGTCAACCCGGCCAACATGTCCATGACCGACACCGAACATCTCGACGACTTCATGACCGCCGCCGTCGAAAAGCGGGTCGGCGTGATCGCCATGAAGGTCACCGGGCGCAATCAGCTGCTGCGTCGGCATCCCATCACGATGGAGCAGGCCATGCGCTACACCCTGAGCTTCCCGGTGGCCACCGCCGTCATAGGCATCACCGAGCTGGGACAGCTCGACGAGAACTTCGAGCTGGCCAGGCGGTTCAGGCCCATGACCGACGCGGAAATGACCGAACTCGAAAGCCTGAGGCTGGCTCCTGGATCACGGGGCAGGTGATCGGCATCGATGGAGGGATGTCGGCAATTCATTGAGGCTCACCTGGCAAACCCGAGCCAGCCGTCCCGGCCGTCCTCACCACCACCTCCCCGTCGACGACACAGCGGTCGACGGGGAGGCCCAGCGCGCGCCCAGTGGGTTATGATGGCTGATCAGCCCGCCCGGCCGCAGCAACTCCTTTCTTGGAGCTACCGTTCCGACAGCCCCACGTAGATCCGGGTCGGCACTCCCGCATGGATCCAGATGACGTCCTGCCGACCGTTCCCGTTCACATCGGCCAGGTACGGCTCGTACAGGGACCAGTCGGTCCGCTCCAAGGTGTGGACCTGGGGCTTCGTGGAGAAGTCAAAGCTGCCGTCTGCCTTCGCCAGGCTCACGTACACCCGGTTCTGGTTGTCGGTGCCCAGCTCGTTCCACAGGAGGTCGGCCCGCCCGTCCCCGTTGAGGTCGCCGATCCGGACCTGCATGAACGCCTTGTTGGGGATATTCGCGGAGATAGGCGAGCGGAAGTTGAGGGCGGCCGTGGAGGTTCCGAGACCGACGAGCACCGGGTTCGATGTTCCGGAGCCGACACCATCGGCCTCCCCCCAGGCGTAGACGACATCGGCGCGGCCGTCCCCGTTCACGTCCCCGACGTGGGGAAAGACGTTCGCACGTATGTGATAGTTGGTCCGATCGTAGGGGCCCTTGAACCCGCTGTAGGAAATCCTGAGATAGACGCGGACGTGGCCGCCAGTGCGAGGTCCGCGCGCCCAGATGATGTCGTCCTTTCCGTTTCCGTTCACATCACCGATCAAGGTCTCGTAGGTGTGCCAGCCGGTCGACTTGACGGGATGCTGGGAGTTCCCGGAGAGCGTGAAGTCGCCGGTGCCGTCGGACTGGGCGAAGACGGTGATGTTGCGGTCGTCACCCTGGGTCAGGTGGTTGAAGATCAGGTCGGTGCGGCCATCCCCGTTTACATCTCCGGCGTACACGTGCCACGCGGCGTGCGGCGCGCCGGAGCCGCCCTTGGTGACGCCGTTACGGATGTCGAAGGTGCCGTCGCCCTTCGACATGGCCAGGTAGATGTGGGTCCCTGTGGTGCCCCGGGTCGCCCAGGCGAGGTCAGGGCGACCATCGCCGTCGAAGTCGCCCACGACGGTGCCGTACACAGCCCAACCGGCGGAAGGATTGGCCACCGGGTGTGTGACGGGCGCCGTCAGGGTGAAGGTGCCATCCCCGTTGGAGAGCCCCACCACCCAGCTGTTCCCGGCGGCGCTAACGCTGTTCCAGATGATGTCGGTCCGGCCGTTCCCGTTCACGTCGGCCGTGAGGGTGCGCAGCCCGGTGGGGGGGATTCCGAGGGAAACGGACTGGAGGTCCGTGAGCTCGAAGATCCCGTCCTGGCTCGACTGGGGCTGGCAATCCCGGATCTTGTAGTTGGTCGCCTCCGTGACGCCCGCTGGCTTCCCGTCGAGGTTCTGGAACAGGTAGGAAATGGGCGCGGCCGAGGACAGCGGCGCCTCCTTGGTGAAGTACTGGGACCAGTCGCCCGTCCGGATCACATCGAGGGTGGCCTGCGCGTTGCCCCCAAATGAGGTCACCGCGATCCGCGAGTTCTCGAGGATGGCCACGTGCTTGGCATCGAGGTCCACCTGGACGCTCCTGCCAATATCCTTGTAGGCCGCCGATATGGCCGCGTTGATCTCGGTCGCGGTGGCCGTGGACGTCATGCTGAACGTCATCATCCGCCCGTACGTGATGGTATGGATGAAGACGGGCAGGTTGTCCGGCCCGATCCGGCCCAGGTCGATCTGTTGATCCAGCTCCTTCTGGGTGAAGTCCGAGCTGAAGAAGCCCGCCGGCGTCTGGGGAAGCTCCACCACCACGTCGAACATCTTCTCCACGAAGTGGGCGGTGACGGTGGTCTCGGACGCGTTCCGGGTGAAGTCGGCGTTGGCCTTCCCCTGGAACCCCATGTACCGGCCGGACAGCCCCATGGCCAGGGCGAGCTGGGACTCGGAGTGGGTCACCGTGTAGGAGTAGTCGATGGAGCTGGAGGTGGGCGTGCCGGTTAGCGTGGCGTTGCCCACCATGTCCATGATGGCGGCGTTGACCGTGGCCTGATCCGGATTCTCCACCACCCTGTAGTTCTGACCGGACGCGATGTCCGGGATGGATACCTTGATCGGCTGGCGCTGCCGGATGGGGAGGCTCTCCAGGTTCCCGGCCCTGTGGCTCTTCCCCTGGAGTAGCCCGCCGGCCCAGAGGACCCCCACGTTGGGGCTGTACATGACGATCTCCCGGGGGTTCTTCGTCATGGAGTACTCGGTCTCCGTGCACAGGTAGACCTGGTTCGGGTGCATTTGAAGGTTGCCATCCGCGTCGACCTTCTCGACGTCCAGGGTCACGGGATCCAGCTCGACGGGGGCACCGACCGTCTCGGGATCCTTGTCTTCCAGGCGAGGCGAGAACACTTCCCAGGAGGGCAGGGCGCTCAAGTACGCACCCATATCCGCCGGTGGGTCGGCCTCGGCGGGCGGCGTCACGGGATCACCGTCGCAGCTGGCAAACAACAGAAACGCTCCGAGTACCAGGACGGTGAAGCGAATCGACCTTGCGGAGCGGGCTATGAGCGTCATCACGAGACCCCTTCGTTGCTGGCGTGTGAGTGGGGCACAGCACCCCTGGCCCGGGTCGGTCATCATTGCGCGCGCCAACCCGAATGGTCACTATAGGAGGGAGGCGTCTCCTGGCTGTCTATCCACGCGTTACCTGGGCGTAGAGCGATGCTGCGATTGACCACGCTGGGAGCGGTCGGGCTGAGCGGCCACGGTAGCCTGCCATCGCCGCACCCGATCCTGGGTCAGCCGAAGCGGTTGGCGCTCCTGGCCTACCTGGTCGTGGGGAGCCCTGGCTCCCTGGTCTTCCGCGACACGCTCCTGGCTCTGCTCTGGCCGGACCATGACTACTCCCACGCCCGACGCTCGCTCCGCCAGACACTCTATCACCTGCGGAAAGGGCTGGGCGAGGCCGTGATCGTGGGCGGCGGACAGAGCGGCTTGGGAGTGGATTCGGACCGGCTCTGGTGCGATGCGGTGGCCTTCGAGCGGGCCATCGTCGAGGATCGCCTCGAGGCGGCAGTGGAGCTGTACGGCGGCGAGTTCATGGCCGGCTTCCACCCGGGCGGCGGTCCCGAGTGCGAACGCTGGCTCGACGAGACCCGGGGCCGTCTCCGGCGCAAGGCGGCGGCGTCGGCGTCGGCGCTGATCCAGCGTGCGGAAGCGGACGGGGACCTCGACCGTGCGATTCGGTATGCCCGGTGGCTGGTGGAGGTCATCCCGTGCGACGAGCGGGCGGGCCGCACCCTGATCCGGCTCCTGGCCGGGAGCGGCGACCGGGCCGGCGCGATGACTGCGTACCGGGCGCTGGCGGCCCGGTTGGAGCGAGAGCTGGAGCTGGACCCCGATGAGGAAACCAGCGCTCTCATGGCGGCGGTGCGTGCCGGCACCGCTGAGCGCGCCGATGGCGACGTGGGCCAGAGCTCCGACATGGTGGACGCTGAGGCCGATGATCCGGCGGTCGGGGCCCACTCCCTGGCGGTGCTACCCTTCGCCAGCCTCTCGGGGGCGGCATCCGAGCAATGGTTCGCCCAGGGCCTCACGGAGATGCTGATCACGGAGCTGGCCCGCACCACATCCCTCGCCGTCGTATCCCGGACCTCGACCCAACGGTATCGACGGGGCGAGCACAGCCTGGCGGCTGTGGCGAAGGAGCTGGGCGTCGACCGCGTGGTGGAGGGGACCGTGCTGCAATCCGGGGATCGGATCCGCGCCACCGCTCAGCTCCTCACCACGCCTCCCGAACGGCATGTCTGGGCCGACAGCTTCGAGCGCCAGATGGAGGAATCGCTGACCACCCAGGCGGAGCTGGCCGGCACGATCGCCCACGCCATCGAGGCGGCCCTGGCCCGGACTTCCACCGGCCGCGCCGCCCCGGCGAGCGGGGGCGCGCGCGATGCGTACTTCCGCGGCCGCTGCCAGTTCGTGCGGATGACGCCCGCGGGCGTCATCGAGGCGATGCGACAGTTCCAGGAGGCGATCCGGCTGGACCCGGAATTCGCGCCGGCGCACGCGTCGCTGGCCTACGCCTACGGCGTTCTGGCTCGGACGGGCAGAATCGCGCCCCTCGAGGCCTACGCCCAAACGCGCCGCCGCGCCGAGCGCGCGCTGGCGCTGGATCCACAGAGCGCCGAGGCCCACATCGCCCTGGGGATCTGCGCCACCGTGCTGGACCGCGACTGGCCACTGGCCGAGCGCCACCTGCAGCGGGGGCTCCAGCGCGGCCCGGACCTGCCAGAATCCCACTGGGTCTTCAGCTATTTCCTCTGCGTCACTGGCCGCTACGACGAGGCCCGGCACGCCGCCCGCCGGGCGCGGGAGCTTGACCCCATGGCGCCGACCATCTGGCTGAACGAGGTGCTGACGCTGACCGCGAGCGGGCGCACGGCCGAGGCGTTCGTCTCCGCCACGGAGTTCGCCGCCTTCCACCGTGACTCCAGCGCCAGCGCGTTCGCTCTGGGCGTGGGCCGTGAGGTCACCGGTGACCATCCCGGCGCCGCCGCTTCCTTCGCCAGGGCCGTGGAGCTGGGCGGCGGCCCGCACTCGTCGGCGGCGCAGGCCCACAACCTGGCCGCCGCCGGACGGACGGACGAAGCGCGCCGGCTCCTCGACCAGCTGCTGGAAATGGAGGACTCCTACGTCCCACCAACGAGCATCGCCCGTATCCACGCCGCGCTGGGGGAAGCCGAGGAGGCGTTCCGCTGTCTCGATCGGGCGGACGCCACGCGGGACGACTGGCTGCTCCTCATGGATGGCTGGCCCCGCTTCGAGGGGATCCGGGACGACCCCAGGTTCCCCGCTCTCCGACGCCGGATCGGGTTGCCCGAGCCTTCGGGTGCTCGCGACCGGTTGACGCCGGCAGGGCCCTAGACTCGTTCGATAGCGGCGGAAGGAGTGCGGGCGGTTGAAGAAGTTCGAGCGGATCGAGGAAACGGCGTCGCCAGACGGAACCCCGCTGACGCTGTACCGTCACGATGGGGCGTACTACCTGCACGCGGCCGGGGTGGAGCTCATGTCCACGCGCCGGCACCACTCCGAGGAGAGGCTGGCCGGCCTGGTCTGCCAGTCGCTGACCGAGACCCCAGAGGCCCAGCTCCTGATCGGCGGCCTGGGCTTCGCCTTCACGCTGCGCGCTGCCCTGACTCTCCTCCGCCCCGACGCCAGCGTCCTGGTCGTGGAGCTGCTGGAGGCGGTGATCCGCTGGAACCGTGACCCCGGGCTCGGCCTGGGCGCCGCCGCACTGGAAGACCCGCGGGTCACGCTCCTGCACGACGACGTGGCGAACGTCCTGGCATCCAGCCCCGCCCGGTTCCATGGCATCACGCTCGACGTGGACAACGGGACCGACGCGCTCACCTCCGCCCGCAACGCGCGCCTCTACCACGACCAGGGCATCCGCACCGCCGCGGCCGCGCTCCGGGCGGGCGGAAGCCTGGCGTACTGGTCGGCCGACGCCGACCCGCGCCTGGCCGCAGCATTGCGCCGGGCCGGCCTCGATGTGGAGGAGACCGTCGCCCGGGCGTACGCGGGCGGCGGGGCGAGACACTATCTGTACCTGGCCCGTCGGCGATAAGCGTTCGCCTAACCCGCGCATGCCGGATCCAGCCTCGCGTGACCAGTCCGCAAAACCCCTGGCCAGGGTCAGTCCAGACCCGGCGGATCTGGACTGATTCCAGAATCGATGTTATGGTGCCACCCATGTCGGGGAACACTCACCCGGACGAGCGAGGGCTCCTCCGCCGGTACGGGCTTCAGGTGACGGCCCAGCGGCTGGCCGTTCTACGGGCGGTGTCGGCCCGGCCGCACGGCACGACCGACGACATCTACCAGGTGGTGCGGGCGGAGATGGGTGCGCTCTCGCGGCAGGCGGTCTACGACGCGCTGGCGGTGTTCACGGACCGGGGTCTCCTCCGGCGCATCCAGCCCCCCGGGTCGCCTGCCCGCTACGAGACGCGAGTCGGCGACAACCACCACCACCTCATCTGCCGGACGTGCGACCTGGTGGTGGACGTGGACTGCGCGGTGGGCTACGCGCCATGCCTTACGGCCGCGGATGCCTCGGGCTTCGAGATCGAGGAAGCCCAGGTGGTCTACTGGGGCCGGTGTCCCGAGTGCGTGGCGGCGTGGTCGGGCAGCGATGGCGGGGATCCTTGATACACAGCCAGCACAGGTGAGAAAGGGAAGAGGACGTGACTGACGATTTCGGCGTGCATGACAAGCAGGCGACCCGGAGCATCAGCGAGAGCGAGAACCCGGTTATCCCGTCCCCGGAGCCCAAGGTCACGCGGCCGAGGACGAACCGGGACTGGTGGCCGAACCAGCTGGACCTGTCGGTGCTCCATCAGCACTCGCCGTCGTCCAACCCCATGGGCGAGGACTTCGACTACGCCGAGGAGTTCAAGACCCTCGATGTCGAGGCGCTGAGACGGGACCTCATGGAGCTGATGACGGACTCGCAGGACTGGTGGCCGGCGGACTACGGCCACTACGGCCCGCTCTTCATCCGGATGAGCTGGCACGCGGCGGGGACGTACCGGACCCACGACGGCCGGGGCGGCGGGGGCGACGGGTCTCAGCGCTTCGCCCCGCTGAACAGCTGGCCGGACAACGCGAACCTGGACAAGGCGCGTCGCCTGGTCTGGCCCATCAAGCAGAAGTACGGCCGCAAGCTCTCCTGGGCGGATCTCCTGGTCTTCGCCGGCGATGTTGCCATGCAGTCCATGGGGTTCAAGACGTTCGGCTTCGGGTTCGGCCGGGAGGACATCTGGGAGCCGGAGGAGATTTTCTGGGGTCCGGAGGACGCGTGGCTGGGCGACGAGCGCTACAGCGGCGACCGGGAGCTGGCCGAGCCGTTCGGCGCGGTGCAGATGGGGCTCATCTACGTGAACCCCGAGGGCCCCAACGGCCAGCCGAGCGCGCTGGCGGCGGCCCGGGACATCCGGGACACCTTTGCCCGTATGGCCATGAACGACGAGGAGACCGTGGCGCTCATCGTGGGGGGGCACACGTTCGGGAAGAGCCATGGCGCTGGCGACGCGAGCCTGGTCGGCCCCGAACCGGAAGGCTGTCCGGTCCATGCCCAGGGGCTGGGCTGGAAGAGCTCGCACGGCACCGGGCTGGGGAAGGACACCATCACCAGCGGGATCGAGGGCGCCTGGACTCCCACTCCGACCCAGTGGGACAACTCGTTCCTGGACACCCTCTTCAGGTACGACTGGGACCTGGTGAAGAGCCCGGCCGGGGCGTGGCAGTGGGTCCCGACGGACCCCGCGGCGGCGGAGACGGTGCCCGACGCCCATGACCCGTCGAAGCGGCACGCTCCCATGATGCTGACCACGGACCTGGCGCTGAGGATGGACCCGATCTACCGGCCCATTGCGAAGCGCTTCCATGAGAACCCCGACCAGCTGGCCGACGCGTTCGCGAAGGCCTGGTACAAGCTGCTGCACCGTGACATGGGCCCCATCTCTCGCTACCTGGGCCCGTGGGTCCCGGAGCCGCAGCTCTGGCAGGACCCGGTCCCCCAGGTCGACCACGAGCTCATCGATGATCAGGACATCGCCGCCCTCAAGGACCGGATCCTCGCCTCGGGGCTGACCGTACCCCAACTGGTCAGGACCGCCTGGGGCGCGGCGGCCAGCTTCCGCGGCACCGACAAGCGTGGCGGCGCCAACGGGGCGCGGATCCGCCTGGCGCCACAGAAGGACTGGGCGGTGAACGACCCCGCCGAGCTGGCGGCGGTGCTCGAGACGCTGGAGGGGATCCAGGGCGACTTCAACGACGGCCAGTCCAACGGCAAGCGGGCCTCGCTGGCCGACCTCATCGTCCTGGGCGGGTGCGCGGCCGTGGAGCAGGCGGCTCGCGACGCCGGGCATGACGTCACGGTCCCCTTCGCGCCGGGGCGCACCGACGCCTCGCAGGAGCAGACGGACGTGGAGTCCTTCACCGTTCTCGAGCCGAGGGCCGACGGGTTCCGCAACTACATCCGGGCCGGGGCCCCGCTCTCACCCGAGACTCTGCTGCTGGACCGGGCCAACATGCTGACGCTGACCGCGCCCGAGATGACGGTTCTCATCGGCGGCATGCGGGCGCTGGACGCCAACCACGGGCGGTCGAAGCACGGCGTGTTCACGGACCGGCCCGGCGCCCTGACCAACGACTTCTTCGTGAACCTGCTGGACATGGGCACGACGTGGGCGCCGTCGGGTTCCGAGGAGCATGTGTACGAGGGCCGGGACCGAGCAACGGGCGACGTGAAGTGGACCGCCACCGCCGTGGATCTGCTCTTCGGCGCGAACTCCCAGCTCCGGGCTCTCGCCGAGGTCTACGCCTGCGATGATGCCAAGGACAAGTTAGTGCGTGACTTCGTGGCGGCCTGGGACAAGGTCATGACCCTCGACCGGTTCGACCTCACCTGAGGCGAGCCGTCCTCAGGGTCTCGGGCGAGACGGCCTCGGCTCAGGAGCTGCGCAGCGAGGGCGGCA
>SLCC01000163.1 GCA_007126035.1 Gemmatimonadota bacterium
CCTGCTTCACCGTGTCGATCCCCAGGTCCGCCTCCAGGTCCAGGTCCAGCGCCAGCATGTCCGCCGGGTAGCCGGTCTGCTCCGCCACGATCCGGATGATGACGCCCGCCACCGGGTCGTCACCGGCAGCGTCCGACTCAACGGCGACGGCGGCTCCCACGGCGGCTCCTACGGCGGCGCCCGCGGCAACCCCTGCGACCTCGCCTGCGACAGCCGCGGGTGCGCCAGGCGCGGCGACGGCGGCGTCCGGCCGTTGCAGGTCGGGCCGCTTGTCGTAGACGAACTGGACGGCGTGGGCCAGGGTGGGATAGTCGCGCAGGGCAATGTTCTCGTCCCGCTCGATCCCGTACTCTTCACGGATGGCGGCGAACATCTCCGCCTGCTTCACCGTGTCGATGCCCAGGTCCGCCTCCAGGTCCAGGTCCTGGGCCAGCATGTCGGCGGGATAGCCGGTCTGCTGGGAGACGAGCCGGAGGATGGTCTCCGCCACCGGGTCGGCGGGCGCCGCGGCGGCGGCTGCTGCCGTGTCGCCAGGGCCGGCCGTGAGCGGACCGGCGGGCACCTCCACGCGCTCCACCTCCGCCGGCGCTGGCGGTGCGGGCACGGCGATGCCATCACGGAAGCGGAGCGTGCGCTGGACCACCTCCAGCTCCGGCGACTCCTTGCCGCTTGCCTGCTCGAGCCACCGGCGCCAGGCCGCCGCGTCCTTGATCCGGTGGTGGTGGCCCAGGTCGTCGATCGCCCTGCGGGCCCCGTCGGGCGGCGGGAGCCAGCGGGTCAGGGACATGGCGATCTGGGAGCCGAAGCCGGCGCCCAGGCGCAACGCGTACTGCACCGGCTGGTACCCACCCCGGGACAGGTTGAGGGGGCCCAGCTCGGGGTCCACCTCCCGGAAGTTGGGCACCGGCGGGATGTGCCCCGTCTCCAGCATCTTGACCGCCAGGGCGTCCTCGATGGCCGTGGCCATGGGGTGGCCGGTGAAGCCCTTGGTGTTGGCGACGATGATGCTGTCGGCGTCCTGGCCGAACACGCCCCGCAGCGCCATGACCTCCGCGCTGGCGCTCCCGCCCCGTGCGGGCGTGTAGGTCTCGTGGGAGACGAAGACTACGTCGCGCGCGATGTCGGCCCGCCCGATCTGCCATCGCTGCTCGACGTCCGAGACGAGCTGCTCCATCACCCCGACGATGTGCTCCACGTCGAGCCGGCTGCCGTGGTATGCGCTGTTGGCCACCACGGTGCCCATGACCTCGCAGATGGGCTCCAGTCCGCGCTCCTCCGCCGCGGCCAGGGACTCCACCACGAGGGCCGCGCCACCCATGCCCACCACCAGTCCGTGGCGGCGCCGGTCGAAGGGGATGGCGGCGTCCTCGACCCGGGCGTCGGTGGCCACCGCGCCCGAGGCCAGGAAGCCGGAGCCGAACCAGGGGAACAGCTCGTCGGTGGTTATGTCATCGGCGGTGATCACAATCGCCCGGCGGCAGCGTCCCGTCTCGATCCAGTCCTGGGCCATGGCCACGGCATGGGTCCCGCTGGCGCAGGCCACGTTGGTGCCCACGTTCGGGCCACGGGCGCCGATGTACTCGGCGAACTGGGAGTGGCCCATGGACAGGATTTGGAACAGGAAGCGTCGTTCGAAGTGGTGCGGGTTGTCGTTGATCTCCGTCTCGAGAGAATCGATGCGGGCGTCCAGCTCGGCCAGCGCGTCCGGTGCCGCCGTGGCCAGGCTGGCCCGTAGCGACCGCAGCTCGTCCAGCTTCTCGCGCCTGGACTGGTGCTCGTGATAGCGCCGCATGATGGTCGCGAAGCTGTTGAGCACGGGGAACGCCGAGGCGAAGATGACGCCCGTGTCATCCCGCATGTCCTCGGGCAGGCTCCAGCCCACGGGCAGGCGCCCGCCCGTGGTGGTGGTCTTGTACCGCCGTACCAGGGGGATCCCTGCGTCACGAAGGGCATCGATGCCCGCGGCGATGGCGATCTCGGTCACGCGGTCCAGCGCGGCCACCCGGTCCTGCGGGTAGCCGAACTCGCTCGCCAGATCGAACTCACCAGCCCGGCCGGCCAGCTTGATTACGTCGGCGGTGTCGGTGATGACCTCGAACCCGGCCTCGCCGTTGCCGCCCTTGACCAGCCGGGTGACGCCCCGGGTGGCCATGGCCTGCTTCAGTGCCTCCGTGATGGGGCGGATGAGCTGCTCGCCACCGAAGAGGCGGCCGATGTTGGCGTCGTCGAAGAGACGCTCCGTCCCCGGCAGGCCCACGGACGCGCCGGTGATACCGACCCTGGGCAGGGCCCGGCCCGCGCCGCCGGTGTAGATGTCGAAGCTCCGGTCGAGGAACTCGGTGAAGAGCTTGCCCAGCGCCATGTAGCGGTCGGGCCCCGGCTCCGCCGTCCGCGGGGCCGGGTGGCTCCGCTGCTGGCCCGGCGACGGCGGTCGGGACAGGGCCGCCGGCCTGGAGTCGGCGGGCGGCGGAGCGACCACGGGTCGGGGCATGGATGGGGCCGCCGACTGGGTCGCCGGTTGTGGCGAGGCCACCGCGACCTTTGCGGCCGCCGGTCCTTCCCTGCCCTCCCCGATGCCCAGGGCGTACAGGCCGCACAGGGCGCGGTTCAGTGACACGGTGTCGCCGAGGCGAGGGTGGTTCGTGTACAGTGCCGTCACGTCCTCGCGCTCGCCCAGGACGTCCTCCACCAGCCCGAACAGCGCTCGCTTGGGTCCCACCTCGACGAAGACGCGGGCGCCGGCGTCGTAGAGGGTGTTCAGCCCCTTGACGAACTGCACCGCCGCGCCGACCTGCTGGCTCAGGATGTGGATCACCTGGTCCCGATCAGCGGCGCCGTCGGGGTAGAAGTCACCGGTGACGTTCGCCACCACGGGCAGCCTTGCCGGCCCGATGTCCAGGGACGTCAGTACCTCCCGCAGCGGCGCGGAGGCGGGCGCCACGATGTCCGTATGGAAGGCATGGCTCACTGGTAGCGGCTGAACGCGCAGGTTCGCCTCCTTCAGCGCCGCCACAGCCGCCTTCATTGCCTCCGTGGCGCCGCCGATCACGCACTCCTTGGTGCTGTTGTTGTTGGCCACCACCACGTAGCCATCCACGCCAGCGATGACTTCCTGCACCCGGTCCAGGGGGCCGAAGACCGCGGCCATGGTGCCGTTGTCGCCCAGGGAGAGATGGGTCATGGCCTGGCCACGGGCGGAGACGGCACGCAACGCGTCGCCGAAGCTCAGGACGCCGGCGGCGATGAGGGCGCCATACTCGCCCAGGCTGTGGCCCATGACCATGTCCGGGCGCACGCCATACGCCTCCAGCAGCCGGGCCAGCGCCGTCTCGACGGTGAGCACGGCCGGCTGGGTGATGGCGGTCTGCTTGAGCGCCTCCTCCGCGCGGGCCAGGGACGCCTCGTCCGGGTCCTCCAGCAGGATGTGCTCGGTCAGCCGGCTGCCGATCAGCGGCTCCATGATGGCGTCGGCCTCGTCGAACGTGCCCTTGACGATGGGCTCGGCGCGACTCAGCTCTCGCAGCATGTTCACGTATTGTGAGCCCTGGCCCGTGAAGAGGAAGGCCACGTTGCCGGGCGTGCCGCGGCCCAGGTATACGCCCTGGTTGCGCAGCGCACGCCACCGACCTTCGTCATCCGCCTCGAGCGCGGCGATGGTGCTCTCGAGCCGGTCCGCCAGCTCCTTGCCGTTGCCGTAGTCGATGGCCACACGTACTGCCGCCGCCAGGTCGCTGCGGGCCGGCGCCACCGCTTCCGGCACCTCCCCCCGGCGAGCGGCCTCGAGGATCCCCCGGAGGCGGCTGGCGATTGCTGCTTCGCTATCGCCGCCCACCACCAGGCTGCCCCGGGGGGGCGGCTTGGGCTCGGTCTCCAGCTCCGCGTCCACCGGCACGCCGCCGCTCCGGTGCAGCCCGGACCGGTACTCCTCGAGGACCAGATGGAAGTTGGTCCCGCCGAAGCCAAACGAGCTCACGCCCGCCCGCAAAACGCCTGATCCGCCGTTGCCCTTGGCCCAGGGAGCCGTCTCGGTGGTGACCCTGAACGGGGTCGCGGCGAAGTCGATGCCGGGGTTGGGCGCATGGAAGTTTATGCTAGCCGGTATGGTCTTGTGGTGGAGGGCAAGGGCAGCCTTGAGCATGCCGGCCGCGCCCGCGGCGCCCTTCAGGTGACCGATATTCGACTTGACCGAGCCCAACGCGATGGACTGAGCCGGCACGCCGGCGGCGCGGACGCCCTCTGCCAGGCTGCTCACCTCCACCACGTCGCCCACCCGGGTGGACGTGCCGTGCCCCTCGATGAAGTCGCCCGCCTCGGGCCGGACGCCGGCCCGCTCCCACGCCCGCTGCACCGCGAGCTGCTGGCCGATGGGGTTGGGCGCCGTGATGCCCTTCCCCTTCCCGTCGCTCGAGCCGGCCACGCCCAGGATCACGCCGTAGATCCGGTCGCCATCCCGCTCGGCGTCGGACAGCCGCTTCAGCACGAAGAAGGCCGCGCCCTCGCCCATCACGAAGCCGTCGGCACCCTCGGCGTACGGCCTCGAGCCGGTGGCGGAGAGGGCGCCGATCTTCGAGAACTTCACGAAGGTGGACGGGCTCATGTTCGCGTCCACGCCGCCCGTCACCACCAGGTCGTAGTCGCCATCGATGAGGCCGTCCACCGCCGCCGTGACGGCCGCCAGCGCAGACGCGCACGCTGCGTCCGTCACGAAGTTGGGTCCTTTCAGGTCGAAGAGGGCGGCGATCCGGCCGGCAATGATGTTGGCCAGCTCACCGGGCATGGTGTCTTCAGTGGCGCTGGGGATGCGACGCTGCACTCCCTCGAACAGCGTTTCCCTCACCGCGGCCCTGACCTCCGCCGGCAGCTCCTGGTAGCCCGCCGTGGCCTCGACCTCGGTCATGATCTCGGGGAAGAGGATGCGGGCGCCAGTGAGGAGGTGGAGGTCACCGCCCATGGCGTTGCCGAGGATGACGGCCGTCTGCTCGCCGTCCAGTGGCTTGCCGTAGTCGGCCAGCGCCTGGCGGGCGGCGACAATCGCCATCTTCTGCGTGGTGTCCATCGCATCGCTCACCCTTGGCGGGATGGGCAGCTTCCAGCCGAGGGGGTTCCACTCCAGGTCGTTGACCCAGCCGCCGATCTTCGAGTACGTCCGATCCGGTACTCGCGGATCAGGGTCGTAATACAGGTCCACGTCCCACCGATCGGACGGGACGCCCCTGATGCTGGACCGGCCGTCAACGATGTTGGCCCAGAAGGTCGCCACGTCCGGCGCGTCGGGCATGACCGCGCCCACCCCTACGATGGCGGCGAGCTTGTCGGCAGGATGGCTCATGTTACCCTCTCGTACAGCACGTCTGCTATGTAGTCCATGTCAGCGAGGAGTCCGGCCTGGGCCCCGCTGATCTCGGCGCTCCGCAGCTCCTTCTCGAAAGCGGTGCGCTCGGCGGCGGGTACGCCGTCGGCGCCCACGCACCAGCGCATCCCGTCCAGCGCCACCCGGGCGGCGGCGTCACGGGCGAAGGCCCTGCTGATGGCGCACAGCGCCTCCGCGTCGAAACGGGCATCGGCCTTGTCGTGGAGCGTGCCGCGGAGCGCCGACTCGGCCCGCCGGGTCAGGGCGCCGGCGCACTCCACGTAGGCGACCAGCTCGCCCAGGCGGAAGAGCACGTGCTGGTTGCGAGTGAGGCGCTGCACCCGGGCCCGCTCCAGCAGGTTGCCCAGCGCCTCTGACGCCAGCGCGGCGATGGCGCCGCCGGTTGCCGGGTCGAGAGCGGCCAGGGCCCGGGCCTCGGTGTGGTAATGCTGGCCTCGCGTCTTCAGGTGGGCCTGCCAGCGGTCCCGGGCGATGGTCATCTCCATGATCTCCGACGTGCCCTCGTAGATAGTTGTGATGCGCACGTCCCGCCGGATCTTCTCCACCATGTACTCCCGGGTGTAGCCGTAGCCGCCCAACGCCTGGATGGCGGCGTCGGCAGCGTCGCAGCCCGCCTCCGTGGCCAGGTACTTGGCGATGGCGCCCTCCGTGCCCAAAGCCCCCTCGCCCGCATCGATCCGGGCCGCCGTCTCCTCGATGTAGGCGCGGGCGGCCTCGAGCCGGCAGGCGTGAGGCACGATCAGCTTATGGGTGTAACCGGTCTTCTCGGACAGCGGCGTGCCCGCCTGGATCCGGGTCTTCGAATACTCGATGGCCCGGTCCAGCGCCGCCCAGCCGGCGCCCAGCCCGAAGGCCGCCACCATGAGCCGCGTGTAACCGAAGACCAGCTGCGCCTGGACCAGGCCCTGGCCCTCCACTCCACCCACCAGGTCACCGGCGGGCACGAACACGTCGTCGAAGGAGAGGGCGGCGGTGTTGCTGGCCCGTATACCGTGCTTGTCTTCCGGCTTGCCGTGGCCGAACCCCTCCGCGCCCTTCTCCACGATGAACCAGGTGGGACCTCCCGGGGCCATGGCCAGCACGCTGTACAGGTCCGCGTACCCGCCGTTGCTTATCCACATCTTGGCGCCGTTGATCCGGTAACCGGCCACGCCGCCCGCCTCCGCCGGCCTGGCCACCGTGCGCAACGCGCCCAGGTCGCTCCCGGCCTCGGGCTCGGTGGCGCCATACGCCATGAGCAACCCCTCCCCGGCTATGCGACCCAGCCAGCGAGCCTTCTGCTCATCGGTCCCACCCCACAGGATGGGGTCGCTGCCCAGGAAGGTGGCGAGCACGCCGGTGGCGACGCCCAGGTCGATGCCCGACAGCACCTCACACACCCGGTACACGTCGAACGAGCCACCGCCCATCCCCCCGTACTCCTCGGGGATGAACAGCAGCTGGATCCCAAGCTCGTTGCACATCTCCCGGACCAGGGCCTCCGGGAACTCGTGCGTGGTGTCCAGCTCGAGGATGGTCTCGGTGGGCAGCTTCTGGTCGGCGAACTCGCAGATGGCGCGGAGCGTGAGCTCGAGCGACTCGCGGTCGATCCCGGCGACGGGAGCCCCAGTAATCATGATCTTCGCAGTGAAGGGAACGACGCGAACAACGCAACGGGTGATCTACGATGTTTCGGGCGGGTCGGCAAATCGGAGTCCTATTGACATGGGCTGTAGGGGATTCCCCGATGTCAACAGTGGACCGTGAGGCGCGCGGGAGCACCGCCAGCAGCCCTGAGCCTGCTACAGGGCGGCCGCGCTCCTCACAACGGCAGGGCCAGACGGGCCCGGCAGCCGGACTGGCCCGACCGGTTCTCCAGAACCAGGGAACCCTCGTGGCCTTCGGCTATCTGCCGGCTCAGAGCCAACCCGATGCCCGAGCCGTGGGGCTTGGTGGTGAAGAAGGGGACGAAGAGGTTGGCCGTGCTGGCCAGGCCGGGGCCCTGATCGTCGACCCAGAGGATCAGCCGGCCATCCTCCGTCTCCCAGCCCACCTCCACCTCGCCGCCGGTCTCGCTCACCGCGTCCACTGCGTTCTGGATCAGGTTGATCAGCACCTGGTCCAGCTGGTCCTCGTCGGCCTGGATGGTCACATTGGGGCCGGGCCGGAGGTTGATGGGGCGCCGGGTCTCCAGGCGAACGACCCGTTCCACCCAGCTCCCCACGTGAAGGGACTGGCGGTGCGGCCGCGGGAGCTTGGCCAGACGGGCGTACGATATCATGAACCTGCTCAGCGCGCCGGCCCGCCGGCCGATCACCTCGAGGCCCTCCCGCACGTCGTCGTCCCGATCCGGTGGCGGCGGCTCACGATCGTAGAGTTCCAGGAGCGTACCTGCGATGGAGTTGATGGGCGTGAGCGAGTTGTTGATCTCGTGGCTGAGCACGCGGATCAGGCGCTTCCAGGCCTGCCGCTCCTCTTCCCGCAGCGCGCGGCTCAGGTTCGCGATCACCAGGAGGCGATGAGTGATACCGCCCTGGCGGAACCTGCCCCGCCGCAGCTCCCAGCGCCCGGCGCCGCCGGGAAACGCGGAATCGAAGGTCCGCGGTGCCTCGCCACGGAGGCAGGAAGAGAGCCCCAGCTCTCCCGCCGTGGCGCCCCTGGCCCGTGCGGACGGCTGGCCAAGCAGCTGCTCGCCCGCTCTGTTGATCAGCCGGAGGCGGTCATCCTCGTCGAAGGCGAAGATGGCTACGTCGATCTCGGCCATGACCGTCCGGAGGAGCGCCGTGGCCTCGATGGCGCCGAGCCTGCGCTCACGGAGCAGAGCCCGCAGGGTGTTCGCCTCGTGGAGGACCAGGCCCAGGGGGTCGGAGCGGTTGGCGCCGCGGGCGTCGATGGAGTAGTCCTCGTGCTTCAAGGCGTTGAGAAGGTTGGCCAGCGTCTGGAGCGGACGGACGACGGTACGGCGCACGGCCAGGGCGGCGCCGACCCAGCCGCCGACCAGCAGAGCGGTGAGGCCGTAGCGGACAGGGTCGGCCAGGTCACCGGTCCAGACCCAGACCAGGGCCACGACGGAGCCCGGCAATCCAGCCAGCAGCGTCAGGAGCAGGACACGCCGGTCGTGGGGGACCCGGGGCTGTCTCACAGGCCGAACCGCTGGAGCCGGCGGTACAGTGCGCTACGGCTCAGACCCAGGGAGTTTGCGGCCTGGCTCACGTTGCCGTCGTGACGTTCCAGGGCCTTCCTGATCAGGTACCGCTCAGCCTGTTCCAGCTCCATGGCCTCGAGGCTGACCTCGTTGCCCGAGCCGTCGCCGCCGGAGCCGGCCAGCGGCTCGAGGTTGAGGTCCGCCGCGTCGATCAGCGGGCCCGCCGCCAGCAGGACGGCGCGCTCGATGGTGTGCTCCAGCTCCCGCACGTTGCCGGGCCACGAGTAGTCCAGGAGCGACAGCATGGCGGCGGGCGCGAAGCCCTCCAGCTTCCTGTCGTAGTGGGCCGACTTGCGGTCCAGGAAATGGCTGGCCAACGACGGAATGTCGGTGTGCCGGTCGCGCAGGGGCGGCAGGCGGATCTGGACGGTGTTCAACCTGTAGAGGAGGTCCGCCCGGAAGTTGCCCTCCGCCACCTGCCGGCCTATGTCCACGTTGGTGGCGGAGATCACCCTGACGTCCGCCGTCCGGGTGGTGGACGACCCGACGCGCTGGAACTCGCCGGTCTGGAGCACTCTCAGGAGCTTGGCCTGGAGCTTCACCGGCATGGTCCCGATCTCGTCCAGGAAGAGGGTCCCGCCCCCCGCCAGCTCGAAGTAGCCGACCCGGTCCGTCTTGGCGTCCGTGAACGCGCCCTTCACATGGCCGAACAGCTCGCTCTCGAAGACGCCCTCCGACAGGCCGCCGGCGTTCACGGTGACCAGGGGCTTCCTGTCGCGCCGGGAGCCGGCATGGATCCAGCGCGCAACCACGTCCTTGCCCGTGCCATGCTCCCCGGTGATCAGGACGTTGGCGTCGGAAGGCGCGATCCGGTCGATGAGCCGCACCACCTCCCGCATGGCCCTGGACTCGGCGATGAGGGTGGGGAGGCCCTCACCGCGGAGGACCCGATTCTCCCCGTCGAGTCGCTCACTGGCACGAAGCGCCCGACTCAACTCGACCTGCGCACGCATGATGGCCAGGAGCCGGTGGTTGTCCCAGGGCTTCTCCACATAGTCTCGCGCGCCCCGCCGCATGGCCTCGACAGCCCCATCCACGCTGCCCCACGCGGTCATCACCACCACGGGCAGGTTGGGGTAGACCGCCTGGATCCGGGTGAGCAGGTCCATCCCCTCCTCGCCGGAGGTGGTGTCACGCGTGTAGTTCAGGTCGAGCAGGATGACATCGTACTCCTGCTCCTGGAGGGCGCTGGCCACGTCGCGAGGCGAAGCGGCAGTGCTGAGCCGGTAGCCCTCCGTCTTGAGCAGGAGCCGCAGCGCCTGGAGCACGTCCGGCTGATCGTCGGCGATCAGGATCCTCGGCTGGTCGTCCACTGCTACCTCCGGTGCGGCATCGCACGGCAAATTCGGATACCGCGCGCAGTCGCGCTACCCGTTCACGGCGCCATCCCTATCTCGAACAGTCACTCCCAGCGGAGCGCGCTGGTAGGGTCAATATGCGCAGCCCGGCGCGCCGGTACAAAGGCAGTCGCCAGCGCCACGGCGACCACGGCCAGTCCCACCGCCACGTAAAGCGTCGGCTCCAGCGGCTCTACCCCGTACAACATGCCCGCCGCCAGTCGGCTCGCCACACCGGCGCCGACCAGGCCGAGTACGAGCCCGATGGCCGTCAGAGCCAGGCTCCGCTTCAGCATCAGCCGGATGACCGGACCGGCCCGAGCGCCCAGGGCCATGCGGATACCGATCTCGGCGGTCCGCTGGGCCACCATGAAGGCGATGATCCCGTACAGCCCCAGCAAGGACAGACCCAGCGCCAGCAGCCCGGCAGCACTCAGCAGCGACGCCGCCAGCCGTTCGGAAGCCAGCATGGCATCACGCTGCTGGGCCATGGTCCGAACGGCGGGGAGAGGCAAGGCCGGATCCATGTCTCTCAACTCCCTGCGAAGGGCAGCCGCCATGGCCACGGGCCTGCCAGTGGTCCGGACCTGGAGCGTCATGTCGCGGTCGGTACCGAACAAGGAGGTGTGGCCAGCCTGGCCGTAAGGCATATAGAAACCACTCGCCAACTGCGCCCGGTGGCTCCGGTACTTGCCGTCTCGCACCACCCCCACCACCGTCAGCGGGCCCGCCTCCCGCTTCGCCAGCTCGAACGTGCGGCCGAGAGGGTCGGTGCCAGGCCACAGCCGGGCGGCCATCCGCTCGTTGACCACGGCCACCAGCGGCGCAGCGTCGTCGTCCCGGTCAGTGAAGCCACGTCCGGCGACCAGTGGCAGACCCACGACCTCGAAATACGAAGGCGTGACCGTATTGAACGCGACGCTCACCTCCCGGCGACCGGATGGCTCGTCTGGTGCGCCCACGATGATGTCCCGCATCGCCCCCCTCCCTGTCATGGGCAACACCTCCACCAGGGCGGCGCCCGTCACGCCGGGGAGCGACGCCGCCCGCTCCACCAACTCGGCGTAGACCTGCCGGACCCGATCAGCCGCATGACCGCTGGCCGCGATCTCGAAACTCGCCACCAGCACCTGCTCGGGCTCGACGGTGAGATCCTCGGCCCGGGCGTTCTGGACCGTTCGCACCAGCAGGCCGGCGGGCACGAGCAGGATCAGGGAAAGCGTGACCTGGGCCACGATCAGCGCGTCCCGACCCAGGAGACGTTGCCCCCTGCCGATTGACTGGTGATCACCTTTGAGCGCGTGCATCGGGTGTAGCCCGAGCGACTGCCACGCCGGCACCAGCGCAGCCAGCAACCCGGCCAGAACGCAGAGCAGCAGCGCGAAGAGCAGGACCCGTGCACCCAGAACGCCATCGACGGCCAGCGGCAGGCCAAAGGGCTGGTGCGGCTGGTGCAGACCGGTCAGGTAGTCCACCGCGAGCCGCGCCACCAACAGACCCACAGCGCCACCGGCGAGGGAGACCAACAGGCTTTCCATGACCACCTGCCGGACCAGCCGACCGCGGCCGGACCCCAGGGACAGACGCACCGCCAGCTCGCGACGCCGCCTCACGGTCCGGGCGGCCGTCAGGTTCGCAAGGTTCAGGCTGGTGATGAGCAGGCTGGCCACCGACGTCGCCACCAGGAGGAGCAGGAACCGATTCGCCGCCTCCCGGCGATAGGAAGGGATCCGGGCTTCCCTCGAAGTCTCCGCCACCGGACGCCACGCCTCGCCGTGCCCGGTCTGCTCCTGTTCCAGCGCGACAGCCGTCTCACCCGCTACCGCCAGCTCGGCCCGGGCAGTGGACATCGACACACCCGGCGCCAGCCGCGCCACCAGGCTGAATGAGTGGGCACCCCAGAGCTCGAGGACGGGGAAGGCCAGCTCCGGCACAGCCAGAGAGTAGAGCGGCGCCGGAATCCACAGGTCCGCACCATCGTCGACACGGAGCCCGCGGAATTCGGCAGCGGCCACCCCAATTATCGTGAACGGGTGACCACCAATCATCAGGTCCGTCCCGAGGACGCCGGGATCGCCGCCGAGCCGGCTCTGCCAGAACCGGTGGCTCAGCACCACCACCGGGAACGCGTGCGGGCCACGACCGTCCGAAGGTACGAGCGTTCGCCCCAGCGCTGCGCCCACTCCCAAGGTTGCGAAATAGTCCGCGCTCACCAGACCGCCGGAGACCCGCTCCAGCGCACCACCGACCGACACGTACATCGGCCGTTGCCCGTGGGCCGCCACATCAGTGAACGACGCCACCTGATCCCGGTAGAGCTCGTAGTGCAGATACGAATTGCTGCTCCGCCAGCCCTCCGGGTTCTGGTGCCCGATCGACACCAGGCGATCCGGCTCCAGCACGCCGGGCGGTTGCTGAAACAGCAGGGTGTTCGCGACGCTGAACGTGGCCGTCGCCAGACCGATCCCGAGACCCAGGGAAGCCAGCGCCACTGCACCGTAGACCGGGTTCCGGCCCAGGCCCCGCAGGGCGTACCGGACATCCCGACCCAGACCTGCTACGGCGGAGCGCACCATGGAGTATCCTCGTCGGCGGCCTGTGCCCGTGACCATCCTCTCACCTCCAGCGGCCAGTCAGTGGCCGCGGCTCTGTTGTGCCGCCGCCCAACGCGTGAGTTGCGTGCGTCTCCCAAGTCAAGTTCCATACCCCGGTACCGAATGCCGCAACCAATTACCATGCAAGGCCTTATCGGTGCCGACCGAGAGATGTAGGGTGTCCGGAACCGGGACAGCGCTTCCCAGGAACGGACACCTCGAAGCGACCCGGTTCTTGCATGGTGTGGTCGCCTCCTGCGGCGCCGGGACCGGGTCGAGCGATCGGTGGGCTCCCGGGTCCGCGTCGAACGCACCATACATGGAGGCTCGAGATGAGCGATAGAGATCCTCGCAGGGGACCCACGCCGGCACCGGACGTCCCGCTCCAGGATGCTCCGGGTCGTGAGGACATGTTGAAGCCGCAGGCGGACCACGGCGAGGAGAGTTACCGCGGCTCAGGTCGGCTGGAGGGGCTGGCGGCGGTCATAACCGGTGGCGACAGCGGGATCGGCCGGGCCACGTCGATAGCCTTCGCCCGTGAGGGTGCGGACGTGGCCATCGGCTACTATTCGGACCGGGAAGAGGCGGACGCCGAGGACACGGCCGGCTGGGTGGAGAAGGCTGGCCGTCGGGCGCTGACCCACCGGTTCGATGTCCAGGACCCGGAGGCGTGCCGCGGTTTCGTGGAGGCGGCGACAGAGGCGTTCGGCCGCCTGGACATCGTGGTCAACAACGCGGCCTACCAGCAGGAGCGACGCTCGATTCTGGACATCACCCCGGAGCAGCTCGACAGTACGTTCCGGACAAACATCTACGGCTTCTTCTACATGGTGCAAGCGGCGCTGCCGCACCTGGAGCCTGGGGCCGTGATCCTGAATTGCGGCTCGGTGGTGGCCATGGCTGGCTATGCCACACTGCTGGACTACTCGGCCACCAAGGGAGCGATCCACACCTTCACCAAGTCGCTGGCCCTCAGTCTGGCGCCGGAGGGCATACGGGTGAACTGCGTGGCGCCGGGCCCGGTCTGGACACCCTACATCCCGGCTACCATGGAGGCGGAGAGCGTGCGGAGCTTCGGCGAGGAGGAGACCGTCTGGGGCCGCCCGGCCCAGCCCGCGGAGATCGCGCCGTCCTTCGTGCTCCTGGCCTCGAAGGAAGGGAAGTACTACACGGGCGAGATCCTGGCTCCCACAGGGATGGAGACCAGCCGGTGAGCGCGGGCTGGTTCGGGCGTGCGGAACCTCCGCCGGGAAACGGTGTCTGGTCATACCGGTCGATCGTATTCAACCAAAGGAGAGAACCTTGAAGCCTTTCATGAGCGTGCTCCTCATCGTCCTGGCGGTCCTGACCATACCGGAAGGTGTCCGCGGGCAGGAGCCGGTGGTCCCGCCGGAGCAGCAGGAGCAGTTGCAGGCCTGGTACATGGAGCTGCAGCAGATCCAGCAGCAGCTAGCGCCCGTGCAACAGGAGGTGCTGGAGAAGCCATCGATCCAGGCGCAGCAGGAGGAACTCGGCGAGCTGGTCCAGCAGGCAATGGAGGAGGAGGACCCGGAGGTACCGCAGCACATGCAGCGCATGCAGGCCCTGGAGCAGGAGGCGGTGCAGGCCCGTGAGGCGGGTGACGAGCAGAAGCTCCAGGAGCTGGCCGCCGCCGCCCAGGAGATCCAGGCCCACCTCATGACAGCCCAGGCGAAGGCGCTGGAGCGGCCGGCGATCGCCGCCAGGCTCGAGGCGTTCCAGGACGAGCTGAGGGGAGAGATGATCAAGCTGGACCCTGAGGCCGAGGCGCTCCTCGACCGACACGACGAGCTGGAGGCCAAGCTGACAGCGGTGCTCGATCCGAACGCCCACGGATAACGAGCCCACCATACCGAGGGTTGGAGCAGCCCCCGGCCGCGTCACCCGGTCTCCTGCCGGGCACCCGGTCGGGGCGCTCTCATCGCAGCCGTGCCTGCTAGTCCGCTCTCCTCCAACGTCGGTCGTCCCTCCGTGGCCTGGGTCGAGGAGGGCATCCAGCGGTCCGCTCGATGGCTCTCGGAGAGCCGCCCGGCCCCGCCCGCCAGGCTGATCCCGGTAGACGACACCATGACTGCCGACCGGGCCTACAGCCTGGCATGCCAGGGGACGGCCATGCTCTGGCGCGGGGACTTCCACAACGCCAGGCAGCTGCTGGCAGCCATGGCCCGGCGGGCGGACCGGAAGCGGCGCGCCGGAGGCCGACACGGCGAGGAGTCGCTGGCTCCCCCGGCCGCCTTCCACCGGTACCGGATGGACGCGGCCAGACGGGCCCACGTATTGGGCATGCTGCTCGTGGAGCTGGAGCCGGATTACTCGATGCGCCTCGGCCGTGCCCCCGACGTCGGTGCGGCGCTGGAAGCGGCCCATGGCCCGGCCGACACGTCGTCCCTGATCCCGCTCCATGAGCTGCTCGGGATCATCGGCGCTCACGAGTGGCGGAAGAAGGGCGTGGAGGTACCGGCACTCGGAGGCAGGATCCATCCCCACTACGGCGTCTTCTCACCGATCCGGCAGGAGTACATCGAGCTGGTGGCGACGACGCCGCTCCCGTCCCGGGACCTGGCCTTCGACATCGGCACCGGCACGGGCGTCCTGGCGGCGGTCCTGGCCAGACGAGGCGTGGCCAGGGTGATCGGGACCGACAACGAGCCCCGGGCCGTGGCCTGCGCCAGGGAGAACGTCCTCAGCCTGGGGCTGGCGGACCAGGTGGAGGTGGTGGAGTCGGACCTGTTCCCACCGGAGGGTCATCCCCAGCGCGCCCCGCTCATCGTCTGCAACCCGCCATGGATACCGGCCAAGGCCGCCACGAGCCTCGAGCGAGCAGTCTACGACCCGAAGGGCCGCATGTTGGGCCGGTTCCTGGCAGGCCTCCCGGACCACCTGACACCCTCGGGCGAAGCCTGGCTCGTGCTCTCGGACCTGGCGGAGCGCCTCGGGCTCCGTACCCGGGAAGAGCTACTCAGCACCTTCGACGCTGCCGGCCTCCAGGTCATGGAGAAACTCGACGCCCGTCCCGCACACCGCCGCGCCACCGACGAGAGTGACCCGCTCCACCCCTTCCGTCAGCAGGAGACTACGTCCCTCTGGCGACTGGGCGTTTGAAGGCCTGGGCCTCGCCGCGCTTGAAGACCGGGGCGCCGGCCACCAGCCGTTCGAGAGGCCAGTCGCCAGCGGGCAGCTCCTCGTGGGCGCCGATCACGAGGAACCCCCCTGGTAGCAGGCGTTCCAGGATCCGATCCAGCAGCCGGCCCTGGAGCGGCTCCTCGAAATAGGTGAATACCAGGTTCCGACACAGCACCAGGTGGAACGGGCCGGGCGGCATCTGTTCCCGGATGTCCTGGAGGGACAGCTCCACGGCGGGCCGGAACTGGGGCCGCAGGCACAACTCGTCGCCCACCGGCTCGAACGCGGCCTCGACCCAACCAGAGGCCAGCTCCTTGAGCGCGGAACGCGGATAGCAGCCCGTCCGGGCACGGGCAATCAGCGTCTCGTCCACGTCCGTGGCCACCACACGGAGCCCCACGCCAGGGTACCGGCCTCCGACAGCCAGGCGCCAGATGATGCTCAGCGTGTACGGCTCCTCGCCCGACGCGCACCCGGCGGACCAGCAGCGCACCAACCCTGCCCTGCCCCGATGCTCACGGGGCCCACCCGCCTCGGCGGCGGCGAGCTCCGGCAGCAGCAGGTCCCGGACCAGCTCGAAGACGCCGCGGTCCCTGTGGAAACGGCTGATGGTGACCCGGCAGAACGAGTCCAGCACCGACCACTCCTCGGGGTGCGAGTCCAGGTAGCCACGGTAGTCGTCGTATCCGGATAGCCCCAACTCGCCCAGTCGGCGGCCTGTCCGCTTGCAGACCTGCCCCCGCACCTTCCGGAAGCCGGCCCAGCGCATGCCCAGACGGGGTAGAGCCCATTGCAGGAACCGGACGCATTCTTCACCGCTCATCGGACCCGACCTCCGTCACCCGACTCCCGGACGGCCGAACATCGAAGAGCAAAGGTCGCGCCTCGGAACCTCCAGACGCGAATTCGGACCCGGCCGTTCCGCCCGCGGCTTCCACCGTATCGGCCCTGGGCATGCTCGTGGCGGGTTTGCCAGGCGGGCTCTCGAAGCTCCAAGTTCCAGGTATGTTCAACAGGTCCAGTCCAAGGAAGGAACATGACCGACTCCCGCAGCGACGGCTTTCCCAGATCCTGCGTCATCACCGGCGCCAACACCGGCATCGGCAGGCATGTGGCCCTCGCCCTGGCAAAGTCCGGTACGCGGCTCGTCATGGCTGGCCGTGACCCGGACCGTACCGCGCCCGTTGTCCGGGAGGCCCACCGGCTCGCCGGCCAGGAGGCGGTCGACTTCGTCCAGCTCGACCTGGCGTCCCTGGCGTCGGTCCGCCGGGCGGCGGCCCGGATCCTGGCGCTGCGCCCGACCATCGACCTGCTGATCAACAACGCCGCGGTGGCGGGCGGGCGGGGGCTTACGAAAGATGGCTTCGAGCTCCACTTCGGGGTCAACCACCTGGGCCATTTCCTCCTTACATCGCTGCTCCTCGACCGGATCCGGGAGTCGGCCCCGGCCAGGATCGTAACGGTGGCCAGCGCCGCCCACACCAAGACGTCGGGCATGGATTTCGACGCGGTCCGCCGCCGCACGGCCACGTTCACGGGCACCCGGGAGTACGCCGTCTCCAAGCTGGCCAACATCCTGTTCTCCGACGAGCTGGGGCGTCGCCTGGAGGGTACGGGCGTGACCACTTACGCCGTGCACCCCGGCACGGTGGCCACTGACATCTGGCGCCGGATCCCATCGCCGATCCGCTGGCTGGTGACGCGGGGCATGCTCTCGGTGGAGGAGGGCGCCGCGCCGGTCCTGCACTACGCCACGTCGCCGGAAGTGGCGGGGCTGACACGGGTCTACAGCCATCGCATGGAGGTGCGGGAGCCGTCGGAACCCGCCCGTGATCGGGAGCTGGCGGAAGAGCTGTGGCGCCGCAGCGAGGTGTGGGTGGGCGAGGCGTGATGGTAAGTGCCGACCCCTGGCCCTGCAGGGCGTTCTCTGCCAGAATCAGTATACACGTCTGAAACCGCTTGACATGGAGCACGTCTGATGTCGGACGACGAGAAGACGGGACTGTCCCGCCGGAACTTCCTCATGGTGACGGGCCTGGCCGGCCTGGCGGCGCAGACGGGCGGCCTGGTGGCGGCGGGCATCCGGACGGGCCGCGACCCCAGGACGT
The DNA here is from genome assembly GCA_007126035.1 of Gemmatimonadota bacterium. Lineage (GTDB taxonomy): Bacteria > Gemmatimonadota > Gemmatimonadetes > Longimicrobiales > RSA9 > SLCC01. The sequence goes on from SLCC01000163.1 coordinate 17,736, forward strand.
TCACGGGCTGGGAGTCCTACAATCCCGGCACCCAGTTCTTCGACCGGAGGCGGTTCGAGTTCGATGGCCCGGCCTACTCGCCGGTGGGGTCCGTCAGCCGGCCCGGCCACAGGACCGATTATGTCTTCGGTCGCGTGGCCACCTTCGAGCGCGCCTTCGCCCGCAACCCGGACTGGACGCTGGACGATCCCATCGAGGGGCTGGGCCTGCCGCCGGATCTCGAGGCCTTCTACCGTGAGTTCCCGGAGCGGCTGGAATGGGACTTCCGCACTTTCAGCGAGACCATCCCGAACAACCGACGGGACCGGCGGGAGTACGGCGACCACTACCGGCTGGCAGAGGCCTACGCGGCCGGTTTCGAGGCGCACCGCGCCCTCATCCCTTCGCCCCAGTCACCGCCCGAGGTGTCGGACTACCTGCGGCCCCGGGGCCGCGGGGCCAGGATACCCGAGCCGGTGCCGTTCCGCAGCCCGGAGCTGGCGGCGGAGTTCGTGAAGGAGCTGGCCCACCGGTACGGAGCCACGCTGGTGGGGATCGCCAGGATGAACCCGGACTTCCTCTACTCGGACGGCTGGCGCGGCTGTCCCCCGGGCCACGACTTCAGCCGGCTGCCGGAGCACTGGGAGTACGCCATCGTGGTGGGCGTGCCCATGGAATGGGACGTGGTCCTGGCCAGCCCCCACTCGTCCACCAGCAGCGACGCGTACGACCGGATCTCCACCACCGCGTTCCGACTGGAGGGTTGCCTCAAGAGCCTGGGTTATCCGGTCCGGACCCATTCGCCGGACGCCGGCTACGACCTCATCGTGCCGCCCCTGGCCGTGGAGGCGGGGCTGGGCGAGCTGGGCCGCACCGGCTACTGCATCACCCCCGAGCTGGGCGGCAACTTCCGGACAGCCGTGCTCACCACCAACCTGCCCATGGCGGTGGACCGACCCATCCGGTTCGGGGTGGCGGAGTTCTGCAACAAGTGCAAGCTGTGCGCTGAGGGCTGCCCTTCGGGTGCCATATCCTTCGCCGACTCGCCGGACGGGATGGTGATCCGGGGCTACGAGCACTGGTACATCAACAATGGCGCCTGCTACAACTACTGGCGGGAGACCATGGGGCCCATGGGCTGCCGGCTGTGCATCGCCACCTGCCCGTACAGCCGGAAGAACAGCTGGCTCCACTCCGTTGCCCGTGACCTGGATGCCCGTGACCCCACCGGCGCGGTGAGCAGCGCGCTGCTGGTGATGCAGGAGCGGTTCTTCGACGCGCCCGACGCGGAAGCCTATCGCCGTCCGCCCCACGGCGAGTTCGCCAACTACCGGCCACCGCCGCGGTTCCTGGATACCGAGCGCTACCTGGACATCCCTGTCACCAGGCCCGGGAAGGGAGGCTGACATGTTCATCAATGGCCCGTTGTTCTGGTTCCTGATGGGCGTGGTGTTCCTCGGCGTCGGCGCCGGGTTCAGGGCCTTCGCCGCGGACCGGGGCTGGGTGCTGACCTGGTGGAAGGGCCTGCTGGCCCTGGTCTGGTACGCCATCTTCGCTCTCACCGTCTTCGCCTTCGGGACGCTGGTGGGCGAGAACGAGGCGGCCGCCGGGCTCCGGTTCCTCGCCTTCGGGCTGTTCCTGTGCCTGGTCCTGGGCATCGTCCTGTGGCGCCTCATGGGCCACACGCCTGCGGTAGACCGCCGGGCCTCGAGCCCGGGTACGCCCGGCGGACCTGCCGGACCGTGAAGCTGGCCCCACTCGGGACGTCGCCGCCCGAGACCACGCGCCCGGACCCCGCCGCGCACGCCGCCGCGGAGGCCGTCCCGGAGCAAGGACGAGCCTGTTCTGGTCCCGACCGGCAGCGCCGGATCGAGCGGGTCATGGCGATCGTCGCCCTCGCCTTGATTGCCGCCGCCTGGGTGGCGGGAGAGCACCGGGCCCGCCGTAGCGTCATGCCTGCCATCCAGGCCGCCGTCCCCGAGGCCGCGGACTTCTCCCGCACCGACGGCGTTTTCGCCGCCTGGGAGGACCGCGACCGCTCGCGGCTCCTGGGCTACGTGGCACTGGGCACCGCCGACGGCTACGGCGGGCCACTCACCCTGGCGGTCGCCGTCAGCGCTGAGGGCCAGGTCCTGAACGTGGTGGTGGCGGACCACAAGGAGACGGGGGCCTGGTTCGACAGGGTCAGCAGGCGGGGGCTGCCCGGAGCCCTCGCCGGCAAGTCCTGGGACGACGCCTTCGTCGTCGGCCGGGACCTGGACACGGTGACCGGCGCCACCGTCACCGTCGACGCGATGGCCAGGGCCGTGGCGGACGGGAGCCAGGCGGTGGCGAGAGCCATGGGCCTGCCCGTGAACGAGGCGCCGCCAGCGCCAGTCCGGTTCGGACTCCTCGAGCTGACCGTGCTGCTGCTTCTGGGTCTGGTCCTGCTCTCCTACCGGTACGCCTTCCCCCACCGCAAGCTGCTGCGGTGGGGCACCATGCTCACGGGGCTCCTGTTGCTGGGCTTCATCTACAACAGCCCGCTGACGCTGACGTACATGGCCAGGGCGGTACTCGGCTACTGGCCATCGTGGCGGACGGACCTCCACTTCTACCTGCTGGTGGTGGGGGTGCCGGCGATCATCCTGATCGCCAGGAAGAACCCATACTGCCAGTGGTTCTGTCCGTTCGGCGCGGCGCAGGAATGCCTCGGCGCCGTCGGCGGCGCCAGGTCCCGGGAGCCCGCGAGGCTCCGGCCATGGCTGAGATGGCTGCCCCGGACGCTGGCGCTGGGGGCCCTGCTCCTGGGCGTCTACCTGCGCAGCCCCGGCCAGGCGGGCTACGAGGTATTCGGCACCCTGTTCGGCCTTGTGGGCGGCACAACCCAGTTCGCCCTGCTGGGCCTGGTCATCGTGGCATCGCTGTTCGTCCTCCGGCCGTGGTGCCGCTACCTCTGCCCGGTGGGCGCGGTGCTGGACTTCCTGCGCATGCTCCGTGACTGGGCCGTCGAGAGCCGGGGCCCCTCGACTCGCGCTACAGCGCCAGTTGGAACTGGACCCGCAGCTCCAGGTCGTCACTGTCGGTGGCCCGGCGGCTGATGTTGCGGAGGTCCGCCTGGCGCTTGGCGCGGTGGGCGTTGAAGTAGAGGCTATAGCCGACGCCGGTCTCGATGACGTCGTTGTCGGCAGGCGTGTCCGGCTGAATCACGGCATAGCGGGCAGCGATCTCGTGTCGCCGGCCGGGCAGCAGGTAACCCGCCTGGACGTACCAGCCATCGGTGTCCACGCCATCGCCCACGGCGGGGCTCTGCCACTCCCGGAAGAACTCGCCGGTACTGTTGAAGCCGCGCATCTTGAACGCCGCCTCCACGCCCAGCCTGGTGACGTCCGTCTCCAGCTCACTGGCCCCGACCGTGTTGCGCATGCCGGCCACGCCCAGGGCCACCCTGGGCCGATCCGGGTAGTCGAAGACGCTCTCCGCCGGGCCGTACGCACCCAGCGGGGTGAGGACCACTCGACCGACGTACATGTAGGCGTCGTTGGGGTTGGCGGCGTTGATGCCGTTGCCGTTGTAGATGCCGGCGCCGTACTCGAAGGTACGGGCGGCGTCGTGGCCGATGAGGGCTATCCCCTGCTGGCGACCGGGCGCGAACCGGCCGTCCGTGATGGCACGATCCACCATGTGGAGGTTCCCCGACGATGTGAGCTGCTGCCGGCCGAACGGGGCCTTGCCCTGCCCGAGCCAGATGGTGGCCACGGGCGCGAGCCTGTACCGCACGTTGAAGTCGAGCAACCGGGCGCTGGCACCCGCCAGCTCGACCTGCGCCGCGTAGTCGAACCGCTGGTACGCCGTGCCACTCAGACTGAGTCGGCCTCGCCGGATCCCGAATGAGCCGATGGCGTCCTCGTCGTCCCGGTCCAGGTACGAGTACCGTACCTGGACCCTGGTCCCGATGTTCATCGTGAATGGCGGCTGAGCCTGGGAGGCGCTCGATATGGCCGGTCCGCCCGCCGAATCGGGATCGACAGTCGTGCCGGGCTGGCCCGCCACCGGGACCGTGGAAACGCTGACCAGCAGCAACACCATCCAGACCATTCTCGTCATCGCAGATATCATGTCCTGTCTCCGTCCGTTCTCCGTGACGGCCGGCTCCATTGCCGGCTCCGGGAGGAATGTCCTGCCCGGGTGTCACGGCTCTGGACGAAGTCGTGTACCAGGCGGGTAACGGCGGGCGCGGGCTGATGCTTGACCCCGCCCTCCGAAGTGTGCACAGTCCCAGGGTCCGGATCCTGGCGTCAGCGACGACACGGAAGATTTCGAAGCCCGATAGATCGAGTGCATCATGAGCAATTTGGAGTTCGAACAGCTTTCCGCCCTCCTCGATTCCGTGTTCGACCTGCGGGAAACGGAGCGATGGCTCACCATCATGGTGGACCTCCCGGATGCCAGGATCGCGGACGACGACGCCTGGAGTGACCGGAGAGCCATCGCAGGGGAATGGTTCCAGACCCTGCACGACCGGAGGCAGGAGCTGCCGTTCTCGGCCGTGGTTTTCTGTGTCTACCCGAACGTGGGCAGCAACAACGCGGACCTGCCCGAGACGGTCATCGTGGCCGAAGGGCCGACCGAATACGGCGTCCTTCCCGAGGAGAAGATGATGCCCCTGGAGGAGGTCCTGGGCTCTTCCGGCGTGGTCATGGCACTGACCCAGATGTCGGCGACGGCCCCCTTGAAGGTGCTGGCCAGGGAGCACGGCTTCCGCGGCGCCTCCATGCCCGGCTTCTCCCGGGCCATGATCCCCGCCCTGGCCCTGGACTACGTGGAGGTCAATGACCGGGTGGTGGAGTTCAAGGAGCGGATGGACCGGGCCGAGGCCATCTCCGTCCACCTGGAGGCGGACGGGAAACGGTACGAGAGCATGTTCGACCTGCGGTTCAGGACGGGCCACGCCAGCGGCGGGCTCATGCGGGAGCCGGGCATGGTGGGCAACCTGCCATCGGGCGAGGCGTACGTGGTGCCATACGAAGGTGAGCGGGAGTCTGAGCCGAGCCGGACGGCCGGCGAGCTGCCCGTCCAGTTCGACGACGAGATCGTGGTCTACCGGCTGGAGAACAACCAGGCCGTGGAGGTCCTCACCGACGGGCCTCGCTCGGACGAGGAACGGAAGCTCCTCATGGCCGAGCCGGCCTACGGCAACATCGGGGAGGTGGGCATCGGCGTGCTGGGCCAGTGGGGTGTGGAGGCGGTGGGCGTCACGCTGCTGGACGAGAAGCTCGGACTCCACATCGCCTTCGGCCGGAGCGACCACTTCGGCGGCGTCACCGGCCCGGCCATGTTCAGGAACCGGGACAACGTGATCCACATCGACCGGGTCTACGTGGAGTCGACCCAGCCCGGGATCGTAGTGCGCGAAGCGGCCTTCGCGTACCCGGACGGCAGCCGCGAGACGATCATCCGCGACGGCGAGTTCGTGGTCTGAACCTGGACCTGTGCAGAGCTTCCCTAGCGGGGCGCGTGCTTGATGTTCCTGGCCTCCACCAGGTAGACCACGTCCTCGGCGATGTTCGTGGCGTGGTCGGCCACGCGCTCCAGGTTGCGGCTGACGAGGATCAGGGACATGCCCTCCCCGATCCGCCTCGGGTCCTCCATCATGTGTGTCAGGAGGATGCGGATCAGGGAGTCCCGCAGGCTGTCCACCTCGTCGTCGCGGCTACAGACGGCCCGGGCGGCATTGGCGTCGCCACGGATGAAGGCGTCCAGTGAGTCGGTGAGCATCTGGCGCGTTATCCGGGCCATCTGACCCAGCTCCCGGAACCGGCCAGGTCCCGTGGTGCCCACCAGCTGCTCCACCGTTTCCGCTATGTTGACGGCGTGGTCGCCGATCCGTTCCAGGTCACCGGCGATGCGCATGGCCATGGTGATGAAGCGCAGGTCCCGTGCGACGGGCTGCTGGAGGGCCAGCAGGTTGATGCAGGCCTCATCGAGCTCCACCTCGAGCATGTCCACCTCCCGGTCGCCCAGGATGACCGCCTGGGCCTTGGCCGGGTCCCACTCCACCAGCGCCTCGATTGCCGTGGCCAGCAGCTCTTCCACCGCTGACGACATGTCCAGCAGGCGCAGCCGGAGGGCGGCCAGCTCCTCCTGGAGATGACGGGCACCGCTGGTCGTGCTCATCCGAACCTCCCGGTGATGTACGCTTCCGTCCGCTCGTTCCGCGGGTTCGTGAACAGGTCATCGGTGGCGCCGTACTCGATGAGGTGTCCCATGTAGAAGAACGCGGTGTGGTCCGAGACCCGCCCCGCCTGCTGCATGTTGTGGGTCACGATGACGATGGTGTACTCCTGCTTCAGGTCGTAGATCAGGTCCTCGATCTTCTGGGTGGCGGTGGGGTCCAGGGCGCTGGCCGGCTCGTCCATCAGGAGGACCTGGGGCTCTACGGCCAGGGCCCGGGCAATGCACAGCCGCTGCTGCTGTCCGCCCGACAGGCTCGTGGCGCTGTGGTCCAGCCGGTCCTTGACCTCGTCCCAGAGGGCCGCCTGCCGGAGCACCCGCTCCACCAGCTCTTCCAGCTCAGGGCCCCTGGCCAGGCCGTGACGCTTCGGCGCATAGGTGACGTTCTGGCGGATGCTCATGGTGGGGAACGGGTTCGGTCGCTGGAACACCATACCCACCCGGGTCCGAAGCTCCACCGGGTTCATCCCGTTGCCGTAGATCTCACGATCACCCAGCCGGACGCTGCCCTCCACCCTGGCGACGGGCGTGAAGTCATGCATCCGGTTCAGCGCCCGCAGGAACGTGGTCTTGCCGCAGCCGCTGGGGCCGATGATGGCCGTCACGCTCCGGGGCGGGATCTCCATGTCCACTCGGCGTACCGCCTCCGCGTTGCCGAAGCGCACGGTCAGTTGGCGAGTGGTCATCCGTTCAGCCATGATCCTCCTATCATTCGCCGCGCATGAAGCGGGCTCTGCGGGCCCAGAGTGTCCGGGCAATGACATTGCTCACCAGCACGATGGCCAGGAGCACGAAGGCGCCCGCCCATGCCTGGTCGTGCCACTCGGGGAACGGGCTGATGGCGTACGCGTAGATGTTCACCGGTATGGTTGCCGTGGGCTGGTCCAGCCCCTCCATCCAGAACCGATTGTTGAATGCCGTGAACAACAGCGGCGCCGTCTCGCCGGCTATCCGGGCAGTGGCTATCATGACGCCCGTGAGCACGTTGCCCATGGCCGCCGGGAGCACCACTCTGAGCGTGGTGGGCGCCTCGGCCATGCCCAGGGCGAACGAGGCCTCCCTCTGGTCCCGGGGGATCAGCCGCAACGCCTCCTGTGTGGTGATGGCCACCACCGGGATGAACAGGATGGCCAGGGCCACGGCACCCGACATGGCGCTGAACCGGCCCATGGTCACCACGATGAGGCCGTACGCCACCACGCCGGCCACGATGGACGGGATCCCCGCCAGCACCTCGCTCAGGAACCTGGTGGCCCGGCCCAACACGTTGTCGCCATACTCGCTCATGTAGATCCCGGCGCCCACGCCCACGGGCACGCCCATGAGCATGGCCATGCCCACCACCACGGCCGAGCCCACAATGGCGTTGGCCCAGCCGCCGCCACCTACCGTGGGTGGTCCAGGCAGCTCGGTCAGGAAGGCCCAGCTGAGGTTGGCCGCACCGATGGCCATGACATCCCAGAGGATCCAGACCAGGGGCACCACGGCGGCGGCCAGGGCCAGCACACAGAGGCCCACCATGGCATGGTCCCTGACCATGCGGAGCCTGAGCCGGACCGGGTTCACGACGAAGGTCTCAGTGCTCATTGTCGCTCACCTCCCGAGCCGCAGGACGAGCAAGCGGGCCGCGGCGTTCAGCACGAAAGACAGGCAGAACAGCACCAGGCCCACGGCCACCAGGGCGCTCACATGGAGCTCAGTGGCGGCCTCCCTCAGCTCGTTGGCGATGATGGCCGTCATGGAGTAGCCCGGCTCGAAATAGTCGAAGGTCAGGGCGACCCGGTTCCCGATGGTCATGGTCACGGCCATCGTCTCTCCCAGCGCCCGGGCCAGGCCCAGGATGGCCGCGCTGAAGATGCCGCTCCTGCCGTACGCCAGGACCACATGCTGCACGGCCTCCCAGCGGGTGGAGCCCAGCGCCAGGGCCGCTTCCTTCTGGTCCAGCGGCACCGCCAGGAGCACCTCGCGGCTGAGCGACGCGATGATTGGCAGGACCATGATGGCCAGGATGACGCTGGCCGTGAACAGGTTGTAGCCGGGCCCAGGCTCCCCGAAGATGGGCAGCCAGCCCAGGGGGGAGGCGGCGATGGCCGGCAGGATCCGGGACTGCATCAGCGGCGCCAGGACGAAGATGCCCCACAGCCCCAGCACCACCGACGGGATGGCGGCCAGCAGCTCCACGATGAAGATCAGCGGGTCCCGCACGAAGCGGGGCGCATACTCCGAGAGCAGGATCGCGATCCCCAGGCTCACGGGGACCGCCATGGCCAGGGCCATTAGGCTGGTGAGGAGCGTGCCGGCGATGAACGGCAGCGCTCCGAACTCGCCCCGTACCGGGTTCCATTCCGTGCGCGTCAGGAAGGACAGCCCCCATTCCTGCCACGTCGACTGGGATCCCACCCAGAGCTGGTGAGCCACGATCAGAGTGACGGCGACCACGAGGGCGGCGACCAGGCCCGTGGCATAGCGGAACCACCGCTGGACCAGCCGGTCCCTCAACCGGAAGGGGGCTGGCGGCCGGTGACCGCCCCGCCGTGGGCTGAGGGGCCCGGCCAGCGGGCTGAGGGTCTCCGTCCGTGGGCTGAGGGGTGCCGCCCATGGGCTCGCAGCCGCGGCACGGCCCGATTCCGGCCTGGCTACTCCGGAACGGCCTGCTGCCCGCCCCGGCCCTGCGGCCCCGCCCGCCTCCACGGGCGGACCGGGCACCCGTCGCAGGTCGGGCTCTACCACCGGCGGACCCGCTCCCCGTTGAAGGTGATCCGGTCCAGCGTCTCCAGGTTGAGCCGCTGAACGGCGGACGGGATGGCGGCGTTCTGTACTCTCCCGTTGTGGGCCTGGCCGTCCGTGATCGACCACTCCAGCCACCGGACCACCGACTCGGCCCGCTCGGCCGTCATGTCACCGCCCAGCCGGTCCAGGTCCTCGTAGACGAAGAAGTACGAGAAGGAGGAGATGGGGTAGGAGTCGTCGCCCGGGGCATCGGTGAAGCTGACCTCCGTCCACCGCTCGTGCCCCGCCGGCAGATGGTCCACCGCCGCCCCGGCCGCCGCGGTTCCCGCCTCCAGCGACGGCCTGATGAACCGGCCCGCCTGGTTCCGGATCGCCGCCGTGGGTATGCCCATGTTCGACGCGTACGACAGCTCGATGTAGCCGATGGAGTAGGGGTTGTTCCGGATGGCGCCGGCCACGCCCTCGTTCCCGTTGCCGCCGATGCCGGTTGGCCATGACAGCGACGTGCCCACCCCGACCCGCTCCCGCCACTCCGCACTCACCTTGCTCAGGTAGTCGGCCACTACGTACGTGGTGCCCGACCCGTCGGAGCGATGCACCACCACGATGCCACGGTCCGGCAGGTCGGCGTCCGGGTTCAGCGCCCGGATGCGCGGATCGCCCCAGCGCCGGATATTGGCCAGGTAGATGTCGGCCAGCACGTCGCCAGTAAGCCGCAGCTCCTCCACGCCCGGCAGGTTGAACGCGAGCGTGACGGTGCCGATGGTGAACGGTATGGTCAGCGTACCCGGCGCCCGCTCGTACTGCTCCGCGTTCAGTGGCGCCTCGGAGGCCGCGAACTGGACCGTCCGGTCCACGTGCGCTCGGATACCGCCGCCCGAGCCGATGGAGTTGTAGTTCACCCGGTCACGGGAGACCGGCTCGTACTCGCTGGCCCACAGCGTGATGAGCGGCATGGCGAACGTGGCGCCCGCGCCAGTCAGCGTCACCGGCGCACGACGGCCGCCCTCGCCCTCAGCCTCCGCATCACCCGCGCATGCCGACACAGACCAGACCAGCGTCACCAGCACCAGCAACAACGCAACCTTCTTCATTACCATCCTCCGTTCTCGTGTTGAGAGCGCTCCCTCGCACTGAGCCAATCTGGGAGCCGTCGGTCACGACCAGGTCACGAGAAGGTGCCGGCGCCGTAACGCGTGTATGAGAAGCGCCAGCGCGCGCACGCGGGGGAGGAGATCATCGTGGCCAAGGCTGGCGTTCCGTATGCGCGTCTGGTGCCCCTGGAGCGGCCGGGCCCCCGCGAGCCCGGGCTGCTGGGTCATCTGACCATGACGGCCGAGTTCTTCGACCCGCTCCCGCCGGAGGAGCTGGACGCATGGGAGGCCGCCGGGTGACGGTCCGCGTTCGAGATTGCGACGAAGCACCGGATCGGCAAGCTCGGCATCGCCGGGTTCGACCCCCGTGCGCTTACGCCGGTGATCGAGCGAGCGCGTCTGGGTTTCCTCCCCCTGACGGCTGGTCACGCCCTGGTGGCGGGTCTGCTCGAGGAAGAGCACCGGGATCCCTTCGACCGGATGCTCCTGGCCCAGTGCCGCGTCGAGGGTCTCCCCCTTGTCACCCGGGATCCTGTCTTTGTCGAGGCGGGGCTGCCTGTCCTCTGGTAGCGATTGCGCCCGCATTCTGCCAGGGCAGGGTGAATCGGATGGTAGTGCCCTGGCCGGGCTCGCTCTGCGCCTGGACGCGGCCGCCGTGGCGCTCGACCAGGTGCCGGACAATGGCCAGGCCCAATCCTGTTCCTCCCTCGGCACGGGAGCGGGCCGGGTCCACCCGGTAGAATCGCTCGAAGACACGGTCCAGGTGCTCGGCGGGAATGCCGCTGCCCGTGTCCCGCACCTCGATGACCACATCGCCGGCCGGTCCGGGACTGGCGGCCACGGTGATGCGCCCTCCCGGGGGTGTATAGCGCAGGGCGTTGCTGAATAGGTTGGTCAGTATCTGCCGGAGGGCCACGGGGTCGGCCAGCACCAGGTCGTGGGCCCGGTCGCGGCCCAGCTCCCGGTCCGGTCCGTCTTCCACCTGGACCGGAGGTCCGCTCCAGTCGGTTTCCAGGTGGAAGGCTATCTCACGCTCCGCGGCCTGGTCATCGAAGGGCTGCCAGGCGTCCGCGGCGGCCTGCGCCAGGCTGACGGGCTCTGGGGACAGGGGCCAGCCGCCGGACTCGATGCGGGACAGGTCCAGGAGGTCGTCCAGTATGTTCTGGAGCCGCGTGGCGTGGGCCAGGATGGTGGCGGTGAACTGGCGCCGGAGCTGGTCGGTCAGGTCGTCGCTCATCAGGGTCTCACTGTAGCCCCGGATGGCGGTGAGCGGGGTCTTGAGCTCGTGGGAGGCGTTGGCTATGAAGTCCCGGCGCACGCCCTCGAGCCGCCGGAGCTCGGAGGTGTCCAGCAGCACGACCACGGCTCCGCCGTCGGGGAGCGGCTCGCCGGTGGCCAGGAGGTGCGTGGCGCCGTGGGTCACCTCGGTGGCGGGGACGCGCTGGCCGTCCAGGGCATCCCGTACCAGTTCGAGGAAGGGCCTGCGCCTGATCAGCGTCTCGGGCCTGGAGCCCTCCATGGCCTGCCCCCCGCCGATCATCTGCCGGGCCGCTGGATTGGCCCTGCGGACGGTCCCATCGGCTGAGATGGCCAGCACACCCTCCTGCATTGAGTCGATGAGGGCGGTCATCTCCGCCCGCTCCGCCTCGAGCTGGCCGAGTCGGCGTTTCAGCTCAGCCGCCAGCTTGTCCAGCACGCTGCCCAGCTCCGCCAGCTCGTCCGAGCCGGAGGGTCGGACGCGGGCGTCCAGATCACCCGCCGCCATGGCGCTGGCGATCCGTCGCATACGCCGGAGTGGGCGGGTCACGGCCAGGCTGAACAGCAGGGAGAAGACGGCGGCCAGGACCAGGGCGGCGCCGCCCACCTGGAGTATCTGGCGTCGCACGCCCGCCACCGTAGCGTCGATCTGCTCGATCCCGACGGCGAAGCGGATGACCTCACCCCGACCGGTGGTCATGGCGGCGTAGAGGAGGTCCTGGTCCACGGACACGCTCCGTCTCACCGCCGCGCCGACGCCCCGGGCCAGTGCCGACTCGATCTCGGAGCGCCCCCTGTGATTCTCCAGGTGGGCGACCACTTCCGGCGGGACATCCGACTCGCCCACAACGGTCCCGTCGGGACTGATGATGGTCACCCGGTGGCCGGTTATCCGGCCCAGGTGACGGGCCACCTGGTCGGGCGCCTCGGCTGGTCGGCCGTCATAGATGTCACGGCCAAGGCCCAGCTCCCGGGTCAGCTCGGTGGCGGCCTGGTCCAGGAGCGGCCGCCGCAGCGTGGCATCGACGCCGATGGTGAGGATCACGATCACCGCCGCCACCAGGAGCGAGTAGCTCAGGAACAGCTTGTGGTGGGTCCTGAGCCGGCGACGCATCAGGTGCGGGGCGCCTCGGCGCGGAAGCGGTAGCCGAAGCCGCGGACCGTCTCGAGCCACGGGGCGGCAGCTCCCAGCTTGCCCCGCAGGCGCTGCACGTGCATGTCCACGGTCCTGGTGGTGATGTCGGCCGTGGTCTCCCAGACCGATTCGAGCAGCTGGCGACGACTCTGGAGCCGGCCCCGCCGCTCGAGCAGGACCATCAGCAGACGGTACTCGGTGGGGGTCAGGTCCACGGACTGGCCATCCACGGAAGCCTGCCCGGCACCAGTGTCCACGGTGACGGGTCCGGCCCGGAGGATCTTGCCGCCGCCGGCCGATGGCGGGGCCTGGCGCACCCGCCGGAGCACGGCGCCAACACGCAGCACCAGCTCCTGCGGCGAGAAAGGCTTGGGCACGTAGTCGTCCGCGCCGACGCGGAACCCCTCCACGCGGTCCTGCTCCTCTCTCCTGGCCGTCAGCAGGATGACGGGCAGTGACTCGGTCTCGCTTCTGCC
>SLCC01000030.1 GCA_007126035.1 Gemmatimonadota bacterium
CTTCACACGGTCGTGAAGGTGCGGCTGACTGGCATGTGCCATGCGGCGCCTATCTAAGTGCGATCACCAGCGTCCCACGACAGGACGTTATTCGTTCCCGACGCACTACCGGAGGTTTCAATGGCACTGACACCCTATCGTCCCACCACCGACATCTTCAGCCCGTTCGAGGCCATGTTCGGACCGCTGACCACCGGCCGCATGGGTGATGTGATGCGCGCGCCCAACGCGGACGTGGTGGAGCGAGAGAACGAGATCCAGGTGATCATGGAGATCCCGGGGATGAAGCCGGAGGAACTGGACATCGACCTGGAGAACAACGTCCTCACCGTCAGCGGCGAGAAGAAGGAAGAACGGGAAGAGGAGGGCAAGGAGCCTGGGACCTACCACCTCACCGAACGCCGCTACGGTCGGTTCAGCCGCTCCTTCGTGCTCCCCCGCGACGTGGAGCCGGAACAGATCCGGGCGCACAGCGAGGACGGTCTCCTCAAGATCAGCGTGCCCAAGAGCGAGCGGGCCCGGCGCCGCCGGATCGAGGTGGAGCGCGGTGACGGCGGCACGCGCCAGATCGAAGCGCGCACTGGAGAGGAGCAAGGCAAGGAGCACTGAGCCGCAGGCGGGACCGAGTCCGGACTGACTACCGCCGCAGCGGTCTGGTCGCGAGAGCGACGGCTGCGAGGTCGGGCCGCCAGGTCGACCCTGGGGCCCGGCCGTTTAAGGCCTGGCATTAACAGCCCGAAGAATTCCACAGACCAGGAGCGAGAACATGATACGAACGAAGGCGTACCTGTCGATTCTGGCACTCGCGCTTGCCGCCCCGGCAGTGATTCAGGCCCAGGAGCCGCACGCCCACCACCACATGGACATGGCTGATCACTGCCCCATGTTGGGTGCCCCGGGCATGGTGCTCATGGTCCAGGACGAGCTGGACCTGACCCCGGAGCAGACCGCCAGGATCGAGGCGCTGCATGAACAGACGCAACGGATGCAGGCACAGCTGATGGAGCGGATGTCCGCGGTCCACCAGCGGGCCATGGCACTGACCGAGGCGGACACCTTCGACCCGGCGGCCGCGGACGCCATCGCCCAGGAGGCGGGCCAGTTGCACGCGGAGCGGATGCGGGCCATGCTAGAAGCTCGCCACCAGACCGCCCAGGTGCTGACTTCTGCCCAGCATGAGCGCCTTGGTCAGCTACACCGTGAGCACCACGAGCACGGCCATCACCATGGTATGGGAATGATGATGGATTGCCCCATGATGCATCATCACAAGGACGACCATGAAGGGCGGCCGGGGCACTGAAGAGGCCTAAGCCACGGGCGGTCGGTTCAGCCGGAGTCGAACTCCGCTGGAGCTGGGCGGCCCGGCGGCTGGATGTCAGACGCTGGTGACGGCAGGCAGGGTGAAATAGAAGGTGCTGCCCCGGCCTGGCTCGCTATCGGCCCAGATCCGGCCGCCGTGGCCTTCCACGATACCACGGGCGATGGACAGGCCGAGGCCGGCGCCTGCCCGGCCTGCCCGGTCCGCCTGCCAGAAGCGATCGAATACCCGGGTCAGCTGATCGGGAGAGATGCCGTGGCCAGTGTCATGGACGCTGAAGAGGACCCGATCGGGTTCCTCGTCTTGCGTCCGGACCGTGATGGTCCCGCCCTCCGGTGTGTGCTCGATGGCGTTGGACAGCAGGTTCGAGAACACCTGGAGCACCCGCTCCCGATCTGCCCATACCGGCCGGTCCGTGGTGGCGCCGGTCCGGATGGTAAGGGATTCTGATCCGGCGCGTGCGTCGATGGACTGGACGGCTGCCTGGGCCAGCGCGCGGGGGCTGCACGGGGCCGGAACGATCCTGAGCCCGCCCGACTCTATCTTTGCCACGTCCACCAGGTCGTCCGTCAGCCGCGTCATCTGGTCCAGGCAGCGCTGGATGGCCCTCGCCTGTTCCCGCTTCCTCTCATCCGAGGCCTCGCTCAGCAGCAGGGTCATGGCCATCCCGATGGTGTTCAGCGGGTTTCGCAGGTCATGGCTCACCACCGCCAGCATGTGGTCCCGCTCGCGCACAGCCTGGCGTGCCTTCTCGTAGGCGCCCCGCAACTCGAGCTCTTCCGGGCGTGGTGCCGAGCGAGCGAGCCTGGCCTCGATACCCTGGGCCACCGACAGGGCCCAGCCCCAGGCGTGGGCGCGCGCCTGCTCGTTCGGAATCGATAGGCCAAGAGCGCCCACCACCTGGCCGTCAGAGCCCCTGGCCGGGACGCCGACACATGTCCAGCCCACGAAGCTCGGCTGGAAGTGCTCAGGCCCGATCAGCATCACCGGCTCACCACTGGCCAGGCAGGTGCCCACGCCGTTGCAGCCGATGTCTTGCTCGTGCCAGGACGCGCCCTCGAAGGTATTTGTCCCGGCCGGGTCTCTCGGCAGATCTGGCCCGGACAGGAGGCGGAGGATCATGGCGTGGGGATCGGCCAGGGCGACGACATGGGGCTCGTCAGCCAGGGTCTGGTGAACGACTTCCAGGAACGGTTCCGCGGCCTCCATCAGCGCCCGGCTCTGATGACGGCTGTGCCGGAACCTTTCGGGATCCGGGTCCTGGACCCGCAAGGCATGCGGGTCGATACCATATACCCGGGATCGTTCCCAGGAGGCCAGTACCACGGGACGCACGGACGGTGGAGCGGGGTCACCCGCCAGGTAGCGGTCCCGCGTCGTCGCCAGGTCTCGCAGGCAGGCTGCACGGAGCAGTGTGTCTTGTGACACCAGCGTCCTCCGAGCTGGTTCCATGTCGTGGAGGCGGACGACCGGCCCGCGAGGCGCGGATAATCGCCCGGGGTGAGAACGAGCCGGTCCTCCACCTCTGACGTTTGGGTGCTGCCACTCCTGGCCCAGACGGCGAAAGCCCCCGGGCGGCCGCCCGCGGGGCTCCTTTGCCTATCGACTGTCACAAGATACCGGACGGAGAACCGCGGTGTCCATGATTTCGTGCCGGTTACGACCGATCAGGCAGTGAGCCCGGCGGCGTCCAGGACCGCACGCGCCTGGTCCACGACCCGGCTCAACGGGGCGTCCCCCCTGATCCGGCGCACTACCGGGGCCAGTTCCATTCCCGGCTCTTCCCAGCGCCGCTCCGCCTGCCGGTAGACATCCCAGTCCGCGTCGGAGGCGTCGGGTGCGGCCTCCGCCCTGGTCCTGTCCTCCAGTCGCCGCCTCACCACGTCTCGTTCCGCCTCGATGATCAGGACCAGGGCCGGTACACCCAGGGCCCGGGCGTCGTCCACGAACAGTCTCCGGTGACGCTCGGTCCTGAAGGCTCCCTCGACCAGGACCCGCGAGCCATCGAAGAGGAGCGCGGTGGCCTGCCGCAGACACTCGCCGTACGTCCGTTCCGTCCACTCGGGGGTGTAGATCCCCTCTTCGAAGCCCGTTGCGTTGCCGGCGGCACCGTCCCCGTCGGTCCCGGTGCCGGCGTCGTGCTTTCGCGCCAGCTCTTTCCGCACCCGGTCGGTGTCGATCCAGGTGAACCCGCCTTCCCCGGTCAGGGCCTGGGCCAGCGCGCTCTTGCCCGTCCCGGGCAGCCCGGCCAGGAGGACCAGCGACGGTCTCTCATCGGGCGGCGCCAGCCAGCCAAGTGCCCGCAGCAGGTGGCGCGTGGCCCGGGCCGCCGCCTTCTCCTGCTCGTCCCTGCCGATCCCCGGGTCCCGGGCGGTGAGCGTCCGGATCTTGCCCCGCACAACGCCCCGGTAGGCGACGTAGAACGGCAGCAGATCCTCGCCCTCGGGGTCGCCGGCGGCTTCCAGGTACGAGCGGGTGAAGGCGTCGCGGAGCTCGGGCCGGTCCTCGAAGTCCAGCTCCATGGCCAGGAACGCCATGTCCGCTACGGGGTCGGCGAACCGGAACTTCTCGTTGAACTCGATGCAGTCGATGATCGCCAGCTCATCGTCCCCGGAAGGCGACGGGAGCTGGTAGACATGGCCCAGGCGCAGGTCACCGTGCCCGTCGCACGGCCTGCCCTCGGCCGCCCGCCGCTCGATCAGCGGCCGGAGCCGGGTCAGGGCCTCCTCGGTGAGGTGGCGGAGCCGTTCCAGGACCGGCGCGCTCACGGTCTGGCCCACCGCCGGCTCGAGCTCGGTGAGGTTGTCCCTGGCGTTGGCGGCCACGGTGCCGAGGCCCCCCGTTCGTGAGATCTCGTCGCTCCGCTCCGCGTGCTGGTGGAAGTCTGCCAGGCGGCGTGCCAGGCGATCGAAGAACCGCAGCGCCTCGTCGCCTGCCAGTTCGCCCCGCCTGAGGAGTGACTCGAGGGTGCGGTCCGCCGGCAGCCGGTCCATGCGCACCGCCCATTCCAGTACCTGGCCCTCCGACGACGGCGGCTCCTGGGACGGGTCATCCAGGACCACGTCCAGGACCCGCGCCCCGTTGTCGCCTCCTACGATGGGGACGACCCCGTGATAGACCCGGCCAGCCAGGCGCCGGTTGAGCCGCACCTCCTCGTGGCAGAAATGGCGACGCCTCGCCAGCGTGCTGAAGTCGACGAACGGCAGCCTGACCGGCTTCTTCACCTTGTAAGCATGGCCCCCCGCCAGGAAGACCATGGAAATGTGCGTCTGGACGGTGTGGATGTCTGCCGCGTGGTGGGGATACGCAGCTGGCCGGAGAAGGTCGTCGCGGAGTCGCTCCATGGCCATTGGAAGCTAACGAGGAGTCGCCCCGCCACGATAGCCCTGGAGCCGCTGCCTCCAGCCGACCTCCCATTGGCCTGTTCGAATCGAGCGCTCGCCCCCGGATCCCGGTGGTGGAATGGCCATTGCTGCCCTGATCGCGAAGGGCGGACTGTACAAGGACTCTCTCGTGGCGAGCAGACGCGCCGACCTCAGGCTCCGGATGCTGCTGCCGGTCTTTCTGACCGCGAGCAGCGCGGCGGCGTTGTGTGCCCAGCGGCCGGACCGTCCAGCCGACGAGGACGTGGTCCCTGTCAGCTACGCGGCGGCCCTGGATCTCCTGCATGAGCGGAGCCCGGACCTGCAAGCGGCCCGGGCGGGGGTCCGCCAACTCGAGGCTCGGGCTACGCAGACCCTGGCGGGGGTGTTGCCCACGTTCGAGCTCACCACTCTCTACCTCCGGACGGAGGTTCCCTCCCTGGCCGATATCTTCGGCCCGCTGCCGGACCTGGCCCCCCCGCCCTGGGGTCGGCTTCCCTGGGAGCGCCTGCCCCTGGTACCCCGCTTACAGGACCGGTGGCAGGAGCGAACGATTTTCGATACCTACCTCACCTCGGTCCTGGCCCAGCAGCCTTTGGTGAACGTGGACGCCTGGCTCGGGCGGATGCAGGCGCGCCTGGGCGTTGAGGCGGCGGAGGCGGGCGTCGAGCGCGCCGCGGTAGAACTGGAGCTGGCGCTGCTCCAGGCCTATTTCGCCGTCCCCCTGGCGGCGGAGCGGCTGGCCGCACTCCGGGAGGCGCTCGAGGCCGCCGAGGCCACCCTACGCCAGGCCCGCGGGTTCCACCGGGAGGGGCTGGTACCTCCCGCGGACGTGTTCCGTGCCCAGGTCGAGGTCGCGGAGGTCAGGGCGGAGCTGGCCGGCGCGGTGGCGGATTCCGTGGAGGCGCAGGCCGGGCTCCGCCGGCTCCTGGCCGTGCCGGACGGGCTCGAGCTGGCGACGGTGGACGAGGCGACGCTCCAGGTCTTGCCGCCCCTGCCGGAGCCCGGCGCCGCCAGGGACGCCATCGGCCGCCGGGCGGACCTCCGGGCGGGGCGCGTTGGGCGGCAGGCGACGGAGATGGGTGTCCAGGTGGCACGGGCGGCTTTCCTGCCGCGGTTGAACGCGTTCGGCGGCTATACCTGGATCGGCGACCACCCCTTCGCCGGTGACGCTACCTGGTCGCTGGGCGTGCACCTGAGCTGGACACCGTTCGCCGGGCTGGGCCAGGTGGGGCAGGTCCGGGCGGCCAGGGCGGAGCTGGCGGAGCAGGAGGCGCGCCTGACCAGCCTACGTCTCGACGCCGAGCGGGAGCTCCACACCGCCTGGGGCCGGAACGTGGAAGCGGCGGAGCAGTTCAGGCAGGCGGAATCGGGTCTCCGGGCCGCCAGTGAGGCCCTGCGACTGGCCCGGGGGCTGTATCGGGAGGGGCTGGCACCCATCACGGAGCTTTTGGAAGCGCAGGCCGCCCTCCGGGGTGCAGCCACCGCCCGTGCGGCGGCCCGCTATCAGCGGCTGGTGACCGCCGGCGAGTACCTGGCGGCGGCGGGGGCCTGGGAGCCGGCGCGATGAACGTTCCGGACCGGTTGCGACCTCTACTCCACAAGAAGGTGGTCATTCCCGCCGCGATCGTGGTGGTGGCGTTGGTCGTGATCCTGGCGCTGCCTGACCCGGATCCGCGGGCGCCCGAGCCAGCGCCCCTGTCGGTGCCGGTGGCACTGGTGGTGGAGGACGTACGCCCGGGCATGGTCCGGACCGGTGGCGTGGTCGAGCCTGGCCGGCGGACCATGCCCGCCACCCGGACCGGCGCCCGGGTGCTGGCCGTGCCGGTGGCCGAGGGCGATCAAGTCTCTGCCGGTCAGCTCCTGGTCCGATTGGACGACCGCGAGCTGCGCGCCGGCGTGGAGGCGGCGCGGGCACAGGTGGCCGGGGCGGAAGAGGCCCTGGCCGCCGCCCGGCGGAATGTGGGTCGGATGCGTCGGCTCGCCGCCGAGGACCTGGTGGCCCCGGTGCAGGTCGAGGAGGCGGAGCTCCGGGAGGCGGAAGCCCAGGCTGCGGTGGTCGGTGCCCATGCCCAGCTCGAGCAGGCTCGGAGCATGCTCGAGGAGACGGAGGTGCGGGCGCCCTTCGCCGGCGTGGTGACGGCCGTGCTGGTTGAAGTGGGAGAGATGGCGGCGCCCGGTCGCCCGCTGGTGGTGCTGGAGGACCGATCCCGTTTCAACGTGGTGACCCCCGTAGGTGCGGAGGTGGGCCTGAGGCTGGAGCCGGGCACCGTGGTGGACGTTGTCCTGCCAGACGGACGCGAGGTGACCGGCCGCCTGGCGGCGGTGCTGCCGGGTGAGCCGGAGCGACCGGGTATCTGGGCGGAGATAGATCTGGGCCCCCTGCCGGCGCTCCGGCCGGGTATGACCGTGAGCGTCTTCCTGCCTACCGACGTGGCGGACCCCCGGCCGGTACGCCTGGTCCCCGCCGATGCGCTCTTCCGCCGCGGCCAGCTCGTGGGCGTCTTCGTCGTGTCCAGCGGCCCGCCTTCCGTCCATGGCCCGGTGGTCACGCCCGATGACGACCCCGCCGGTGAGCCCGGCCCTACCGGTCCCGTCCGGCAGCGGGCGTACCTGCGCTGGGTCACCACGGAGGAGCCGTGGCCGGTGCGCGACGGGCTGGTCAGGGCCCTCACCGGCGTCGAGCCGGGGGACTCGGTGGTGGTGGGCCCCCGAGTCGAGGATCTCTGGAACGGGAGGCCCGTCACCGTGGTCCAGGTCAGGGAGGGTGCCTGATGGCCGACCTGGGCAGGCCGGCGAGGATAGCGCGCTTCTTCGTCGACTCCAACCTCACCCCGCTCTTCATAGCCGCCGCCGTGGTGCTGGGTATCTATGGCCTCCTGGTGGTGCCCCGGCAGGAAGAGCCCGTGGTGGAGGTGCCCACCGCCATGATCTTCATCGGCTACCCCGGCGCCGCGCCAGACGAGGTGGATGCACGGGTGGCCCGGCCCGTACAGGGTGCGCTCCGGCGGATCGAGATCGTCACCGCAATCACCAGCGCCGCCGCCGCCGACGGCGTCCTCTTCACCGCCGAGTTCGTCGGCGGCACGCCCGATGATCGGGCCTACGCCCGTGTCCAGGAGGAGCTGGCGGCATTGCGGGATGTGCTCCCCGAACGGGCTCTGCCCCCCCTCGTCACGCTGATCGGGAGGGAAGACATACCCGCCCTGACCATGGCCTTCTGGAGCGAGTGGCAGGACCCGCTCAGCCTGCGACGCATGGTCGTGGAGCTGGTCACCGAGCTGGACGTGCTGGAAGGGGTGCGCCACGTCCAGGTCTACGGCGGACACCGGCGCGAGCTCCGAGTCGAACTGGACCTGCCACGCATGGCGGCGCACGGCATCGCACCGGACCAGGTAGTCGATGCCATACGGGCGGCCAACGTGGAGCTGCCCGCCGACCGGGTCGAGGGGCCGGGAGGCAGCTTCCGCGTGGACGCAGGGATACGCATCCGCGGCGCCCATGAGCTGGGCGAGTTGGTAGTGGGCGAAGGCGGCGCCGGACCGCTGCTGTTGCGCGACGTGGCCAGGACGCTGGACGCGCCCACCGAGGCCAGCGCGTACCTGTTCCATGGCAACCAGCGGGACGGCCGCATGGCCGATCGCCCCGCTGTGGTACTGTCTGTACAGAACCTGCCCGGCACCCATGCCAGCGACGTGAGCCAGAGGGTGATGGACCGGATCGAGGAGCTGCGTGGCGTGATCCTCACCGATGACGTCCACACCGAGGTCGTGTTCGACCGTGGCGCCGAGGCTGACCGGCACGTCCGCAACGTCCTGGAGCACCTGCTCCTGGCCACCGTCATCGTGATAGGCATCATCACCCTGGGCCTGGGCTGGCGCGCCGGCCTCATCACCGTGGTGGTCATCCCCGTATCGCTGGCCGTGGTGCCTGCCGCCTATCACCTGCTCGGCTTCAGCCTCAACCCCATATCCATCGCCGCCATGATCCTGGCCATCGGTATCCTGGCCGACGACGCGGTGATAGTGGTGGAGAATATCGCCCGCTACTTCGAGCAGGGGACCAACGAGCCCGCCAGAGCGGCCATCGAGGCCACGGACGAGGTGGGAGACCCGGTGGTGCTGGCCAATGCCATCGTCGTCGCCGCGCTCCTGCCCACCGCATTCCTCACCGGCGAGATGGGGCAGTTCCTGCGGGCCCTGCCCATAGGCGCCGCCACCGCCATAATGTTCTCCCTGCTCGTGGCCTTCGTCGTGGCACCCTACCTGACCATCCGGCTCTACCCCACCGGCGGCGGGGGCAAAGACGCTGGTCATGGCAATGGCAGGGACCGGAGTCATGCCAGTGGTGGCAACTCCGACGACGCGCAAGGCGATGTGTCAGGCCCCAGCCGCGAGCAGGGCGACGACGCCGGCGTCCGGGATCGGGCGCCGGAAGGGGTCCACTCGTTCTACAAGCGGGTACTTGGCCCGTTCCTCGACAGCCCGCGGCGACGATGGCTCCTCTACGCCGGCCTGCTGGTGGCTCTGGCCGGGTCCCTGGCACTCCTGGCGGTGCGGGCGGTCCGCATCGAGCTGACGCCGCGGATCGACATACCCGCGTTCCTCATCACACTCGAGCTGCCGGACACGGCGATGGTGGAAACGACGGCAGCCGCAGCGGCGGACCTGGCGGCCTACCTGCGGACCGTTCCCGAGGTGAGGAGCTACCAGGTCTATGCGGGGATGGATGGGCCGGACCTGTTCCCCGGGATGCTGGAGCTCGTGGCCGTGGGTGCGGACGCGGCGCCGAACCGGGCGCAGATCCATGTGCAGCTGATCCCCGAGGAGGAACGGGTACGCCACAGCTACCAGATCTCCCGTCAGCTCCGGGATCCGCTGTCCCGCATCGCCGCGCCCTACCAGGCCCGGGTCGCCGCCCAGGAGCTACGGGCCGGGCCTGGCGCGCTCGCGGGCATCGTCGCGGAGATCTACGGCCCCTCCTACGACGGGCAGCTGGAGGTGGCCAGACAGGTGGAGCGGGTGTTCCGACAGGTCCCGGGCCTGGGCGACATTGACCATTTCCCCGGCACCGGCGAGCCACGCGTCCGCCTGGCCGTGGAGCCCTGGCTGGCAAGCATTCGTGGCGTGGCACACGCACAGGTGGCTCGCGCGGTGAGGGTGGCCACGGCGGGAGAGTCGGCCGGACTCGCCCTCTTCCCCGATGAGCGGGAGCCGGTACCGATCCGGGTGACGGTGCCCAGGGAGCGCATCACGTCCGTCCATGACCTGAGGGGCCTGTCGATCCCCGATCCCGAGGGCCGCCCCGTGCCCGTGGCGGACATAACCACCCTGGTGCGGGACACGCTCCCGCCCGACATCCACCGGCGGGACCTGCGGTCCGTGGCATATGTAACCGGCGAGATCGTCGAGGAGGGCGTCCAGCCGCTCTACGTGCAGCTGGACATGCACGGCCGGCTCGACCGGTTGGCCACCCCCGATGGCCAGACCCTGAACGTCCACTGGCTCTCCAGGCCGGAGCAGGCCGACCGATATTCCCTGTTCTGGGCCGGTGAATGGGAGATGACCTTCACCGCCTACCGGGACCTGGGCCTGGCGTTCCTGGTGGTCCTGGCCCTGATCTACGTGATCATGATCGGCTGGTTCAGGTCTTTCATGATCCCGCTCATCATCATGCTGCCGATCCCCCTCACCCTGGTGGGCATCATACCTGCCCACCTCCTCTACGGCATCCCTCTCTCGGGGCAGGCAGTGATGGGTTTCATAGCGCTGGCCGGCGTGGCCGAGCTGGACTCGCTCCTGCTGGTGGACTTCATCAAGGAGCGGCGCAAGCGTGGCATGGACCTCCGGGAGGCCGTGACCAGGGCCGGCGCCATCAGGACCCGGCCGATCGTGCTCACCCGCCTGACCTTCATCTTCGGCGCGGGGACCCTGATCCTCGAGCCGCAGCTCGAGGGGATGGGGTTGGCCATGGCGTCGGGCGCCGTCATGTCCACCCTCATCACGCTCCTGCTGGTGCCCGTCCTCTACTTCCACCTCTATGAGGGCAGGGAAGAGCCGGCGGCCGAGGAGCCGGCGTCATGAGCCAGCAAGTCCCGCGTCGTCGCCTCGTCGGCCTGGTGCTGGGGCCAGTGATCTTCGTGATCCTCTCGCTGCTGCCCCCGCCGCCACTCATGGACGGAGCCGCCTGGACCACCACAGCCGTGGCCGCGCTCATGGCCGTCTGGTGGATATCGGAGGCCATTCCCATCCCAGCCACCGCGCTGCTGCCGCTGCTCTTGTTCCCGGTGACGGGGGTCATGCC
>SLCC01000180.1 GCA_007126035.1 Gemmatimonadota bacterium
AACGTAATGGAAGGGGGGGGTGGTTACAAGGCCGGGGGCTCGGTGCTTGCGGGAGGGGAAGAAAGTACCCCAGGCAATCCGCAGCGGCGTCCGCGTCGCTTACCGCTGCTACCTTCACGGTCCTGACGGGATTCGCGAGCTCGCGCCCTGGGGGCCTGGGGCACACGCAACATAACGGAAGGGCGGGATGGCCTCAACCCTCGGGACCGGGATGGGGCTCAAACCTGGCGTCGGACTGTACATTGCGGCATTGGGGGGCGTGATGACGGAAGACGGTGAATGGCGTGACAATCTGGTGGTGGCTGACGGAGAGCTCGGGGCGCTGCTCAGGCGAGCGCGTCGAATCGCGGTGCTGGGTATCAAGCCGGAATCGAAGTCGATGCAGCCGGCCTACTTCGTTCCCGAGTACCTCCAGGACGTGGGTTACGACGTGATCCCGGTCCCGGTCTACTATCCGAAGGTGGAGGAGATACTGGGTCGGCGGGTGTATCGGTCGCTGGGATCGGTACCGGGCGAGGTCGACCTGGTGAACGTGTTCCGGCGGCCTGGCGATATACCGCCCCACGTGGATGAGATCATAGCGAAGAGGCCCGGGGCGGTGTGGTTCCAGCTCGGGATCCGGAACGACGAGGCGGCGGAGCGGTTGGCCCGGGCGGGGATCCAGGTCGTTCAGGATCGCTGTATCATGATCGACCATCGGCGACTGGTTCGGGCTTAGGCGGCACGCGCCGGGGCTCGTCAGAGACGGAACGAGGCGCCCGGAACAACGAGCCTGCGCCTGCGTGGTCGGCCGGTAGCTAACGGAGGAGGCACGGATGCCACTGGACTTCAAGCGGGCGACCGATCTGTTCATGGGGCGGGAGGATGAGCTGGCCCGGGCCCTCGATATCGACCGGAAGACGCTGGCCCGCCACAGGGCCCGGCCGGGGGCGGTCCCGCCTTCGCTGCTCCACGCCCTGGCCCGGGTGCTGGACGAGCGGGGCCGGGCAATGCTGCGTGTGGCGGAGATGATCGGCGAGCAGGCTGCAGACGCGGAGCAGCAGGGCAACGGGCGAGGCTGAGCCAGGGCAGGCCGACTCATCAGCGCCAGGCGTCCTCGATCACCTCCACGCTGATCCGCCGACCGCTCTGGACGACGACGGCGGCATCGAACCGGTAGCTCTCACCCGGCCGGCCCCGGCTCGCTATCCATCCCTGCGCCGCCACCCGGAGGTCCCGCCGCTTGGCGGTGGTGATGGACTCCAGGGGGTGGGCCCAGGCACCGGGCCGCCGTGCCTTCACCTCGACGAAGGCGACTATGCCGTCCCGCTGGGCCACCAGGTCCAGTTCCTTGTGGTGGAACCGCCAGTTCCTGGCCACGATGTGCCAGCCGCGGGACTCGAGGCAGCTGGCCACCAGGTCTTCGGCCCTTCGGCCGAACCGCTGGGAATCGCTCATGGCCCAGTCTGGCTGTCCGGATCCGGCAGGGCCATGGCCCGATGGGACTCGGTGACTGGTGTCAGGGGCCTTCCGTGAACGGTACGCGAAGGGCCATGCCGTCCTTCGCCCGGACAACCGGACCGTCCCAGCCGGCGGCGGCTATGAGGGCTGCCACATCGTGGCGATCCAGCTGGGGGTAGACATGGCTGACCATGAGCCTGCCGGGGCGTGCCGTGTGTGCCATTCCGGCCAGGCTGGATGGGGTGAGGTGGCTATCCATGGCCAGGTCATCGGGGAAGGAGCATTCGGCGATCAGGAGGTCGACACCGGCCAGGAACAGGGCGACGTCGTGGGACGGCCCGGTGTCGCCGGTATACCCGATCGTTCCTGCCCGGCGCGCTTGGAAGCGCAGGGCGAGGGAGTGGTCGGTGTGGGGTGTGGCGGTGGCGGCCAGTGACAGGCCGCGCCCGAGCGGGCCGTCGTGACCGGGCGCGATCTCGTGGACGTGCAGGGGGAAGCCTGGATCGGTGACGTGATCGCCGAAGATACCGGCCATGCCGGCCAGCAGTCCCTGGATCCCGGGGGGCGCCCATACGCTCAACGGCGCTGTGCGACGCTGCTCCAGGCCCCATTTCAGGGCGAACATGAGCATGGGCAGGTCGCCAATGTGGTCATTGTGGAAGTGGCTGATCACCAGGTGATCCAGCCTCTGCCAGGGCAGCGTGAACCGGGCCAGGTGGTGCACGGCGCCGGGTCCGCAGTCGACCAGGACCCTGGTGCCTCCAGCCGTGATGAAGAACGCTGAGCAGACTCGCTCGGGCTCCGGCGCAGCCGTGCCCGAGCCGACCACCGTCAATTCCATGAGCAGCTCCCTGCCGAGCTCACCCCAGGGCGGCGGCTCTGTCCACAACGTCGTCGATCTGGACCCCGACGACCGAACTGACGCCAGGCTCCTCCATGGTCACGCCGTAGACCCAATCGGCGGCCTCCATGGTCCTGGGGTTGTGGGTGACCACGATGAACTGGGTGTCTGCCTTGAACCGATCCAGCATGCCGAGGAACCTGCCGGTGTTCGCCTCGTCCAGGGGCGCGTCCACCTCGTCGAGCACGCAGAAGGGGCTTGGCTTGACCAGATAGATGGCGAACAGAAGGGCCAGGGAGGTGAGGGCGCGCTCGCCGCCGCTGAGCAGGTGGATCCGCTGGGTCCGCTTGCCTCGGGGTGAAGCGGAGATCTCGATGGGCGACTCCAGCGGCTCGTCGGGGTCAGCCAGCCACACGTCACATTCCCCGCCCTCGAACAGGGTCCGGAACGTGGTCCGGAAGTTGGTCCGGATCCGCTCGAAGGTATTGGTGAAGAGCTGGCGAGCGGTCCTGTTGATCTCCCGGATCGCCTTCTTCAGGTCGTCCCTGGCCTGGACCAGGTCGGCGCGCTGCTCGTCCAGGAAGTCGAGCCGCTGCTTCTCCTCGTCGTACTCCTCGACGGCCAGCATGTTGATGGGCCCGAGTCGCTCAATATCGGTGGCCAGCTGGTGCAGCTCGGCCTTCAGGGGCTCGAGCTCGCCGGGCAGTGGCTCGACGGTGTCGGCCAGGTAATCGAACGGCCGGTCCCACTCCACCTCGAGTCGGTCCCGGATCCGCTGCTCCGCCGCCGCGGCCTCGGCCAGCATGAGCTCGAGGCGGTGCCGCTCGTCGCCGCTGCTCTGCGCCACCTGGCGCAGGCCACGGGCCTTGTGCTCGAGCTCTTCGAGCATGGCACCGGCCTGACCGAGTCGCTCATCGAAGTCCCGCAGGCTGGCCGCCGCTGCCTCCCGTTGCTCGAACAGGCCCTCGAGCTCGGCGGCACCGCTGCCTCGCACGTCCTCCAGCTCCTCGATGGCGGCCTCGTGCTCCGCCTCCTCCGTGTCCAGGGTGTCCAGCCGGGTCTCGGCGTGGGACAATGATTCCTGGGCGCTGGAGCGGCGGCGCTCAAGCTCCGCCAGCCCCGCCTCCTCCCGGGCGTGGGCGACCCGGAGCTCGGCCACCTCGTCCCGGACCTCCTCCCACGCGCTGTGGCGGTCGGCCAGCAACAGGTCGGCCTCCTGCCGGAGGGCCTGCAGCCGGACGGCTTCGGCCTCGAGGCTCTCGGCCTCCTCAGCCGCGACCGCGGATTCGGCAGCGGCCTGCCGGGCGGCGATACGGAGGCTCGAGCGCTGTCGCTCGAGCTCGGCCCTGATCCGCTCGGCCCGCGCCCGCTGACCGGCCCGCGCCGCCTCGTCGGCGTCCAGCCGCCGGAGCTCGAGCTCGAGGCCGCGGGCCTGTTCCTCGAGCTGGCGAGCCTCCGCTTCCGCAGCCTCGATGGTGCCGGCCAGGCTGGCCCGGGCGGCGGCCCGGGCCTCCCGGGTACGCTTCGCCTGCTCCGCACTGCGCCGGAGCGCGGACAGCCGCTCTCGCCGGCCGATGAGGACCGGCTCCGACGGTGGCTGCCCAGCGAACTCCAGGGCCTGCACGAACGAGTGGACGCGATCCAGGTCCGCCTCCTGGATGAGGGCCAGCACCCCGTCCTCGGGACCGCGCTCGTCCACCCAACGACGCAACCGGTCCATGGCGGCGGCGTCCCGGACGACCAGGGCCTGGAGCACCGCGCCGACGGCGCTCTCCACCGCCGCTGCCCGGTCGCCTCTCAGGTCCAGGAACTCGGCGAGCGGTCCCAGGAGCCCGCCCAGCTCGTGACGGTGTGCCAGCGCCTTGGCGGCGGCGGGTCCGAACCCGTGGTATTCCCGCTCCAGGGTCTCGAGGGCGGCCACCCGTGCCGCCAGCAGGTTCTCCTCGTCCTCCGCCGCCGCCTGGGCACGCCGCGCCTCCAGCTCCTCCTCCCGGAGACGGGACAGGCGTTCCCGACATGCCTCCAGCTCGACCCGGGCCTCCTCCTCTTCCAGACTCAGCTCCCGCGTCCGGTTGGCGAACAGGTCGCCCTGCTCCTCGAGTCTGGCCAGCTCGGCTACCAGCTCCTCGTGCTCGAGGCCCAGACGGCTCACCCGCTCCTCCGCCTCCGCCGCCCGGCTCCTGCCGCCCTCGGCGTCGCCCTTGAGCTGGGTGATGCGCCGGGCCAGCTCCTCCTGCCGTCCCCGCGTCTCCTGCTCCGCGTCCCGGGCAACGGCCAGCTCGTCCCGCATGACCCGCTGCCGCTCCTGGGCCGCCGTCACCTGTCCGCTCAGCGCCACCACCGCCTGACGCCTGGCCTCGATGTCCCGGGCCAGGCTCTCGATCTCGTCCCGCAGCGCCGACACCCGCTGCCTGGTCTCGACCCGCTCGGTGGCGATCTGTTGGAGCCGGCGCTGGGAGTGGGTTCGCCGCTCCTCGGCTACCGCCAGCTCCCGCTCGATCGTCGCGATCTGGCGGGCCACCTCTTCCAGTGCAGCGGCACGGACCCCCCGCTGCCGGGTGACCTCGGCGCTCTCGAGCCGGCGCCGTTCGAGCTCCGCTTCTACGGTGCTCAGCTCGGCCCGGGCCCCAGGCTCGGTCTCGTTGAGCCGCGCCAGGCGATCCCCGGCGTCCGCCAGAGACTCCTTCAGCTGCTCCAGCTCGCGTATCGCGACGGTCACCTCCACAGCCAACCGTCGGTCACGCATCTCCTGGTAGCGCTCCGCACGCCGACGTTGTCTCGAGAGGCTGCGGACCTTGGAGCTGACCTCGGCTATCAGGTCATCGAGCCGGGCCAGGTCCGATTCCGCCGCTTCGAGCCGGCGGACCGCCACCTTGCGACGATCCTTGTAGCGACCTATGCCGGCCGCCTCCTCGAACACCTGCCGGCGCTCGTCCGCCCGATCGGACAGGAGCGAGTCCACCATGCCCTGCTCGATGATGGCATAGGCGTTGGCGCCCAGGCCGGTATCGCGGCACAGGTCGAGGATATCCTTGAGCCGGGCGTTCTTGCGATTCAGCTGGTAGTCGCTACCGCCCTCACGGTGGACGGTGCGGCGGATCTCCACCTCGTCGTAAGGCAGGGGCAGGCGTTGCTCCGAGTTGTCCACTACCAGTGACACCTCGGCGCGGCTCACGGCCCGACGGCTCTGGGTGCCCTGGAAGATGACTTCGTCCATCCTGGAGCCACGGATGGCCGACGGCCGCTGCTCGCCCAGGACCCAGCGGATCGCGTCGGCGATATTGGACTTGCCGCAGCCGTTCGGGCCCACGATGGCCGTCACGCCGTCGTGGAACTGGATCTCCGTACGATCAGGGAACGATTTGAAACCGTGGACCTTGAGCTTCCGGACCTTCATGCGATGGGTTCGCCCGTTCTGGGGATCAGCTCGGCCTCCACCTCGGCAGCGTCCAGCATCTGGGCCATGACCTCCGCCTCTGTGGTGGTCTCGAATGCACCACCGTAGACCCTGAAGCGGGACGGCCCGGGCTCGTAGCGCATCGTCACTATGTACGCAGGGATCTCGGCTTCCGCCAACTCGTCCACCCGTTGCTCGGCCTCAGCGGCGGTATCGTACTCGCCCAGGAGGAAAGCGTAGGGCGTGGGCCTCACCGCCCAACTGTCGAACGCTGTCCGGTGGCCTTGGTCGACCAGATGCTGCAACAAAGCGGTCCCTGCCTCGGCATCAGACACAGGGCCGGCCAGGAGCCGGTAGTACACGGCGCCACTCACGGCGACCGGGGCCAGAAAGAAGTCAATTCCCGGTTCAGCCGCACGTAGAGCGGCGACCCTCTGCCGCGCCGTGTCCAGGTCCTGGTGCGCTTCCACAGCCACGGAGACGTCCAGCGGCGTCTCCACCGGCTGGGCTACCGCGGGCGGCTCGGCCTCGGCACGGGGCGGAACCGGCTGCACCGCCGGCGGCTCCGGGGCAGGGGCCAGGTAGGCCTGGTACAGGAACCAACCGCCTGCCACTAGAGCGAGGATGAGCAGTACCAGGAGCACCGGCCCGACGGGACTCCGAGCCTTCTCCCCGGCCCTGACGACGGGCGGCTCGTTCAAGTCATCGGCCCTCGCCGCCGGCCAGGAGCCAGCAGGAGCGGGCGCCGGCTCCGGCTCGATCCTGCCCAGGACCAGACAGTCACGATCCAACCGGGACCGGGCACGCTCCGCCTCCGCCTTGCCACCGATCAGCACGGCACGGCGGACCCGACGCGAAAGAGCCCCCACTCCCGGTGTTGACGCCGGTATGTAGAGGAGCATGACGGCTCCGGCGGTACGCAGCTCCGTCCCCAACCTGGCCCACCCCCTGCTGTCGAGGACCGCCCCTGGATCAGGCACGTACGCTCCACCCGGGACGAACTGGAACGACCTGCCCGCAGGGCGGGTCGAGACCCGCGACAAGGAAGCACCGAACAGGAACACGTCCGCCAGCCCCTCCAGGTTCTCCACGTCCAGGAACTCGTGGAGCAGGGGATCGGTAAGAGCGGCATCGGCGAGAATGGTGGGTCGACCCTCGCCCGCCCGCTCCTCCGCCAGTTGGATCGCCGCGGGGGCGGCATCATCCTGGGCGCCGGCGGCCACCAGTAGCATAATGGGCTCGTCGGGATCCATGATCACACTCGCCAGCGCTGGCGACATTTCTGGGCTCATCGGGGCTGCGGGTTCAGATGCTCCACAGGACGTTCCCCTCCTTCAGGTTTCTCTCCCGCGCGTGCAGGGGAGGTCCGCCTCCGGTCACTCCAGCTCGAGCCGCTCCACATCCCCCCACAGTTGCTCGAGCTGGTAGAACTCCCGTGCGGTCGGGTGGAAGACGTGCACGACGAAATCAATATAATCGATCAGGACCCAGCGACCGCCACGCAACCCCTCCACGTGGTTCGGCCGTACGCCCGCCCGCTTCAGCTCCTCGATGACATGGTCGGCCACGGCCCGGACGTGGACGTCCGATGTGCCGGTGGCGATCAGGAAGAAGTCCGTAGCTGAAGAGAGCTCCCGAAGGTCGAGGACCATGAGGTCCCTCCCCTTCCTGTCCCGGACCGCCTCCACCGCACCCGAAAGCTGGGGCGGGAGGTCGGACAGCGCCAGAGCCTTCTCATCATCCGCGCCGTCTCGGTCGCGCCGCGCCTCGTCTGGCATTCGTCTGCCGCCTACTCCTCCTTGATGACCCAGACCTTGATCTCCGGTCGCACCTCGGCATGGAGCCGGATCGGGACGCTGTGTACGCCGAGCGCCTTGATGGGCTCGTCCAGATCGATCAGGCGACGGTCCACCTCGAAGTCCAGGTCCTGCTCCTTGAGCCGATCGGCGATGTCCGCCGGCGTGATGGAGCCGAACAGCTTCGACTCTTCGCCGGCCCGGGCATGGAATGTAAGGGACACCTCCTCGAGCCGGGAGGCACGACGACGAGCTTCCAGATAATCTCGCCTCGACCGCTGCTCCGCCCGCTCCCGCTCCTGCTCCAGTCGCCGAATGCTGGCCTCGGTGGCTTCGTACGCCAGATCCCGAGGAAGCAGGTAGTTGCGCGCATAGCCAGGCTTGACCGCCACGATCTCGCCCGCCTCGCCCAGCTTCGGCACGTCCTCCCGAAGTATCACCTTCACCGTCTTCATCTTGGCTCCTTCAACCTTCGTCGTTCACCGCCCGACGACCGGACCGGAGGTCCAGCCACGTGTCCGTCACACCCAGCAACAATGTCCCCGCCACCACTATCGGGTACAGGACCACTCCAACGATGGCGAGCACCGCCAGAACAGCCCAACTCGAACCCACCATTCCCAGTACCAGCGCCACCATCACCGCCAGGCCCCGGAGAGCATAGAGAGCCCCCATGAATACCAGCAGGTTCACGCCCAGACGAGAACCCCAGTCCGCCGGCGGCATCAGGACCAGTGCCAGCCCAGCGATCAGCACCCATACCAGAATGTCCGGAAACCGGAACCGGGTCAGCCTGCCCAATGGTCGCGGCATACCCGTTATCCGACCCGACACCCACCACGCGACGGCCAGCGAGGCCGCCGAGGCCAGCGCGGTCAAGGCCGGGAAGACCAGGGCCGGAATGTCCGCCACCCACTCCACCAGCGCGTCCCCGTCCATTCGACCCGTGGACCAGGTCCGGGCAACCGTTTCCGCAACGTCACGGTAATGCCCGGCGATGGTATGGTCGATAGCCGGCCAACCGCCACGCACCCCGATGAGCGCGGCAGCGGTCACCAAAGACGCCGCGACCGCCGCCAGCGCACGGCTGATGGTGGAACCGCCCGGCCACACCACCACCGCGGCTATGAACCAGCCACCCACCAGCAAAGCCCAGCCCCGCTCCACGTGCCACAAGGTGCCGCGCGGGCCCAGAAAGGCCAGCACCGCAAGCGCCATGGCCAGCACCAGCACTCCTGGCGAGCGAGGTGGTAGTGCCACCAGGAGCAGCGCCAGCGGAATGAGCACCAGCTGGAACGGGTCGACCACCGAAAGGGTGATCACCACCAGAACCAGCCCGAGGACCGTCGGCCACCCCGGTCCCCGCGAAGTCACGTCAAACTTCGTAGACGTGCGTGTACGGTAGCAGCGCCAGATAGCGAGCCCGCTTGATCGCCGTACCCACCTGGCGCTGATGCCTGGCGCACATCCCCGTCATCCGTCGCGGCATGATCTTGCCGGACTCGGTCATCAGCCGCGACAGGGTATGCTCGTCTTTGTAGTTGATCTGCCGGATGCCCGACTCACAGAGCGGGCACGGCTTCAGTCTGCCGCGTGCCATCAGTCCTCATCCTCCACGTCTTCATCGTCGTCGTCTTCGTCGTCCTCGTCACGACGGGGGTCCCGCGTGGCGATGGACATGGCCGCAGTGGGCTCACCTTCACTCAGCACGATCAGGTAGCGCACCAACTCCTCGTCCAGCTTGAGGGCCCGCTCCAGCTCGGGCAGGATGTCGATCGGCGCGCTGAACTGGACCACCACGTAATAGCCGGTCGTCTTCTTGCGAATGGGGTAGGCCAGCTGCCGGCGGCCCCAACGGTCAACGGCCGTTATCTCGCCGCCGCCGTCGGTGATGTGCTGGTGGTATTGCTCGAGCTTCTGGTCGATCTGGTCCTCGGTGAGGACCGTATCGAAGATGTAGACGATCTCGTACTCTCTCACGTCTGTCTCCCACGGTCAGTCGGCCCCACCTTGTCTGGTGGAGCGGGATCAAAGAGCCTTATAAGGTAGCGGCCGATCGTGCGGTCGTCCAGAGCGGCTTGGCCAGGGCTAGCACGGGATTGGCAGGGCGTGGCGGTGAGCAGGTTGGACCGCGGGCCGGTGACGGGTTCTCGGGCGGTGCGAACCCACGGGGGCTTACACGTTGAACCGGACGAGGATGATGTCACCATCCTGGACCACGTAGCCGCGACCCTCGGACCTCATGAGCCCCTGCTCCCGTGCCGCCTTCTCCGAGCCTGCCGCGACGAAGTCTTCCCAGGCGATGGTCTCGGCGCGGATGAACCCGCGCTCGAAGTCGGTGTGGATCTCCCCGGCGGCCCTTGCTGCTCCGGTCCCCTGGGTGATGGTCCAGGCGCGGACCTCCTTGGGGCTGGTGGTGAAGAAGCTGATGAGGCGCAGGAGTCGATACCCTGCGTGGATGAGGCGGTGCAGTCCCGGCTGCTGGAGCCCCTGCTCCCTCAGGTACTCGTCCCGGTCTTCGGGCTCGAGGCCCAGGACCTCGGCCTCCATCTGGGCGGCGAGGCTGACCACCTCCGCGGGCTGATCATCTCTGGCCACTGCTTCCCGGAGCGCTCTGACGTGGGGGTTTCGCGCCGCGACGGCCTCTTCGTCCCCGCCGGTTCCGGTCACGTCCTCTTCGGCCACGTTCGCCACGTAGAGCTCGGGCTTGGTGGTGAGGAGTTGATAGCCGCGCAGCAGCAGCGCCTCCTCGTCGTTCTCGGGGGTCACGGCGCTGGCGGGGCGCCCCTGCCCCAGGTCCTGTTGCAAGCGACGGAGCAGTCGGTCTTCCTTCTTCGCGTCCCGATCGCCGCTGCGCGCCACCTTCTCGACGCGCTCGAGTCGTCGCTCCACGGTCTGCAGATCGGCCAGGGCCAGCTCGGTGCGGACGATTTCCCTGTCCCGTACCGGGTCGACGTCGCCGAGGACGTGCACTACGTCTGGATCATCGAAGCAGCGGACGACGTGGACGACGGCATCTACCTCCCGTATATGGGCGAGGAAGCGGTTACCGAGCCCTTCGCCTTCAGAGGCGCGCTCGACGAGGCCTGCTATGTCGACGAAGGTGACGGTGGCGGGCACCTTGGCCCTGGGCCGTACCCGCTCGAAGAGGAGGTCCAGCCTGGGATCCGGCAGCTCGACGACGCCCACGTTGGGCTCGACGGTGCAGAAGGGATAGTTGGCCGCTTCAGCGCTGGCGTCGGCCAGTGCGTTGAAGAGGGTGGACTTGCCCACGTTCGGCATGCCCACGATGCCCAGCTTCAGATTCGGCATACGAACAGTTCGGGGTCGAATGTCGGTCCCGGCACGGTTGTACCCGTGGCGATGGTCTTTGTGCGCCGCTTGTTGACATGGTACCGGCGGTGCGGGAGAATGGCCATTCCTGAGACTGGTGGACCGAGCGAGGAGGTCACATGAAGCGTTTCGTTCCGCGCCTGGTTGTCATGGCTGGCGTCATGGCTGGCGTCATGGCT
>SLCC01000073.1 GCA_007126035.1 Gemmatimonadota bacterium
GGCGCGGCAGGGGGGCGAGGTGTGGCCTCGCAGGTGGGCCGCGCCTTTGGGCGCGGCAGGGGGCGAGGCTTGGCCTCGCAGGGGGGGTGGTGAGATCAACGGCGAACGTGACGGTCATATGTCTTCCATAGCTTCTGGTTCTCGAGTGGTCCGCGCGCCGCGGGGCGCTGAGATTTCTTGTAGGGGTTGGCAGCAGGAGGCGGCTCTCCGGATGCTGATGAACAACCTGGATCCGGAGGTTGCCGAGCGTCCTGATGACCTGGTGGTGTACGGCGGGACGGGTCGGGCGGCCCGGAGCTGGGAGGCGTTCGATGCCATCGTGGCGGCGTTGCGGGGTCTGGAGGGCGACGAGACGCTGCTGGTCCAGTCGGGCAAGCCGGTGGGCGTGTTCCGGACGGGTGCTCACGCGCCGCGGGTCCTGATCGCCAACAGCAATCTGGTGGGCAGGTGGGCCACCTGGGACCATTTCCGGGAGCTGGAGCGGGTGGGCCTCATGATGTACGGCCAGATGACGGCCGGCTCCTGGATCTACATCGGGTCGCAGGGGATCCTGCAGGGCACGTACGAGACGCTGGGCGCGGTGGCGCGGCAGCACTTCGGCGGCTCGCTCCGGGGTACCTGGACCCTGACGGGCGGGATGGGCGGGATGGGTGGGGCCCAGCCGTTGTCGGTGACCATGAACGACGGCGCCGCTCTGGTGGTGGAGGTGGACCCGGAGCGGATCCGGCGGCGAGTCGACACCCGCTACTGTGACCGCATGACGGCGTCGCTGGACGAGGCTCTGGAGTGGGTGCAGGGCGCCGCGTCCCGGGGCGAGGCGCTGAGCGTGGGGCTGGTTGGCAACTGCGCGGAGGTGCTACCGCAGATCGTGAGGCGGGGCGTGGTGCCTGACGTGCTCACAGACCAGACCAGCGCCCACGACGAGCTCAACGGCTACATCCCGGCGGGGTTGACCCTCCGGGCGGCGACGGAGTTGCGGGAGCGGGACCCGGCGGAGTACCGTCGTCGCTCCATGGACTCCATGGCGATACACTGCGCGGCCATGGTCGACCTCATGCGCCGCGGCGCGGTGACCTTCGACTACGGCAACAACCTCCGGGGCCAGGCGCAGGACGCGGGCTATGCCGATGCCTTCGCCTTCCCCGGCTTCGTGCCGGCTTACGTACGGCCCCTGTTCTGCCAGGGGAAGGGGCCGTTCCGGTGGGCCGCGCTGTCGGGCGACCCGGCGGACATCGCCAGGACCGATGAGCTGGTGCTGGAGCTGTTCCCCGAAGACGCGCACCTGCGCCGGTGGATCGAGCAGGCCCGTGAGAAGGTGGAGTTCCAGGGCCTGCCATCGCGCATCTGCTGGCTGGGTCTGGGCGAGAGGGCCCGGTTCGGCGTCGCCCTCAACGACCTGGTGGCGCGAGGCGAGATCAGCGCGCCCGTGGTCATCGGCCGGGACCACCTGGACACGGGCTCGGTGGCCAGCCCGTACCGTGAGACGGAGTCAATGAAGGACGGGAGCGACGCGGTGGCGGACTGGCCGATCCTGAACGCGCTGCTCAACACCGCCAGCGGTGCCAGCTGGGTGAGTTTCCATCACGGCGGCGGTGTGGGCATCGGCAACTCGCTCCACGCCGGCCAGGTCATCGTGGCCGACGGGACGCCGGAGATGCGGGAGCGACTGGAGCGGGTGCTGACGAACGACCCGGGCATCGGTGTGGCACGCCACGCGGACGCGGGCTACGAGGAGGCGATCCAGGTGGCCCGGCAACAGGGCCTGCGACTGCCCATGATCGCCGACTGACGGTGCAGCCGATCACCAACACACAACCATCAACACGGATGAGAATGACCAGATATCATGACGAGGCCGACCATCGGCCGCTGGCTTTGCCGTTACCGACCGAGCCCCAGCCGGAGCCCGAGGAGGAGTCCGAGGCGCTACGGCCGACCTCGAGCCGGTGGACCGACAGCATCCGGAACCGGCTGTTCCGGGCCAGGACGCTGATAATCAGCGGTGAGGTCAACCAGAAGATGGCTTCCGAGGTCATGGGTCAGCTGCTGGCGATGTCCGCCGAGTCCCACGACCCCATCACCGTCTTCATCAACTCCCAGGGCGGCCACGTCGAGTCGGGCGACACCATCCACGACATGGTCAGGTTCGTGCCAGCGCCGGTCCGCATGGTGGGCACTGGCTGGGTGGCCAGCGCCGGCGCCCTCATCTACGTGGCCGTGCCCCGTGAGCGGCGATTCTCCCTGCCCAATACCCGATTCCTCCTGCACCAGCCCGCAGGCGGCACGCGCGGTACGGCGGCGGACGTGGAGATCGAGGCCCGGGAGATCCTCAAGATGCGGGAGCGGCTGAACCGGGTGTTCGCCGAGCAGACGGGTCAGCCGCTGGAGAGGATCGTGGACGACACCCACCGCAACTTCTGGCTGGGAGCCGAGGACGCGATCGAGTACGGCCTGGTGGGCAAGATCATCCAGCGGATGGACCAACTCACCTGAGCGCTGGTGCGGCCCGGATTCGCAGACCCATGAGATCTCCGGCTCGCCTCAATCGGAGTGGGACACGGCGATCTTGATGGCCAGGGCTATGCCGGCCACGGCGGCGATGGTGAAGAGGACGAGCGCGAGGGCCGGATAGCCCATGATGGTGGGGCCCACATCCACCCGCATCACCAGCGCCGCGCCCAGGATCAGGGCGGCGATCAGGAGGCCGAGGGTGATGCGGTTGGCGATCTTGTCCAGCCCGGAGATCAGCTTTGCCTCATCGATGGCGTTCACCTGGACCGACAGCTCGTTGTCGGCGATCAGGCCCATGATCCTGTTGAGCCGCTGAGGCATCCGCTGCACCAGCTCGTTGGCTTCGATGGCCGCCTTGAACAGGTGGGATGGACTGAGCGAGCTGACCACGCGTCGCTCCATCAGGACCGCCGCGTGACGGCGCAACATCTCGTTCGGCTCCAGGTCCGGGTCCAGCGTACGGCCCACCTCGTCCAGGTTCAGCAATGTCTTGCCGATCATGGCCAGCTCGGAGGGCGGTCGGATGTGGTGCTCTCCCGCCACCCTGACCATCCCCATCATCACCGCGCCCAGCGCTATCTCGCTGGCGGTGCGGCCCTCGGAGAACATCATCAGGTCGGTGACCGCGTCACCGAAGCCCGCCGGTTCTGCGTCCTTTTCCGGCTCGCTCAGATCCAGGAGGATCCTGGTGGCTTCGCTCGGGTCATTGTCCGCCACGGCCAGCATCAGTTTGGTCAGGGCCTCCCGCACATCCGGCGACAGCGTGGAGACCTGACCCAGATCCAGGAGGGCCAGCCGGTTGTCCTCGGTCAGGAAGACGTTGCCCGGGTGCGGGTCGGAATGGAAGAACCCGTCCATCAGGATCTGCTTCAGGTACGCCTGGAACAGCTCGTCGGCCAGGCGTTCCCTGTCCAGCTCGATGAGGGCCAGGGGACTGATCTTCGTGACCTTCCGACCGTGGATCAGCTCCATGGTCAGCACCCGCTGGCCGGTGTAGCTCTCGATGGGTCGGGGCACCGTTATCAGCTCGAACCCGGCCATGTTGTCGGCCAGGGTCTCCAGGTTCTGTGCCTCGTGGCGGAAATCGAGCTCCCGGAGCAGTGAGCGACGGAACTCCTCGAGCACGTCCATGAGCCGGTAGCGGTGGGCGCGGTCCGAGTGCTCGTCCAGGAACTCGGCCAGCTCGCTGAGAGCATCCAGGTCATCCCGGATCAGTGGCCGGATATCCGGTCGCTGGACCTTCACCGCCACGACCTGTCCGTTCCGCAGTGCGGCGCGGTGGACCTGTGCCAGGGAAGCGGCGGCGACAGGTGTCTCCTCGAACTCGGAGAAGGCCTTCGAGAGGCGGACGCCCAAATCCTCGGAGACGATGCGTTCCACGTCATGGAACGCGAAGGGCTCGACCCGGTCCTGGAGCCGGGTCAGGGCCTCGAGGTAGGCGGGCGGGAGGAGGTCGACCCTGCTCGAGAGGAGCTGGCCCAGCTTGATGTATGTGGGGCCCAGTCGCTCCAGGTCGTCGGCGAGGGACTCCGCCCGCTCGACCTGCTCCTGGTCCGAGAGCGCGGCCTGCTCGTCCATGAGCCCGCCGGTCAGGGTGCTCTCGAGACTGGCCTGGCGGACCACGTCGCCGCGGCCATGGCGGACCAGCAGGGAAGCGATCTGGCCGTATCGCTTCAAGTGCTTCGGGTCAATGGACAGCCCCATGAGTCTCTCGTTTCGGGTGCGCGGAGGCCACTTGTATGCAAGATCGGGACACAACCGCCCATGCCCCGGGAAGGTGGGAGCGCACGCTCCAAGCGACCGCCTGTGGACCACCTGTGCCTGGCCGTGGCTGGCGCAGCCCATCACGTTGTATGTTCCCGGGGGCCGTTGAGAGGAGCGGTATGTCAGGTTTCAGGATCGGCAGGATAGCCGGAATAGAGCTCCACGTGCACCCCACGTGGTTCATCATACTGCTGCTGGTGATCTGGGTGCTGGCCGGGGTGGCCCTGCCCGCCGATTTCCCGGAGCTGGCGTCGCCGCTGCGACTCGCCATGGCGGTGGCCATATCACTCGTCTTCTTCATGTCGCTGCTGGTCCACGAGCTGGCCCATTCGCTGGTGGCGCTGGCCAGGGGGATCCCGGTGCATCGGATAACCTTCTTCCTCTTCGGCGGCATGGCCCAGACCAGCCGCGACAGCCGTACGGCCGGCGAGGAGTTCCAGATCGCAGTAGCGGGGCCCGTGGCCAGCGTGGCGCTGGCTGCCCTGTTCGTGGCCCTCTGGTGGTACGGGCTCACACGCGGCTGGTCGCCCGCGGTGGTGGGGATCACCGGCTACGTAGGCGCCCTGAACCTGGTGCTGGCGGTGTTCAACCTGCTGCCGGGCTTCCCCATGGATGGCGGCCGCATTCTCCGGGCGGGTATCTGGGCCGCCACCGGCAACGTGACCAGCGCCACCCGCTGGGCCGCCCGGGTCGGGTCGTGCGTGGCGCTTCTCCTGGTTGGCTACGGCATCTGGCGGGGCCTGACCGGCCAGCTGGTGGCTGGGGTGTGGCTCGTGCTCATCGGCCTGTTCATCAGGAACGCGGCGCGGTCCAGCTACAGGCAACACCTCATCAGCCGGACGTACGACGTGCCGCGTGCTTCCGCAGGGCGACGGCAGCAACCGGTGCTGGTGGGGGTGGCCGGGGGCAGCGGGGCTGGCAAGTCCACCGTGGTGCGGCGAGTGGCGGAGAGCCTGCCCGCCACCGGCGTCGCCGTCATCTCCCAAGACTCCTACTACCGGGACCTGTCCCACCTGCCCGCTCCGGCACGGGCCGACGTCAACTACGACCACCCCGATGCCCTGGAGACCGGGCTCCTGGTCCAGCACCTGGAAGCATTGCGGGCGGGCCGGCCCGCCCATGTGCCGGTGTACGACTTCTACCACCACGTCAGGCGGAGCGAAGCGGTGCGGGTAGAACCGGCGCCCGTGGTCATCGTGGACGGCATCCTGGTCCTGGCACACGAAGGGGTCCGGAGCCTCCTGGACCTCAAGGTGTTCGTGGATACCCCCGACCAGGAACGGCTGGGCAGGCGGATGCGGCGAGACGTGAATCGCCGGGGGCGGTCCCGGGATTCCATACTCTCCCAGTACGAGACCACGGTAAGGCCCATGCACCAGGCGTTCGTCGAGCCGAGCAGGGCCCACGCCGACATCGTACTGCCACGGGGCGGTCACGACCCGGCGGGCATCCAGCAGGTGGTTGACCGGGTCAGGGAGATCCTGGAGCGACGGCGGGGCCACGAGACCTGATGCCGCCACCGCAACGACGTCCGCACCAGAGGCCGGAATGCCACACCGGGCAACGCGCCCCGGCATCCGCG
The DNA here is from genome assembly GCA_007126035.1 of Gemmatimonadota bacterium. Taxonomy (GTDB): domain Bacteria; phylum Gemmatimonadota; class Gemmatimonadetes; order Longimicrobiales; family RSA9; genus SLCC01. The sequence goes on from SLCC01000073.1 coordinate 5,858, forward strand.
ACGGACACCGGAGCGCGCAGGTCAGGAGCGCAGCTCAGAAGGATCAGCTCACGTCTCGACCACCACTCGTGATCTCGATCTTGCGGCCCTTCGCCTCCTCCGCCTTCGGGACCCGGATGGTCAGGATGCCATCGGCGAAGTTGGCCGTGATACCATTGGCATCCACCGCCCGCGGGAGCGTGAACCGGCGGCTGAACCGGCCCCAGCGACGCTCGTGCAGCAGGCCCTGCGTGTTCTCGTCCTTCTGCTCCTCCTTCTTCTCGCCCTGGATCGTCAGGACCCCGTCCTCCAGCTCCACGTCTATGTCCTCACGGCTCAGCCCGGGGAGCTCGGCGTGGAATACCAGGTGGTCAGACGTCTCCTCCACGTCCACCGGCGGCGCCCACAGGTCCTGGGTCGGACCGCCGCCGAGCATACTCTCCATCTCCCGCTGCAGCCGGTCCATCTCCGTCCAGGGCGTCATCCGCCGTGCCACGGGAACCCTCGTCATGCCTACCTCCTTGATCGTGTCTCGTTGCGTTGGTTCCGCTACCTCGCTGGCTCCAGCCAGCGCATTGACGCCCCCCGGTAGAGCAGCCCTCGTACCAGCGGGCAATGCCATTTTGGCAGGCCAGCTGCCGCTGGCGCTGGGCGGTGAGTGTTTCTAGCTTTGGGGACGCACAGCCCCCTGGAGGATCCGTGAAGGCCATTCAATTAATGCTGGTGCTGGTGGCGGTGGCGGCCTGCCGGCCGGCAGAGCGACCCGACGTGCCCAGTCCGGAGGACGAGCCGAGTCCGCAGGCGGTGCAGGATGCGAGCGCCGCCTTCCATACGCTGCGGGATGGTTTCCTGGAGTGGTATCTCGAGGCGTATCCGGTACGGGCCTCGGAGCTGGGAGTCCATGGGCACGCTGGCCAGTTGACTGGGCTGGATCGGCGGTCGATCCAGCGACGCATCGATGCGTTGCTGGACTGGGACTCCCAGCTCCGTCGGATTCCGATCCGGCTCATGCGTGGTGATGACCGGTTCGATTACGCGGTCCTGGAGTACGGCATCCGCTCGGAGCTGCTCTCGCTGGAGGAGATACGGCCGTACGTGAGCGATCCGTGGTTGTACGCCGACGTGATAGCCCGGGGCGTTTCGCAGGTTGCTGAGCACGTTTACGCCCCGCCCGCGGAGCGAGCGGAGGCGCTGCGGTCCAGGTTGTCGGCTGCTCCGGGCATCCTTGCTGCCGCCCGTGTCAATCTCCGGTCCCCGCCGCGGGCCAGGACGGAGCTGGCGCTGGATCATGCCAGGCTGCTGCACCGTTATGTGGCCGAGGAGCTGCCGGTGCTGCTGGCGGCGGAGCCCGGCTGGGACGCGGTGCTTGCGGGGGTCGAGCCGGCCCGTCAGGAGCTGGCGACGGCGCTGGAGGAGCATATCGTCTGGCTCGAGACGGAGCTGCTGCCGGTGTCGACGGGTCAGTTCAGCATGGGCCGCTACCTCTTCGCCCGGCACCTGCTCTACACCGAGCATGTGTCGCTCAGCCTCGAGGAGCTGGACCGGCTGAACGACGAAGCCATCCGCTCGTACCGGCGGGAGGCGGAGCGGCTGGCGGAGCAGCTGGGTCCGGGCCTCTCCGTCCGGCAGGTCATGGACTCGATTGCCCGCATGCACCCCGAGCCGGGTGAGCTGGTGCCGCTGGCCCGGTCACTCATGGAGGATGCGCGGCAGTGGACGGTGGCGAGCGGCCTGGTCAGCGTGCCGTCTCCGGTCCAGCCCACGGTGCGGGTGTCGCCGTGGTGGGCTCGCCAGGAGCTGACGTCGCTCCAGACGGCCGGTCCCCGGGCGGAGCCTGAAGCCGGTGCGTTCTTCAGCGTGACGCCGCCAGCCGACGGCTGGCCCGAGGAGGTGAGGCGAGCTCACATGATGAGGCTCGATGAAGGGCGTCTCGCTGCGGCCGTCCTGAACCGGACCTTCCCCGGCCGCTACCTGCTCTACCAGCACGAGCGGGCCGAGCCGAACCTGCTGCGCCAGGCATTCCTGCCACGGTCAACGTACGAGGGTTGGGCCGGTTACGCCGAGGAGCTGGCGCTGGAGCAGGGCTTCATGGAAGGCAACCTGGCCGTCCGGCTGGCGCAGGTGCGACGCGCCCTCGAGGCCCAGGCCAGGTGGCACGCCGTGCTCCAGGTCCACATGGCGGGAAGGCCCCTGGACCAGGTCGTGGCCCGGGTGCAGGAGATGGCGTTCCTGGACGAGCAGGCGGCGCGGCGGGAGGTGCTCAGAGCCGTGGGAGACCCGGGAGCAATGGCGGCGGCCTTCGGGGTGGTCCAGATCAAGGAGCTGCGACAGACGTACGAGGAGCTCCTGGCCGAGCAGGAGCAGGAGTTCTCGCTCCGTGGCTTCCATGACCGGTTGCTGGAGCTGTCACTGCCCCTCCCCCTGGCCACCGAGGCGCTCATGCCGCCGCCCCGGCAGCAGGAGGCCGGCCAGCGCTCGCGTCCCCGTCCACCCGCACGTCGCCCCGCCTGGTGATTACCGATGGCTGAGACCAAACGACCGACCAACGCCGCGGCCGAGGAGATCCTGGGCGGCTACTTCCCCGTGCTGGACCACGGCTTCGTCGGCCTGGTCGACTACATGGGCACCGATGAGGACATCGAGCGCGCCGCGCGGGTCAGCTACGGCTACGGCACCCGCAAGGTAAGCCAGACCCGCGGGCTCATCCGCTACCTGCGGCGCCACATGCACACCACGCCCAGCGAGATGGTGGAGCTGAAGTTCCACGTGTGCATGCCGATCTTCGTCGCCCGCCAGTGGATCCGGCACCGGACGGCCAACGTGAACGAGTACAGCGGCCGCTACTCCCTCATGCCGCTCCTGTTCTACACGCCGGAAGGCGGGCAATTCTCGCTGCAGAGCGACGACAACAAGCAGGGTCGCCTCGGCGAAGGCGCAGACGCCGGGCTGTACCGGGAGGCAGTGCGGCGGTGGGAGGAGGGCCGCGCCCGGGCCGGCGCCGACTACGAGTGGCTCGTGGGCGAGGAAGTGGCCCGTGAGCTGGCCAGGATCGACCTGCCCCTGTCCACCTATACGCAGTGGTACTGGAAGATCGATCTGCACAACCTCATCCACTTCCTCACACTGAGGGCCGACCCCCACGCCCAGTACGAGATCCGGGTCTTCGCCGAGGTGATGGCCGGCATGCTGAAACGCGTGGCGCCCCTGTCCTTCGAGGCATGGATCGACTACGGGCTGGCCGCCTCGCGGGTCTCCCGCTCGGAGCTGGAGGCCTTGAGCCGACTGGTCCTGGTGGAAGGAGAAGGCGACGACGACATCAGCATCGTCGCCCGCACCGATGTCGCACTGGATGGCGCCGCCATGGCGGAGCTCGGCCTGAGCAAACGGGAGATCGCCGAGCTGGCCGACAAGCTCCAGCCCCGCCCGGTGCCCGACTTCGACCTCGACCTCGCCGCCATGCTGTCCGCCGAGGAGATGAGTCGGAAGATGCAGGGCGCGGTGCCGAAACTCGGGTAGCCGAGCTCCACTCCGAACTCCGGTCGCGCGGCTCGGGCCCTACTCGTTCTGTGGAAAGCCGCCCAGGAGTGGCACCGGATCCTCGGGCCGGCCGCGTCGTTGGATCTCGAAGTGCAGGTGCGGGCCGGTGACCCGGCCGGTTGCGCCGGAGAGCCCGATCACGGTGCGTCCCTGGATGGACTGTCCCTGGTTGACGTATATCTGGGAGAGGTGCGCGTAGACGGTCCGGACCTGGCGGGGGTGGTCGATGATGACGACGAGGCCGTACCCGGACATGGACCCGGCGAAGTGCACGCGGCCGGGGGCCATGGTTCTGACGGGCGTGCCCACAGGCACGGCGATATCGATGCCTCTGTGGATGCGGAAGTCCAGGCCCTGTCGCCGCAGCCCGAAGGGTGAGGACACGGGTCCGTCCACTGGCCATCGAGGAATGGCGCATCCGGCGCTGAGGAGCGCGCAGGCCAGGGCGAGGGCGGTGAGACGGTAAGTCATGGTGCCCTTGAACTTGGCTCCGGGGGAGCGGGCCGCGCAATGCCCGGGAGCCGCACGGTTCCTGCATGTGGTGCCGCGGATTCCGGGACGGTTACCAGCGGAAGGGGGTTGAGATGGCCGCAGCAGCGAGCCCCAGGGGGCGGGGCAGGGAAGCGGGAGGTGGCATGGGTTGGAAGGCCACGTTTCGGGAGGGTGCCCTGGCGGGGCTGATTGGCGCCGGAGTGGTGGCGTTGTGGTTCCTGGTGCTGGACGCCGTGATCGGTCGATTGTTCTTCACACCGGCGGCCCTGGGCTCGGCGCTGTTCCTGGGCGCGCAGGGTCCGTGGGAGGTGCAGGTCACTGCGAGTACAGTGGTCGGCTACACGTTCGTGCACGTGGCGGTATTCCTGGCCGTGGGCATGGTCTTCACGGCGCTGGCGGTCCAGGGTGAGCGGCAGGCGTCGGTCCTCATGGCGCTGATCCTCCTGTTCGTCGTGACGCTGACGCTGTCCATGGGTCTGATGGCCATCGTGGCCTCCTGGGTGCTGGTGGAGCTGACCTGGTGGGCCATATCCATCGGCAACCTACTGGCGGCTGCCGCCATGGGCTTCTTCATCCGGCACCGTCACCCTGTCCTGGGCAGGCGGCTCCGCGAAGCGGAAGAGCGAGGCGCCGCCGAGGAGGGTACGGCCGGCCCGGACTGGCGTGGTCCCGGCCCGGCCCGTCCCGGCCAGGAGCCCCACGTCCGCCCGCGCGGCCCTTCCACCCCGGAAGGCGGCGAGGAGGTGTGAGCTCGAAGGCAACGCGGGTGCGATCTGGCCGAGCTTTCTTGAGGGAGAGAAACAGGAGACCGGAAAGTGGGAAGGGAGAGGCCGGAAAGCGGAAGGGAGAGGCCGGAAAGCGGAAGGGAGAGGCCGGAAAAGCGGAAGGGAGAGGCCGGAAAGCGGAAGCGAGAGGCCGGAAAGCGGAAGGGAGAGGCCGGAAAGCGGAAAGCGGGAGAGGCCGGAAAGCGGAAGGGAGAGGCCGGAAAGCGGAAGGGAGAGGCCGGAAAGCGGAA
>SLCC01000097.1 GCA_007126035.1 Gemmatimonadota bacterium
CCGGCAGCTCGGCCGGCGCCGGCTCGTCCTTGTCCAGCACCTCGGTGATCTCGCCCACGCCGCCGGCGCCCACGGTGCGGGCCTGGGTCTCGGCGTGATAGCTGGAGCGGACCAGGGCGCCCGACTCCACGTGCCGGTAGCCCAGCTCCTGCTCGCCGATGCGCTTCCACTCGAGGAACTCCTCGGGCGAGACCCAGCGGGCCACGGGCGCGTGGTGCGGCGACGGGCGCAGGTACTGGCCCAGCGTCAGGATGTCCACGGACGCCTTGCGCAGGTCCACCATGGACTGGTGGATCTCGTCCCGCGTCTCGCCCAGGCCCAGCATGATCCCCGACTTGATCAGCATGTCCGGGTCCAGCTTCTTGGCGTAGCCGAGGAACGATATGCTCCGCCAGTACCGGCCGCCGGGCCGGGCCGACGGGTGCAACCGTTCCACCACCTCCAGGTTGTGGGCATAGATGTCGGGTCTGGCCCGGGAGACGGTGGCGATCGCCTCCTCGTCGCCCTTGAAGTCGGGCGTCAGCACCTCGATCGTGCAGCTCGGCCACGCCGCCCGGGTCAGCCGGATGGTCTCGGCGAAGATGCCGGCGCCGCCGTCCGGCAGCTCGTCCCGGTTGACGCTGGTGACCACCACGTGGGTCAGCTCCAGCTCCGCCACCGCCTCGGCCACCCGCCGGGGCTCGTCCTCGTCCAGCTCCGTGGGCATGCCGTGGGCGATCGCGCAGTACTTGCACGCGCGGGTGCAGACGTCGCCCAGGATCAGGAAGGTGGCCGTGCCCGCCTGCCAGCACTCGCCGATGTTCGGGCAGCCCGCCTCCTCGCAGACCGAGTGCAGGCGCTGGTGCCGCATCAGCTTCTTGAGCCGACGGTAATTGTCGCCGCCCGGCGAGCGGACCTTCAGCCACTCGGGCTTCCGCGCCTTCAGATCTATCGGTGCACCATCCCTGATGGGCACACGGGACGTGCCCTTGGACTTGACGACTCCGGTGTTCTTGCCTCGCGGCGCGTAACCTCGCGCCCCCTTCTCTGCCATGTAGCTCCTCGCGTCAAGGAAGCCGTGTCCAGGCGACGAGGAGGCAACTTGCATTCCTCCGGACCCCGGACACGCTTGTTCTGGCGGAATCGTCAATGTTAGAAGGAGCGGCGCCGTATGGCTACCCTTGGGCGGCGGGCCGGCCCGCGGGGGGGCGGCCCGCCACGTGCTCAATGGCGAGGAAGCGAGGTGTGCAGTCCCAGGGAGAAGCGCCAGTGGCTGTGCCCGCCCGGATCGTCCTGCTCTTCCAGCCGGAACGGCCGCCCGGTGACGATGAGTCGGGCCGCCTCGGCGCGGAGCCCCAGCACCTCGTGGCCGGGCAGGGTAAGGAGCGCCACATCGAGGCCGGCGCCCAGCTGGAACATGAACTGCTCCGTGCGATCCGTGTCCAGGATCAGATCGGTGTCCGTGAGGCGCAGCGGCGGCCCGCCCAGTCCGTACCTGATCAGGCCCGCGGAGGCCATGGCAAACGGTCCCACGGGCGCCGGCACGCCCAGCGGCCGCAGCGTACCGCCCACGGCCACTGACCAGGTGTCCACGGTGGCGCGCTGGTCGGGTACCATGAGGCGGGGCCGCGTGTACGTCCCGTCGGCGTGGATCCCCACCCACGGGTTGAGCCAGTGGTGCAGGAACAGGACGCCTCCCAGGCTGTTCTCCAGGCTGGCGCCGGCTGTCTCTTCCGCCGTCCTCTCCACGAAGGGTGAGAAGTGGAACAGGCTCAGGCCCCAGCCCACTGTGGTCCGGAGCGACTGCTCCTGGGCCGCGGCCCCGGTAGGCGCCGCCAGCCCGAGGCCGGCGGCAACGGCGAGGGCCGCCAACGCGGCCGGGATCCTTGTCTGCATCGTTACCGTATCCATCACTGGATCTCCTCCTGCCACACGGGCAGCGTCACCACGTTGCCACTCGCGCTCACCCCGTGGAGCCGACCCGCCAGGCCGGCGGGATCGTCATCACGGCGGAGAGAGAAGTGGATCGTGCCCACCAGGCTCTCCACCAGGGGCAGCTCCGCCACCTGCTGGTAATGCCCTCCGGTCTCCAGCACCAGGACCGAGCGGTCGTTGCCAGGCACGAAAGCCAGGCGCAGCGTGGGGTGCAGCGCCACGCCGCCGTCGCCGCTGAGCGCCGTCGACGAGTGGGAGCCGTGCAGGCGCAGCACGTTGTCGAAATAGGCCACTGACTCGCCGCCGCGGACCGCGAACTGGCTACCGTCGTGGTCCGCGGCGATCCCGGTGATCCCGTGCTCGAGGTTGTTCGACAGGTCTTCGCTGGACAGGTACCAGGAGACGATCCGGTCCTCCAGACCAGGTCTCGCCCCGGTCGAGATCCAGGTCCAGGCACGGGTCCCGTCGGCGATGGCGATGGTGGAACGGTCCACGCTCATGGCGAACCGGGCCTCTCGCCCCACGTTCCAGTAGCCTACGTCCCAGCGCGAGTCCGGGAACGCCAGGATATCGGAGCCCTGGGCTCGGAGCTCGTCCACCGCGGCTTCGAAGTCGGCCACCGTACTGGTCGCCTGGATCAGCTGGTCCGGACGCCCTGGCAGGTGGTCGTAGATCGTGACGCGGTCCACCTGCGGATTGCACGCATAAACGTTCTCCGGCCTGACCACCATGCTGTCCACGTAGGTCACGGCCCACGACCCGGGGCTGGGCGCCACGACGTCGCTCCAGAGCATGATGTTGGCCTCGCGGGCCTCCCACCCGTCGTGGTGCTCGACCATGCGGATCGGACCGCCGGACGTGGTGGAGTACATGATCACGCCGGCGCTGTCCTGGGCCACGCGGAGCGGCC
>SLCC01000049.1 GCA_007126035.1 Gemmatimonadota bacterium
ACTAGGTCGGATCGCTGCGGCCGTTGTGGCCGAGCCAGGCCGCACGGAGCTGGGCGGCCACTCTGCGCGTGGCCCTGGCACCTCTGTGCCGCAAGGTATTGGCAGGGACGGCGAGGTCGTCGTTGATCCTCGCCACCTTGCGCCAGTCCGTCCTGATCCCGGCCTCCTGGCAGGCGGCCTGTAGCTTCCGGGCCAACCTGGGACCGATGAGGCGCCTGGTCCTCGGCGCCACGTTGTCAGGGTGCTCGGCGAGGAAGGCGTCGACGGACCCGTAGACGCGGAGGATCAGTTCGGCTCTGGCAGGGCCGATACCCGGCACGGACAGGAGCGCTGCGTGGTCGTCAGGCCCATTGACGTAGGTCTCCCACCCGGGGTGGTTGCCTCTGACGTATTCTGATCTCATCGCTGCGGCGTTCGTTGCACCGTTGCGGGGCAGCGGTGCAAGCGGTATGCCGATCAACGGCTCGTTGTCGACGACATGACCAGTGACCTTGCCTGCCGCGCCCGGCTGGTCCAGAATCCGATATCGCATTCACTACAGCCACGGATTCGAGTCATGCAACGCCGCATCGTACACCTGCTCCTGGTCCTGCTGGTCGTCGTCGCCTGCAACCCTGGAGGGGATGCCCCCCGGACGGGGCGGGGCTCTGCCGGTGAGCAGGCCGGGTGGGAAGCCAGGGCCGAGAACGTCACCATCATCCGGGACGACTGGGGTATTCCCCACATCTACGCGCCCACGGACGCGGACGCCATCTTCGGCCTCATGTACGCCCAGGCGGAGGACGACTTCCCGCGTATCGAGCGGAATTTCCTGGTCTCCCAGGGCCGGCTGGCGGAGGCTGAGGGGGAGGCCGCCATCTGGCAGGACCTGCGCATGCAGCTCTTCATCGATCCGGCGGAGCTGCGGGCGATGTACGCGGAGAGCCCGGCCTGGCTGCGGGACCTCATGGACGCCTGGGCCGACGGGCTGAACTACTACCTCCATACCCATCCGGAGGTGGAGCCCCTGGTCCTGGACCGGTTCGAGCCGTGGATGGCGCTGACCTTCAGCGAGGGCAGCATTGGCGGCGACATCGAGCGGGTCAGCCTCCGGGCGCTGGAGGCCTTCTACACCGGGCTGGAGGACGACGCCACTGAGGCCGCGATCCCGGTCAGCGCCCTGGTCGCGCTCGACCCGGAGAAGGAGCCCACCGGCTCGAACGGCATCGCCATCGCGCCGGCCAACACCGTGGGTGGCAACGCGCTCCTCCTCATCAACCCCCACACGTCGTTCTACTTCCGCCACGAGGCCCACGTGGTGAGCGACGAGGGGTTGAACGTCTACGGCGCCCTGACCTGGGGCCAGTTCTTCGTCTACCAGGGCTTCAACGAGACGGCCGGCTGGATACACACGTCCAGCCGGGCCGACAACATCGACGAGTTCCTGGAGACCATCGTTGAGCGGGATGGCAGCCGGTACTACGTGTACGGCGACGAGGAGCGTCCGCTCCGGGCCCGGGACGTGGTGGTCCGCTACCGGACCGCCGACGGCGACATGGCGGAGCGGCACTTCACGGCCTACCGCACGCACCGCGGCCCCATCGTCCGATCCGTGGGCGACCGCTGGGTCAGCGTGGCGCTGATGGAGGAGCCCATGCGCGCGCTGATCCAGTCGTATTCCCGGACCAGGGCGGCGAACCTGGACGAGTTCCTGGCCGTCATGGAGTCCCATACCAACTCGTCCAACAACACCATCTTCGCGGACGCCGAGGGCAACATCGCCTACCTCCACTCGAACTTCGTGCCGGTGCGGGACACGCGGTTCGACTACAGCCGGCCCGTGGACGGCAGCGACCCGGCCACCGACTGGCAGGGTCTGCACACCATCGACGAGTCGCCCAACGCCATCAACCCGGCCACCGGCTTCGCCTTCTGCACCAACAACTGGCCCTACTCGGCGGCGGGCGCGGCCAGCCCCAGACGGGAGGACTACCCGCCGTATATGGACACGGGCGCCGAGAACTTCAGGGGCGAGCACGCCCTGATGCTCCTGGAGGGCCGGACCGACTGGACGCTGGAGTCGCTCCAGGCGGCGGCCTACAACAGCTATCTCCCCGCCTTCGCCGTGCTGGTCCCGCCGCTGGTGCAGGGGTGGGACGCCCTGCCCGCCGGCCACCCGCTCAGGGACCAGACGGCGGAACAGGTGCGCCTGCTCCGGACCTGGGACTTCCGCTGGGGCGAGGAGTCGGTCTCCACCTCCCTGGCCGTCTTCTGGGCCACCGAGCTGCTCCGCCGGGTCCAGTCCGACGCCCGGGCCATGGGCAAGGACGTGTTCGAGTATGCGGCCACGGAGACCAACCCGGAGGAGCGGCTGAACGCGCTGGTAGCGGCCTCGGATCGCCTGGCGGAGGACTTCGGTGACTGGCGCACGCCCTGGGGCCAGATCAACCGGTTCCAGCGCCTGTCCGGCGACATCGACCTGACCTTCGACGACGACGCGCCGTCCATCCCAGTGGGCTTCACCTCAGGCCGCTGGGGCGCCCTGGCCGTCTTCGGCGCGGCGCCCCGCGGCGGGACCAGGCGCTGGTACGGCACCAGCGGCAACAGCTTCGTGGCCGTGGTCGAGTTCGGCGAGCGGCTCCGTGCCGTTGCGGTAACGGCGGGCGGCATCAACAACGTGCCCGGCTCCCCCCACTTCGACGACCAGGCGGAGCGTTATGCCGCCGGCGACCTGCGCCCCGTCCGGTTCTACCGGGAGGACGTGGAAGCGGCGGCCCAGCGGGTGTACCGGCCGGGCGAGCGGTAGCCCCGGAAGGGCCCCGGCGTGGCGGCCCCGGCGGGGCGGCCGTGGCGGTCCCGCCGTGTCAATCATATCGGATCGCCCCGCGTCCTGTCGTCGGCGGAGTATGGCCCGAATCACCCAGGGGAAAGACATTCATGACGTGTATCAACGTACAGTTTTCGCGCTGGCCGTCGGGGTCGTCGTGACCGTCCTTGCGGGCGGCGCAGGTCCAGGAGCCGCCCAGGAGGGGCAGGCCGCGCCTCCCGGCTTCCGCGAGGCATGGGAAGAGCTGTCCGGATTCTTCCGGCAAGCAGCCTCGGATCGAGGCGTGGTGGGCGGCAGCCTGTGGTTCGTGCACGGCGGGCAGGTCCTGGCCCGTGAGCACCACGGCATGGCGGACCTGGAGACAGGGACGGCCGTGGCCGACCAGACCGTATTCCACTGGGCCTCGAACACCAAGACGCTGACTGGCATCGCCATCCTCCAGCTCCGGGACCGGGGACTGCTGTCGCTGGACGACGCGGCGGTGCGTTGGCTACCCGAGCTCCGGGAAGTGCATGCCCCCTGCGGCCCCATCGAGGAGGTGACGATCCGGCGCCTGCTGAGCCACACCGCCGGTTTCCGCGCGTCCACCTGGCCCTAGGGAAGCTCTGCACAGGTCTGGCACCCCGCGTTGGGAGCGCCACGGCCCCGATTCCTAGGCGGAACGCCGCAGGCATAGCCGTCGCTATGTGGAGGCGTTCTAACGACGGAATCGGGGCCGTGCCGCCCCAACCCATCAACGCTTATGATCGTATCACACATGGTGTTGGGCGCATGGGGGTTTCGCCGGTGATGCGGCGTCCCTCGTCGTCGCCGTAGCGGTGCTACGCCTCCTCCTCGTTCCTTGCCTGACCGGCGAAAGCCCCATGCGCGCGGGGTACCAGACCTGTGCAGAGCATCCCTAGGGCGGCGACCAGCCCTGGCACCCCTTCGAGCCCGGGCGCTGGGAGCAGCTCGCCGCCATGATGCCCTGGACCGAGCTGCTGTTCGAGCCTGGCAGCCGGTTCGGGTACTCGAACCCGGGCGTCGTCTTCCTGGGCCGGATCGTCGAGCTGGCGTCCGGCGAGTCGTGGGAGGCCTACGTGGAGAAGTGGATCCTCCGGCCGCTGGACATGCGACACAGCTACTTCCGCCACACGCCGCCGCACCTGACGGCCCAGCGCTCGAACGCGTACCGGCTGGAGGCGGGGCGCCCGGTGCCCAGGGGCCCCGACTTCGACCCCGGCATCACCGTCTCCAACAGTGGCCTGAACGCCCCTGTCCCGGACCTGGTCCGCTACCTGGCCTTCCTGGCCGGCGCCCTGGACGCGCCGGTGCTGGAGAGGGCGTCACTGGAAGAGATGTGGGCGCCAGTCGTCGCAGTCGGCGAGGGCGCGGCCTGGGGCGAGCCGCACGAAGAGATGGGACTGGCCTTCTTCCTGACCAGCCGGCCCGGTGGCCGGCTGGTGGGCCATGCCGGGCGCCAGTGGAGCCACCACTCGTTCTTCTATCTGGACCCGGACACGGGTGCCGGGGCCATCGGGGTGGTGAACAGCGACGGCGTCGCCGGACCCCACAGGGAGTTGGACGCCCGTGCCCTCATGAACGAGGTCCGGAGCCGGCTGGTGTCGGAGGTGTTCCCGCTGTTCAGGTGACGTCGGATCGTGCGGCGCCCTTCGGATCGCATTATCGTTTTGTGCGACCCCTGTCGTTCCTTCGAACGTTGACTGTGCTGTTATGAGCCTGACAAGATCTGGTGTGGCGGCCGCCGCGCTCTTCGCGATCCTGCTGGTGAGCTGTGCCGGAGCCACCGCCCGTCCGGCGGACGATCAGCCGACCCTGTTGATCCGTGGCGCCCTGCTGGTTGACGGTACGGGCGAGCCGGCCCGGCGTGCGGACGTGCGGGTCCGGGGCCCCCGGATCGAGGAGGTCGGCCGGCTGGAGCCCCGTCGTGGCGAGCGGGTGGTGGCGGCGGCGGGCCTGGCACTGGCGCCTGGCTTCATCGACACCCACAGCCATCATGACCGTGGCCTGCTGGCGGAGCCCACGGCCCTGGGCGCGGTTAGCCAGGGGATCACGACCATCGTGGTGGGTCAGGACGGCGGCTCTGCATACCCGCTGGCGGATTTCCTCGGTCGAGTCGACGAGGGTGGCGTGGCGGTGAACGTGGCGTCGTATGTGGGTCACAACACGCTCCGTCGCCGGGTCATGGGCGACGACTTCCGGCGTGAGGCCACGGCGCAGGAGGTGGAGGCCATGCGTCGTCTGCTCCGGTCGGAGCTGGAGACGGGCGCGTTGGGCCTGTCCACGGGTCTCGAGTACGACCCCGGCATATACGCGTCCACGGCGGAGGTGATCGCGCTGGCCCGGGAGGCCGCCGCGGTGGGCGGTCGTTACATCAGCCACGTCCGCAGCGAGGACCGGGCAGTGTTCGAGGCCATCGACGAGGCCATCGTCATCGGCCGGGAGGCGGCCGTCCCGGTCCAGATCTCCCACATGAAGCTGGCCATGCGCTCCCTCTGGGGCCGGTCCGGCGAGCTGATCGACCGTCTCGAGCGGGCCCGGGCCACGGGCGTGGAGGTGACGGCGGACGTCTACCCCTACACCTACTGGCAGTCCACCATGACCGTCCTGTTCCCGGACCGGAACTTCGACGACCGGGCAGCGGCGGAGTTCGCCCTCCGGGAGCTGGCGCCGGCGGAGGGGATGCGCATAGCCCGCTACCAGCCGGAGCCCGCGTACGAGGGCCGGACGCTGGCGGAGCTGGCCCGTGAGCTGGGCCGCGACCCGGTGACGCTGTACATGGAGCTGATCGCCCGCGCGCAGGCGGAGGCTGGGGCGGAGAGCATCATCGCCACCAGCATGGCCGAAGACGACGTGGTCCGGCTGCTCCAGTGGCCCCATGCCAACGTCTCTTCCGACGGCGGGCTGGACGGCGCGCATCCCCGCGGCTTCGGCTCCTTCACCCGGGTCCTGGGCCCCTGGGTCCGGGCCGGTCACCTCACGTTGGAGCAGGCGGTCCACCGGATGACCGGCCTTTCCGCCGCGCACATGGGCATGGCCGACCGGGGCGTCATCAAGCCTGGCGCCTATGCCGACCTCGTGCTGTTCGACCCCGACCGGGTGACCGACCGGGCCACGCCCGAGGAGCCCCACGCAGTGTCGGAAGGCATCGAGGCGGTGTGGGTGAACGGCGTGAAGGTCCTGGATGCCGGCCGTGTGACGGGCGCCACGCCGGGCGTGGTGGTGCGGCGGTCCGCCATCGGCCCGACCGGCCTGGCCGAGGCGGCCCACCTGCGGAGCGCGGCGGCTGGGTTCGTCGACGCCGGCCCGGTCCGGGGATTCAGCGCCGCAGCCGTGGACAGCGTCTTCGCCGATTACGACACCGCCCGGTCCCCGGGCTGTGCGCTGGGCGTCATCCGTGACGGCGAGCTGGTCTACGCCCGCGGCTACGGCATGGCGAACCTGGAGCACGACATCCCCATCACCCCGTCGTCCGTCTTCCGGATCGGATCGGTATCCAAGCAGTTCGCCGCGGCGGCCATGGTCATGTTGGAGCAGGACGGGCTCATCTCGCTGGACGACCCGGTGGTCGAGCACATGCCCGAGCTGCCCGACTTCGGCCCAGCGGTCACGATCCGTAGTTTGCTTCACCACACCAGCGGCATGCGCGACTACCTGACCCTCATGTCGCTGGCCGGGACCGGGTCCAACGACTGGTATTCCGACGACGACGTGGTGGCCGTCCTGGCCCGCCAGACCGCGCACAACTTCGAGCCCGGCACCGACCACCTCTACAGCAACGCCGGCTACTTCCTGCTCTCCCAGATCGTGCAGCGGGTGACCAGCCGGACCCTGGCGGAGTACTCCCGAGCCCGGATGTTCGAGCTCCTGGGGATGGCCCGGACCCATTTCCACGACGACCCCACCATCCTGGTCCCGGACCGGGCGGTGGGCTACGCCCCCACGCGGGACGGCGGCTATCGGATCAGCATGACCACGCTGCCCATGGTGGGCGACGGCGGGATCTTCAGCTCCATCCACGAGTTGGTCCGCTGGGACCGGAACCTGGACGAGCCGGTGGTGGGCGGCCCCGGCTTCGTCGACGCCATGCACCGCCGGGGCGTGCTGGCGAACGGTGACACCATCGATTATGCCCTGGGCCTGGTCCACGGGACGCACCGGGGCCTCCGGACAGTTGGCCATGGCGGCGCGTTCGTCGGCTTCCGCGCCGCGTCGCTAAGGTACCCCGGTGAGGGGGTGTCCATTTACACCCTGTGCAACCGGGCCGACGCGAACCCGTCGCTGCTGAGCCAGCGCGTGGGCGAGGTGGTGCTGGGCGACCGGATGGCGCCGCGGGAGCCGCGGCCTGCCGGCCCGGCCAGGACGGCGCCCGCCCGGCCGGCCGTCGACACCCTGGCGCTGACACCTGCCGAGGCTCGCGCCTTCGCCGGAGTCTACTACGCCGAAGAGTTGGACGCCCGGTATCGCATAGTGCTGGACGACCACGCTGGGCTCCAGCTGGTGGTGGGCAACCGCCTGGACGGCCCCATGGCCATGGTCCAGCCCGACACCTTCCGGCGCGGGTCCCTCACCCTCCGGTTCCAGCGCGCCGGTGACCGGCTGGTCGGCTTCGCGCTGGACGCCGGCCGGGTGCGGGGGATCCGTTTCGAGCGCCTCGAGTAAGGCCAAAGACCCGGGCATCCGCCGGGCACCCGCGCGCCCCGGCCTCCGGGCACCCGCGCGCCCCCGGCCCCCGGCCCCCGGGCCTCGGGTAGGCCGCGGCGTCCGAGGGCTCGGTAGGGGTTCGGGCGTCTCGAACGGGCTCGGTAGAGCTAAGGCGTCTCGAGCGCCTCGAGCGTCACCGTCTCGCCCTCGGCCGAGGCCTTGCCCTCCTCCAGCAGGGACTTGAGCCGGACCAGGTCGTCGTCCATGGCCCGCTTCGGGTCGCTGCCCAGGAGCGAGGCGATGGCGTGGCCGACCGCGCCGGCGGGCGGGCTGTAGGAGAGCCGCACGTCGATATGCGTGCCGCCATCGGGCGTGGGCTCGAACCGGACCACGCCGGAGTTGGCCACGGTGGCGCCCTCGACGCTCTTCCAGGCGATCTCTCTGTGGGGCTCCCAGCGGGTGACCTCGGCGTCCCAGTCGAAACGCGTCCCGGCGGGACCGCGGGCCACCCAGTGGGACCGTCCGTCGCCAGTGGCGTGGACCTCCTCCAGGTGCGCCATGAAGCGCGGGAGGTTCTCGAACCGGGTCCAGACGTCCCACACCCGATCCACGGGGGCATCGATGTTGATGCCCTTCTGGAGTGTCACCGTCCGGCGACCGCTCCTGAGACCTACCACCCGCCGGGTCGGCAGGTTGGTGGCCGCCCGGGCCAGCATGGCGCCGCCCGCTATGGTGGCGGCGACCCCCGAGATCCCACCGTTCCTGAGTCCACCCGCCAGGGCAGTGGCGCCGACGCTACCCACGAGGAGCCGCAGGGCTGGCGTCCAGTTCTCCTGAAGCAGTTCCGGCCGTGCGCCAGGTCGGGCGCCATGGCCCTGGAGCCCCGGGACACCTTCGCCCGTGGGATGCGCGTGCAACTGGTTCACGATTCCCCGCACCCCCCGGGTCGAACGCGTCTGCGCCAGGATCTGGTCCACCTCGGCGGCCAGTACCGGCCCGGTGAGGGTCACCAGCCCGTCCTGTACGCTCACCTCGATTGAGCCGGGGTGCGAGCAGACACGCCCGAGCCTGGAGCGAACCCGCTCCCGGACCACCTGGTCCGGCGCGTGGTCGTGTTGGAGCCGGCGCCGCGCCCGCGCCGCGATCCCCCTGGACCGGTTGCGCGCGTCCCGGGCCGCCGCGTCCACTCCGTCCTCCAGTTTCCTGTTCAGGTGGACTAACTGGTCTCGCACCAGGGCCCGACGCCGGGCGCCCCGGTCCGGATCCAAGAGGTACATGAGGCCGACGCCCGCCGCGAATCCCTTGATCTGATCGGTTCGATCCTTCATAGCTCTACTCCCGTCGGACTGAACAGATTGGTTCCTTGCCAGGCAAGATGGAGTTGCATGTTCCGTGCTCAACGAAAAGTGTTAAGACGGTGCTACTCGTTGTTGTACAACAATTTACGACATGGCCGGGACGGAAGGATTCCGACCCGGCCATGTGGTTGGCACCGGAAGCCGGTCGCCCTGGCGCCGGCTCGTGCGCCATGCGCCGTGCGCAGTCTCTAGCGGTCTCTAGCGCGTCACGACCTCGCCAAGCCGGACCTGCGCGGCGAATCTCTGACCGGCACGGATGCCTCGCACCTCGACCACGTCACCGGGGCGAAGGTTGCGGATCGCACGACGCAGGTCGCCACTGGTTCTGATCTCCGCGTCCCCGAGGTCGGTGATGATGTCTCCCCGCCGAATCCCGCCCGCCGCAGCCGGTGTTCCGGATTCCACCTGGAGGACAATGATGCCCCGGTCGATGGGCAGGCGCAGCTGGGCGGCTATCTCAGACGTGATCTCCTGGAAATTGATGCCCAGGAACGCGCGTCGGATCACCCCGGTGGTGATGAGCTGCTCTGCTATGTCCCGTCCCAGGTTGATCGGTACGGCGAACCCCAGGCCGGTAGCTATCTCGGGCCGGATGATGGCCGTGTTGATGCCGATGACCTGGCCGGCGGAGTTGAGGAGGGGGCCGCCGGAGTTCCCTGGATTGATGGCCGCATCCGTCTGGATCAGGTCCTCGAGCTGCTGGCCCAGTGCGCGGTTGAGGCCCGACACAATTCCTTGCGTGACGGTGCGTTCGAAGCCCAGCGGGTTGCCGATGGCAATTGCCATCTGTCCCACCTCGACCAGGTCCGAATCGGCCAGCGCCGCTGCGGGCGCGTCTGAGACCGGTATCCGGACTACTGCGATGTCGATGGTGGGGTCACGGCCCAGGACCGTGCCCTGGTGCTCCGTTCCGTCGGCCAGGCCTACACGGACCGTGGTGGCGTTGCCCACCACGTGCGCATTGGTGAGGATGACGCCATCAGCCCGGATGATGACACCGCTGCCCGCACCACCGGGCCTCATGATGGCGACCACTGCGGGCGTGACCTGGCGTGTGATCTGGACGATCGTCGCCTCGTCGCCGACCAGCGGCGCTTCGGGCTCGGCTGGTGGCAGGGGGTTGCCCCCGCCCATCATCGGCGCGCAGCCTGATGCCACGCCCAGCGCAAAGACACCGCTCCACAGTACAACCGACTTTGTCATCTTTCCCCTTTGCAGTCGCTTCAGACGTTATTATGGAGTCGTCGTGCTGCCAGGTTGACGCCGCCTGGAGCTGGCGGCGGCGCCTCGAGCTGTCGGCGGTGTCGTGCGCCCATGACGCAGGGGCAAGTTGCATTCCCGGAACATCCACTCGGCAACGCCCGTTGCGGTGGCAGACGATAATCGACACCTTCCGTTCCGTGGCGCTCGTCCCGGGCGCTGATGCTGGCGCGGTTGTGACGGCGTCGCAGAGCACTATCCAACCCACCCCAACCCGGGAGGCCCCTATGGCCGAGAGCGTCTACAAGATCATCGAACTGGTCGGAACCAGCAGCGAATCGTGGGAGAAAGCCGCCACCGCGGCCGTCGAACAGGCGGCCAGGTCTCTTGAAGACCTGCGGATAGCTGAAGTCTCGGAGCTGGACATGCAGATCGAGGGCGGCAAGATCCGGACATACCGGGCCAAGGTGAAGGTGTCTTTCCGGTACAAGGACCACTGAGTTTCGGCTCGCTGCCGATGCGGCGGGGCTGCTGGCGGTCCCGCCGCAGAGCGCTGGGGGGCGCCCACACATCGAAAAGGCTGTGTTAGCGGGAGTTGTTGGTCGCGGGACGGGATGGTGGGTCGGAGTACCCGAAAGGC
>SLCC01000066.1 GCA_007126035.1 Gemmatimonadota bacterium
AGCGCTATTCCGCAGTGCTGAGCAACGTAGCCAGCGCGGATGCGGCGGGGCTCGAATGCCGTCAGAACCATCGTGGCGGACTACTAGAAGCTCGCGACAGGTAGTCCTACGAGTCCCCCCGCCGCCATGGCCTCACGGGTCCAGAACGGCTCGCCGTACTCGACCCGGATCAGTCCCCCGTAGTATGCAGAGTGAATGCGAATCTGCTCCCGCAGGTCGCGACCTCCGCCCGGATAGACCTCGCCCATGGCCGTCCGGCCCTCGAACTGTGACCGGTAGGCGAAGATTGCCTCCAGCTTGCGCTCCATTTGCTCGCTGATGTCCACCACGAAGGTGGGCTTACGCGCATGTTCACGATAGCTCATGGCGTAGACGATCTTGCGAGGTCGGAACGGCTCACCTGCCAACGGCGCCCGGCTGAGCCCGGCGATGAAAGCCGCATCGTGACCGAGCCGGCTGGCTGCCCGGTGGTCCGGGTGACGACCCTGGGGCCACATGAGGACCACCGTGTCCGGCCTCAGCTCACGCAGGACCCCGGCGACCTTGTAGCGGGCAGCCATATCGTTTCGGAGCGCACCATCAGGCAGCCCCGCATTCCGTCGCACCGCCACTCCCAGGATCTCGGCTGCCCGCTCCGCCTCCAGCATCCGCGTCTCCCGGTCACCGGATGAGCCCGCCTCCCCGGCCGACAGGTCGAGGATCCCGGTGCGGTGCCTCGCCTGGGCAGCCCTGATCAGGCTGCCGCCACAGATGAGCTCGGCGTCGTCAGGATGGGCGACCAGGGCCAGCAGATGGAGGGTCTCGCTCATGCGGTCATTCGTAGCGCAGTGCTTCGACCGGGTCCATTCGGGATGCCCGGACGGCCGGCAGCAGGCCGAACACCACACCCGCCAAGGCCGCCATGACCAGCGCGGCAATGACCGCCGCGGGCTGCACCGTTGCCGGGATAGGCGTCACGGTTCTGACCAGCCATGCCGCGCCGGCACCCAGGGCCAGCCCCGTCGCCGCGCCTGCCACCGTCAGGGTCGACGCCTCGAAGAGGAATTGCCCCAGTATCTCGCCGCGACGGGCGCCCAGTGCTTTACGGACCCCGATCTCCCGGGTCCGTTCGGTAACGGAGATCATCATGATGGCGATCACGCCTACTCCACCCACCAGCAGCGCCACGGACGAGAGAGCTATCATCACTATGAAGAACAGGCCGGTGATGTTGTTGAACGTCTCCAAAACCTCTTCCTGTCTGATGATGGCGAAGTTGTTCTCGTCTCTGGGCCGGAGGCCGCGCATGACCCGCATGGTAGCAATGACCTGGTCCATGGCCTGCTCCTGGGTCGAGCCGTCCGCCGTCACGATCAGGGCGTAGAGCATACCATCCCAGGTCCGGAGATGCTTGAGCGACGCCGTGTAGGGCACGACCGCGTAGTTAGTGGCCATCTCCCCGAATATGCTGGCCTGCGGCTCGAAGACGCCGATCACTGTGAATGGGATACCGTTGATCCGGACGGACCGCTGGATCGGGTCCAAGGCCCCGAACAACGACCTGGACAGAGGCCCGGACAGGACGACGACGGGGCTGGACGCCGACACATCGGTGGGCAGGAAGTTGTGGCCGGCCACGAAGCTGCCCGTGGTGAACTCGTCCCAGCCGGCACTGTTGCCCGAGATGGTGACGCCGCCCACGGGTGAGCCGGCGGGTCCCTGCACGGACGCTGTCTGCTGCAGCTCCACAATGGCCGTCCGAACGTGGCTCAGCTCCGTCAGCCGGTGGACCTCGCTGGGGTGGACCGGTGGGTTCCGGCCCCAGGCCGGCCCGGAGTGGCCGTTGATCTGGATCCCCATGAAGTTGTAGCGCACCACCATGAAGTTCTTCGGTCCCGCGGCTTCTATGCCCTCCATCGCCTCGGCACGTATCCCGGCTATGGCGGCGCTCATTGTGACCACCGTGGCCACGCCTATGACTATGCCGAGGATCGTCATGACGGACCGGAACTTGTGGGCCCGTAGCTGGTCCAGGGCGATGAGTATCGCCTCAGCGATCCGCTCGACCGCCGCCACGACCCGGTCCGCCAGTCGCTCAGGCCACATGGCTCACTCTGCCCTCAGGGCCACGACGGGGTCCAGACGGGACGCCCGTGACGCCGGGTACAGGCCGGCCAGCACGCCCACGACTATGCCCATACCGGCGGCCAGGGCCAGCCAGTGGTAGCCCACGGCGGCAGGCATGGGAGAAACCGCTTCAACCAGCTTCGCCAGCCCCAGCCCCAGCCCTATCCCGATGCTGGCGCCCACGAACGACAGTGTGCCGGACTCGACCAGGATCTGGAGCAGGACATCGCGACGTCGTGCGCCCACGGACTTGCGCATGCCTATCTCCTGCGTCCGCTCCACTACGGACATGAGCATGATGTTCATGATCACCATGCCGCCCACCACCAGGGCGATGCCCACCAGGGCGGGGAAGGCGATGAAGAGGATGCGGCTCATGGTGGCCCAGAAGGCCATGGACTGGTCCTGTGTCTCGAGCTCGAAGTTGTTGGGCTGGTCAGGCCGTAGGCGGTTCCGTACCCGCATGATCGCCTCGACCTCCATCTTCGCCAGCTCCAGCGCCGTGGGGTCGTCCGCCTTGACCAGGATGTTGTCTACCACCCCACGAGGGTTGGTCATGCGGCCCATGGGCGAGCTGGCGGGCGCGATGGCGCGGTTGTCCAGGGACATGGTGAACAGGGTGCCCTGGGACTCGAGCACTCCGATCACCTCGAAGGACACGTCCCGGATCCGGACCGTCCTACCCAGAGGGTTCAGCGAGCCGAACAGCGTCTCGGCGGTTTCCGAGCCCAGCACCACGACTGGCAGCCCCGCTTCTGCCTCGAGCGGACCGAACAGCCTGCCCTCCGCCACGTCCCACTCCCGGATCCGGAAGATCTCCGGCGATGCGGCGCTGAGCCATACGCCACTCACCTCCTCGCCCCGGACCGAGCGGGCGCGGCTCGTAGAGGAGCTCTCAATGGCTACGCGGGCCGGAACCGTCAATTGCTCCCGTATCGCCTCCGCGTCCTCGGTCCGGAGACGAGGCCGGCGTCGCCACTCCCGCCACTGCTCATCGCTCGGGTTCATCATCATGGACGGCTGGCGGCTCACGGTCAACGTGTTCAGGCCGAACAGCGACCGGGCGAAGTCCTCCTCCATGTACCGGTTCATGCCCTCCACGATGGTGACCACCGCGATGAGGAACATCACGCCGATGACCACACCGATGACGCTGAAGAAGCTCTTGAGCTTCTGGGCCCGGATCTGGGCGAACGCGAGACGGATGGCGTCCCGCAGGCTCACACGGCTACCTGGGCGGCCTGGGTCTCGTCGCTCTCGATGAGGCCGTCCAGCAGCGTGATGCGGCGGTTGGCGTGCAGGGCCACATCGTGCTCGTGGGTCACCAGCAGGATGGTCTGGCCGCTGTCGTGGAGCTCGTCGAAAAGGGCCATGATCTCCGCGCCGGTGCGGCTGTCCAGGTTACCCGTCGGCTCGTCCGCCAGCAGGATCGCAGGATCGTTGACCAGCGCCCTTGCCACCGCCACCCGTTGCTTCTGGCCGCCGGACAGCTCGCTGGGCCGGTGGGTCATGCGATCCGCCAACCCCACCCGCTCCAGCACGTGCTCCGCCCGCTCGCGCCGTTCGCGGGCGCCGGTCCCGCCATAGATCAACGGCAGCTCCACGTTGTGCAGCGCCGTGGCCCGGGGCAGCAGGTTGAACGTCTGGAAGACGAACCCGATCTCGCGGTTGCGGATGGCCGCCAGCTGGTCGTCGTTGAGGCGTGCCACGGCCGTCCCGTTCAGCCAGTATTCCCCGGCCGTCGGCGTGTCGAGGCAGCCGATGAGATTCATGAACGTGGACTTCCCGGACCCCGACGGGCCCATGAGAGCCACGTACTCGTTCCTCTCTATCTCCACGTCGATGCCACGGAGCGCGTAGATGATCTCCGCGCCCATTACGTATTCCTTCGAGAGCCCCTTCGTACGGATGATCGCCTGCTTCATCTCCACCTCACTCCGGCTTCGGTGTGGTCGTACCATTACGCCTCGCACCCGGTAGGACGCGCACGGCGCCGCCATCGTTCAATCCGCGGACGGCTTCGTACGGACCGGCCACGATGCTGTCTCCCACGCCGAGCCCCCCCAGGACCTCGAAGTGCTCCCGGCCCGTTATGCCCACGTCGACCCTGGTGAACCGTGCGCGGCCGTCCCGGATGACGAACACGCCTTCCACGTCGTCATCCTCGGGGCTGATGCCAGAAACGGGCACTTCACGGGTGGAGCCGAGGTCGTCCTCGAGGCTTTCCAGCGACGAGCGCTCCCGGACGGTGAGGGCGATGATGGGGATGCCCAGCGCTTCTTCCCGCCTGGCCGTCACTATCTCGGCCGTAGTCGACAGGTCGGGTCGGATCCCCAGCGGTGGGTCGTTCAGCGTGATGACGATCTCGAAGTCCACGCCCTGGGACTGCTGGCCGCCCCGGCTCTGGGGCGGGACCGTGGAGCTGTGGCTGATCTTGGTCACCCGTCCCGCGAACCGCTGCCGGGGGAAGGCGTCGATGGTGAGCGAGGTGCTGTCACCGAGACTGATGCCGGGCACGTCCGTCTCGTCGGCCCTGACCACCGCCTCCATGACCGACAGGTCGCTCACCGTGAGCAGCAGGCTGCCCGGGTTGTTCATCGTACCCACGATGGCCGTTTCACCCTCCTCGATGTTCAGGCGGGTGATCACCCCGTTGATGGGCGCGCGGATGACCGACTTGGCCAGCTGGTCCTCTGCCTCCTGGAGCATGGCCCGTGCGATCTCCACGCCGTGCAGCGCCGCCTCATAGAGCGCCTTCTGCACCTGCGCCTGCGTCTCCGTTTCCTCGAACTGCTGGGGACTGATCAGGTTCGGGTCGCGGCTCCGCATCTCCGTCGCCCGTCGCAAAGCCTGCTCCGTCTGGAGCAGTGACGCCCTGGCCTGGGCCTCACGCGCCAGCGACTCGCTGACTCCGGCCCGCGCCCGTGCCACCGCCGCCTCGTACTGTGTAGGGTCGATGCGTAGCAGGACCTGGCCCCGCTCGACCCCGTCTCCTTCCTGCACGTACAGCCCCGTTACCCGGCCCATGATGTCGGATTGCACGTCCACCGAGACCCGGGGCTGGATCCAACCGTTGGCCCGGACCACTGACTCCAGCCGCCGCAGCTCCACCGTCTCGACCCGGACCTCGACGCCGGCCTCGCCACGGGTGTTGAGCCCGGCGATGCCACCACCTGCCAGGGCGACCACCCCGCCCACCGCCAGGACGATCTTCGTCTTTCGCTTCATTGCTTTGCCTCAGTCCTCAGGTATGGTCAGCGGCTGGCCAGTAGCGGCCTCCAGGGCCGTGAGCGCTTCCTGGAACGCGTAGACACCGAGCAGGTGAGACCTGTCCGCCCGGGCCTTCATCGTCTCCGCCTCCAGTAACTCTATGAACGACGCTACGCCCACGCTGTAGCGTTCCCTGGCAAGCCGGAGCTGGTCGTCTGCCAGCTCCCGGTTCCGCTCCTCCAGCTGGACCGCCCGGTAGGCGGCGCGCAACGAGCCCAGCGCGGCCAGCACGTCCGCCCTGACCCGCAGCTGCTCGCCCCGCAGGCGATGGGCTGCCGCTTCCCGGTTGGCGTGGGCCCGCTCGAGTTGGCGCTGCCGGTTCAGCCCCTGGAAGACCGGGACGGACACGCCCACCGACAGGGAGACAGGCTCACTGTCGAAGTTGAATGGGAACTGCCGGTTCTGGTCCAGTATCCGCGACCGCATGGTCTCAGTGAACCGGAACTGGGAGCAGTCCACCGGCGGCATGGGCGGGTTCAGCCGACCCAGCAGGTCGTTGGTCTCGATGCACTGGAGGGCCGCGTTCGCCATCTGCTCTTCCGCCCGGTCGATCAGGTACTGGTCGCTGCCGACCCGGCGAGTGTAGCCGGCGATACCGGTGGACATGGACAACCGGGGCCAGAACGCGCTGCGCGCCATCCCAACCTCGGAGTCGGACGCCGCCGCGGTGGCCCGCGCCACCTCGAGCTCCGGCTGCCCGCCCATGGCCATGCGTATGAGGGACTCTTTCTGCCAGTGCGGCTCGAAGACACCGACGTCCGTGGTGAGTTCGACGTCGGTATCCAGGTCCACGCCGATGACCTGCAGGAGTCGCAGTCGCTCCGTCTCGTAGCCTGACTCGGCGCGGAGCAGCTCGACCTCGGCGCGACCTCGCTCGACCTCAGCCTGCCGGACCTCGAGCAGCGTCACCGACTCGACGGCATGCCGCGCCTCGGCGAGGCCCAGGTTGCCTTCAGCCCGGTCCAGCTCCGCGCGTGCCAGGTCCACGGCGTCGCGCATCCGCAGGGCGGCCAGGTACTGGCGTGTCACACCGGACCTCAGGTTCTGGTCCGCCACGTCTATGCGGGCCCGGACCACGTCCCGGGACGCTCGCTCCTGGCCCAACCGGTAGAACGTGGAGCCATCGAGCGACAGTTGGAGGCCCAGGCTGTAGCTCGAGAAGTAGTAGGAGGGCGTCTCGCCCAGGCCGATGTCACCGGAGGTGAAGTTGCCCAGCCGGGCCTGGCCGCTGCCCTGATAGCTCATCCCGCCACCGACGGACGCCGTGGGCAGGAAGGCCGCGTACGCCGACCGCACTCCCCACTCGGCCACCGGCTCCTCGCCCAGCTGGATCCGGTAGTCGGGGTTGTGCTCCCGGGCCAGGGCAATGGCCTGTTCCAGGCTCAGTCGTGGCGGCGGGGCCTGGGCCTGGGCTGCGAGCGGGAACAGCAGGAAGGCCAGGAACGAAAGCAGAGACGTTCTCTTCATCGTGTATCGATCCAGTCAGCCGGGGGGTGTCCGTTGTCGTCCTCCGTACGCCGGCGCCGCTGGGCCGGTTTCAGGCCACCGTGGCGCGGCTGGTAGGATTCGCGTCGCCCGGTCAAGGACGGCAGTGGGTCAGTCGGGCAGGGCCAGGCGCTCCGCCAGGAACCCGGTCTCCGGGATGCTGAGGCGCAGGAGCTTGCCCTGGTCGTCCACCCAGAGCGTGCGTCGGGCCATGCCGTTCGCCTCGAAGCTGATCCGGCGGGCCGAGACCCGCTGCCCTGCCACGTCGATGTTCTCACGACCCACCTCCCGCACGGTGGCTGTGACCTGTCGGTACAGGCGGGGAACGATCACGGGAGTGGCGACACCGTCACGGGCGGCCACTACGAAGTGGTGGTGGTGCGTCACGTCGTCGTCCACCACGACGGCACGTTCCCCGACGAGGTACTCCCGCATGGATTCACCTGTGGGTGAGATGACCTGCGCCCGGAACCGGTTGCCCGTGAGCTGGCCTCGCACGGTGACCCGCTCGGGCCCGGTGCTCTCCACCTGGTAGGTCGACGGGCGATGGCCGGTCCCGTCGACCTGGAGCAGGGCTCTGGTCTGATAGCCCGTGTCGAGGGTGATCCGGCCCTGTGCCACCACGGTGGCGCCTGTGCCGCTGCCGGTCTGCCGGATGCTGAAGGTCTCGGTACCTGTCGGCGCACCTCGCACGGACAGGCGGAAAGAACCTTCGTCCAGGATCACGGCCTGCGCCGAGCCGGCGGGGGGTAGGACCAGGAACGCCGCTGCCGCTACCGCCAGAGCTGTACGAACGGACATCCGGACCTCCGGTTGGGTTGCAGCAGT
Source organism: Gemmatimonadota bacterium (assembly GCA_007126035.1). GTDB lineage: Bacteria > Gemmatimonadota > Gemmatimonadetes > Longimicrobiales > RSA9 > SLCC01. The sequence continues at coordinate 7,690 of SLCC01000066.1, forward strand.
GTACACCGCGGCGAGTGTGGAGTTCGGCACCGTCGCCGTCTGACCATCACAGGGTGTCCGACGCCTGATCCGGCCGGGTGAAGACGGCGCGGCGGATCACGTCGAGGATACGCTGGTAGATCAACTCGCCCTTCTCCCCGGCGGCCAGGGACGGGCGGCCGACGGAGCCGGTGCCGCCGACGGGCGGGGCGGGCATTGCGCCGCGCATGTAGCGTCGGAACTCTTCCGGTGCAAGGTTGAAGTCACGGGCGCGATCCATCCGTACACGGTCAGGGTAGAGGTATAGCATGAGGGACGTTTCGGCCTCGCCGGCGTGCTCGGCCGACTGGTCCCCTTCGACGAGGTCGTGGATGGGCACGTCCCAGATGTCCACGACCCGGATACGGGATGCACTGGCGAGCAGAGAGGCGAGGGCCTCGAGGTGGGGGTCGTGACGATGCGCAGTGAGGATGATGAACTCGGTGACGCCATGGCGTTCCCAGCTCTCTATCAGCTCGTTCAGGGCCCGGTGCAGCGTCTTGCGGCTGAGCGTTGCGGTGCCGGCGTATGCACGCTCGGTCTCCACGTTGACGCCGAAGTTGAAAGTGGGGGCCAGCAGGACCCCGAGCTCTTGTGACAGGTCGGACGCGATGCGGCGAACGATGAGCATGTTGCTACCGAGGGGCAGGTGTGGGCCGTGCTGCTCGAGGGCGCCCACGGGCACGATCAGCCTAGGGTCGCGGGCCAGGTGTGCGGCCACGTCGACCCAGCTCAACTCGTCCAGTCCGAGGCAATGGTTCCCGCTGCTCATGGGGACATTATGATGCGTACATCGCCGGCGCGCACGGTGTGGGTGCTGAGCCTGGGCTCGCTCCTGGCCCTGGTGGTGTGGACACGTACCCTGTCAGGCTGGGTGTTGCCACTGGCTCTCCTGCTCCTGACTGCCGGCGCGGTCGTCGAGCTCCGGCGGCCGCGACCGAAGGGCTGGCGGCTGGCGGAGCCGCTGGCGCTAGCGGTGCTGGGCCTGGCACTCCTGGCCGGGGTGGGGACCTCGATACGGCTCGAGGCCGGGGAGCGGGCCTGGCCCACGGTCCAGGCCGCCAGCGAGCATCGGCTGGCATCCCGTCTCGAGGACCGGGTGCAGGCGCTGGTGCAGCGTGGCGGCGCGGCAGCCGAGCTGGCGGCGGAGCTGGTCGAGGGGTGGCTGCCGGAAACGGTCGGGGTGGGGCGGTCACCAGATCGCTGGTTCGACGAGCTGGAGTCCATTCGCAAGCGCACTGGCGTCGATGCGGTGGCCCTGCTGGAGTCGGACGGTCGGCCCGTGGCCTGGGCCGGTGACCATCGGGGCCAGATACCCCGGCAGGTACTGGCCGATGGACAGCGGGTGGTCTACCCTGGCGGCACCCTCTTCTCCTACCTCTACAGCGTGACCCCTGCGGACGCCGGGCTCCGGGCGGTCAGTGCCGTGCTGGTACAGGCCGGGCCGCCGGTGCGGGGGACGACTGGCTCGGTGGCCGACCGGTTCGAAGCGGTTACCGGTCAGCGGCCGCGGTTCGGCCACGGGTCCTCGCTCGGGGCCCAGTGGACGCTCGAGCTGGACGGCCAGCCGGTGCTCCACGCCCGCTGGCCGGCCCTGAACCACGGGGAGTGGCGCAGCGACGTGTCCCGGACCGGTCGCCGCGTGGTCTTCGGGCTGGCGCTGGTAGCCCTGGGGCTCCTCTGGGCCAGCTGGCTCAGGCCTCTCGGCGACAGGAGCTGGCCTGCCGGGCTGGTGCCCATGGGCGCACTCAGCCTCACGCTGATCCTGGCGCCGCTGCGGCAGATCCTGGGTATGGAGCGGCTCTTCTCCCCGGGATTCTTCCTGCTGCCCATACCTGGCGACTTCCTCATCGAAGGCGTCATCGTGGTCCTGCTGCCGCTGGCGGCGTTGGTGTCCACCATGAAGCCCGCCCCCGTACGGCCGCCCGAGCTCTGGCTGCGCCTGGGCATTGGGGCCGCCTTGGCCGGCGGTGCCTTCGCCGTGGGCGCAGGGCTCATGGCCGCCAGTGCCGGCCATCCAATGCTCACGGGCGGCGGGCCGCTCTGGTACGTGCTGATGCCCACCACGGTAGTGCTGCTGGCGGTGCTGACTGCGCCCTTGATCCCCAGGACCACCAGGCCGGATGGTGGACGGACGCCCCTTGTGTTCGGCTCGGCCGCCGTGGTGCTATCCATGGCGCTGGCCTGGGGGCTCACCGCCTGGTGGCGGCCTGACGGACCGCCTGCAACGCCCATCCTGCTGCTGTGGTCCGTGCCGTTCCTGTTGGCCGCACGGGCCGTGTCCGCCTATGTCGGCCGGGGCGAGAGGCTCCTGCGTTGGCTGGCCGTGGGCTGGCTCGCCTCCACCGCCGTGGTCCCGCACCTGTGGACCACCAGCCAGGCGACACGGCTGGCGGCGGCAGAGACGGAGGTGGCCGCTTTCGGCGCCCGGATGGACCCCTATCTGACCTACCTGCTGGTGCGCTTCGGCGAGGAGCTCCACCGTGCCGACGACCGGGGCGAGCAGGGCGCTGACCTCCTCTACGAGGCCTGGGTCGAGAGCGGGCTGGCCAGTGCGCCCTACCCGCTCGAGATCACCCTGTGGGACGAAGAGCTTCAGCCGGCGGCGCACCTGCCTCTGGGCGTCCGGCTGGACCCGGGTGGGCCGGCGGACCTGGAGCTCCGGGAGATTTTGCGGACCACCGTGGTGCGGGACGAGCCGGAAAATATCCCCGCCACTGGCGGCGGAGTGGGTCGCTTCCTCACTGTTCCCCTGGCTGGAGGCAGCGCCGTCTCGGTGGCGGTGGCACCCCGCGCCAGCCTCAGGCCCGCCTCGCCACTGGCCATGCTGATGGAGGGGTCCGGCGATGGTGTCCAGCTCGAGCTGCTCCCCGGCGACGGGCTCCTGACACACGAGGACGCGGTCTGGCGTCGCACTGCGGACGGCTGGCGCAAGGAGATGATCCTGCGGGAGGGAACGGACGTCTACCACGCCCATCTCGATCTCCGCGTCCCGCCCGCCGGCGTCCGTCTGGCCCGGGGCGTGCTCCTGGTTGGGCTGGCGCTGACGGTCTTCGTAGGGCTGTGGGTGGTAGGCCGAACCGCCCAGGGCGATCCGCCCTCGCCGCCAGGGGGTTGGCTCGGCTGGTTCGGCGGCTTCCGCGCCCGCTTGATCGTGGCCCTGTTCGCCTTCTTCCTGCTGCCCACGGCAGTATTCGGCTGGGCCGCCTACCGGGCGCTGGCCGAGGAAGTGACCCGGGCCGCTCGACAGGTGGCGGAGCGCGGGGTGGTCCACGCCGCCGCCGCCATGCCGGACGGGGTCCTGACCGAGACCGCGCGGAGGGCCGGGGAGGACGTGCTGTACTACCACCACGGCCTCCTCCATAGCGCCTCGCTGCCCGAGGCCCAGGAACTGGGGCTCTACAGCGCCTGGATGCCTGCCGGTCTCTACAGCGAGCTGCGGAGCGGCGAGGCCATGGGCGGCTCCGAGATGGGCGAGCTGGCGGGTCGATCCTACATGGTTTCCTACCGCCGGCTGGGCAATCCCTTCGAGGCGGTAGCGGTACCCGTGTGGCTGGCGGCCAGGGACGTGGAGGTCAGACAGCAGGAATTCGCCCACCTGGTCCTGTTCGGACTACTCATGGGCGGACTGCTCTCTTTAATGCTCTCGGTACGGGTGGGCCGGACCCTGGCACGCCCCATCGCCGAGCTGCGCCGCGCCGCCGGAGCCGTCGGTAGGGGCCGGCTCCGGGTCAGGCTGCCAGTGGACCGGGCCGACGAGTTCGGCGACCTGTTCACGTCGTTCAACCTGATGACCAGGCGCCTCCGGCGTGCCCGGGCCCAGGAGCTCCGGACCGCCCGGATCCTGGCCTGGGGCGAGATGGCCCGGCAGGTGGCCCACGAGATCAAGAACCCGCTCACGCCCATCAAGCTGTCCGTCCAGCACATCCGCCGGGCCTACCAGGACCGGAGGCCTGACTACGACGTGATCCTCGAGTCCAACGTGGACCAGATCCTGAGCGAGATCGACCGCCTGAGTGAGATCGCCAGGGTCTTCTCCCGCTACGGCGCGCCGCTGGACGCGCCCGGGGAGGCGGAGCCCGTGGACGTCGCCGCGGTTGTGGGCCAGACGCTCACGCTCTACCAGGCCCCGGACCGGGGGGTGCGGTACCGTTTGAGCGTCCGCGCCAAGGACACCATCGCCGCCGCCCGGAACGCGGAGCTGCGGGAAGTCCTGGTCAACCTGCTGGAGAACGCCCGGGCCGCAGTGGGCGAGAAGGGCAGGGTGGACGTGGTGGTGGGCGACGACGGACCGTTCGTCCGCCTGGAGGTCCGCGACGACGGCGAGGGCATCCCGGAGGACCAACTGACCCGGATCTTCGAGCCCCAGTTCTCGACCCGGTCTTCGGGGACGGGGCTCGGGCTGGCCATCGTGCGGCGCCTGGTGGACGGGTGGGGCGGCGAGGTGAGCGCCGAAAGCGAGCCGGGCCGGGGGACCACGGTCCGCGTGCTCATCCCCCGGCCCGACAAGGAGTCCTGATACCGAAGGCTGTCGCTCCCAGTGCGGCCCACTCCCTGTTCCGATCAACCTTCCATATCAGCGGACCCGATAGCTACGGACGCCGACGCTGCCGGTCTGCGGGTTCAGCACCTGCAGCACTACCACCTCGCCGCGCTCAATGTCCTGGGCCATCCGCTCCAGCTCCTGGACGTTGCGGACCCGCTGGCGGTTTACCTCGAGAATGACCATTCCCCGGGCCAACACCCCTTGCGCGGGACCGGGCTGGCGAATCGATGTGACGACCACGCCCTGGGTACCCTCCTCGATGCCGAGCTGGCTCGCCACCTGCGGCGTGACATCGGTGGCCGAGAAGCCCAGCCGCTGCTGCGCCGTCTCCCGGGGCTGGGCGGGCTGAGCAGTCGGCTGCGCCTGCTCGAACTCGCCGAGCCGGACCTGGATGTCCCTGGACCGGCCGTCGCGCACGATCGTCAACGTGACGCGTTCACCGGGCTGGTAGCGGGCCAGACGCGCGGTCAGCTCCGGGGGGCTGTTGACGGGATTCCCGTCAACGGCGATGACCACGTCTTCCGCCCGGATCCCCGCACGATCCGCCGGGGCGCCCTCGGTGACGGCCGCCACCACGGCGCCGGCGATCCGGTCGAGGCCGTAAAGCTCCGCCTGGGCCTCCGTTACCGCCGTTACCTCGACGCCTATCATGGGTCGGCGCACGTAACCGTGCTCGATCATGTCCCTGGCAGCCTTCTCCACGAGGGCGCTGGGGATGGCGAAGCCGTTGCCGGCGTACGCGCCGGTTGGCGAGACGATGGCGGTGTTCACGCCCACCACGCGGCCCAGCAGGTCCACCAGCGGGCCTCCCGAGTTGCCCCGGTTGATGACGGCGTCGGTCTGGATGAACGACTCCAGGGCGATATCGCCTTCTATGATGTGGAGTTGCCGAGCCGTGGCGCTCACGATTCCGGCGGTCACGGTGAAGCCCAGGTCCAAGGGGTTGCCCAGGGCCAAAACCCAGTCGCCCACCTGGAGCCGGTCCGAGTCGCCCATGGGCAGCGCGTGGAACCGCTCGTTATTGCGGGGCTCCAGCTTGAGCACCGCCAGGTCCGTGTTCCGGTCCTGGCCAACGATCTCCACGCCGTCGTAGACTCGCCCGTCCGGGAATCGGACCTGCACGCTGCTGGCGTTGGCTACCACGTGATGGTTCGTGATGACGTGCCCTTCCTCGGTGAACATGAACCCCGAACCCTGTCCCGTTCGTGGGCCGGGCTGCTGCTCCGGCCTGTCGAACGGGAACGGGAAGAAGAACGGGTCCGGCTGCCGCTCCCGCTGACGAGCCTGGGGCTGGATTTCCACCTGGACCGTGACCACGCCCGGTAGCGCCCGCGCCGCCGCCGCCCGGAACGTGTTCGACAGGTTCATGGCGGAGAGGGTGTCCACCACCGCCGGCACCTCGGGGACTTGTTGCTGGGCCTGTTGCTGCGGCTCTACCCGCTCCCGGTCCTGCGCCACCGCGGCGTCGGTCCCGGAGCATCCCGCCGCCAGAAATAAGAGCGACGCCGCCAGAGCGCGGCGAGCCAGGGGTCGCGCTGTCATTGAACTGCCTCCATCATCAGTGCCGTCCGTTCCAGATGTTCTGCGCCCGACGGTCGCCGCCGGTGCCAGAGCCGTTGTCCGGCCATCCTCGCCGGCGCATCGTTCTGAGGTCTAATTTGCCCCGGGGCACCAGTTTGTTCCATGGTCTCGTGAAACGGCACGGCCGAGAACGCACCAGGGTGCGTCCGCTGGTGGACGCCAGCCGCCGGTCCTCCCACCGATCTGATGCCTTGGCCGGTGGTGGGGTTGCCCGGGGGGTGCGCCGCCCACTGATCGAGCGCCGCTCGACAGCCTGCCGCCGCCAACCTCAATCGGCACCCAACGAATCGCCGGTTCGTTGCGTCTGTATATCCGAAGTAACTGTGGCGGGCCCGCGGGTCCGCGCCTATCGCTCCCACGTCCGGCCTCGGGCCGGACCAGCAGAATGGATGCCATGAGAAGGGTCATCGTGTCGATGGGGTCGGTGGCGCTGGCAGGCATGATGGCGCTGGCACCGCCTGCCGCCGGCCAGGACGGGTCAGGGTACTGGTCGTCCGGGCCCCAGGTGGTGGACAGCCTGGCCCTGGATCAGGTGGTGGAGCGGGCGCTGCGCTCGAGCCCGCAGATGGTGCAGGCGGAGACGGGCGTGCAGTCCGCGGTCATGGGCACCCGCCAGGCCTACGCCAGCTTCCTCCCGAACCTGTCGGTCTCCGGCGGCGCGTCGCTGTCCAGCTCCGAGCGGTTCGATCCCAGCACGGGGCTCCGGGTCAGTGGGCAGACGGACAGCTACAGCGCGGGGATGTCATCGAACATCGACCTGTTCAGCGGCGGCAGGAACGTGGCGGGGGTGCGCAGCGCCCAGGCGTCGGAGGACGCAGCCGAGGCCAGCCTGGTCACTCGCCGGTTCTCCGTGGCGGTGACGGCCAAGCGCGCCTTCTACAGCGTTCTCCGGGCGGGTGACCTGATCAAGATCACCGAGGACCGCATCGGGCAGGCGGAGGAGAACATGGAGGCCGCGGAGCGGCGGCTGAGCGCAGGGCGGGCCACCCGGTCCGACGTGCTGCGGGCGGAACTCCAGCTCCGCAACGCCCGGCAGGCGAAGCTCGAGGCCACGACCCAGCACCGGACCGCCATGTTCGCGCTGGGGCAGGTGGTGGGTGCGTCAGGGCCCGTGGCGGCACGGCGTCCCGAGTCGCTGGCCCCAACGCCCCTGGCGCTGTCGCCGGACCGGCTCCGGGAGATGGTGCTGGCCGAGGCGCCGGCGGTGCTGGCGGCGGACGCCGGCATGGACGTGGCGTCCGCCGGCCTGAGCCAGGCCCGGTCACAGTACATGCCCAGCATTGGCCTGCGGGCGGGGTACAACTGGGTGAACACGGACCTCCAGCTGGCTCACGGCCGCACCAGCTGGAGTACCAGCCTGGGGATATCCTTCCCGGTGTTCAACCGGCTCCAGCGGGAGGTCTCGGTAGACCGGGCCAACGCCCAGCTCATCGTGGCGCGGGCCCAGGCGGACGACGCTCGGCGCTCCGCCCTCGCCGAGCTGGAACGGCTGCTGGCGGGGCTCCAGCTGGCGGAGGAGCGGCTGGCGCTGCTCGAGGGCTCCGTGGAGGTGGCCACGGAGGATTACCGGGTCCAGCAGGCGCGCTACGAGCACGGGACAACCACGATCCTCGAACTGCTGTCGTCCCAGATCGCCCTGACCCAGGCGGAGAACGACCTCGTCAACGCTCGCTACGATTACCAGATCGCCAGGGCGGAGTTGGAGTCCCTGGTCGGTCGGGAGCTATGATCATGACTTGTCAATGCTACGGGAGGCCCAAGGTGAACCGAGTGTTGAGGTGGTGTGGCGCCGGTGCAGTCACGGCCCTGGTGTTTGCGGTTTCGGCATGCGCTGAGGGCAGCGCAAACAACCCGGTGAACGGCTCCGATGAGCTGGCCTTCGTCGAGCGCGGCGACCTGGACATCAGGGTCGAGGCGTCGGGCCAGATCGAGCCCATACTGGTGGTCGAGGTGAAGTCGAAGGCGTCTGGCGAGGTCACGGCTCTTTACGTGGACACGGGCGACGAGGTGGACCGGGGCTCGCCGCTGGCGGACATCGATCCTCGCGACGTGCGCAACGCCCTGGACCAGGCGGAGGCGGACCTGGAGGTGGCACGGGCCAGGCTCCAGATCGCTGAATCCCAGTACCAGCGCTCCCAGGAGCTGCACCAGGCAAACGTGGTGACGCAGCAGGAATACGAGCAGAACATCCTGGACGTGGCCAACTCCAGGGCACAGTTCATCAAGGCGCAGACCAACGTGGAGCTGTCACGGGAGCGGATGGGCGATGTGGCCATTCGTGCGCCGATAGCCGGGACCGTGATCCAGAAGAGCGTCGAGGCGGGGCAGATCATTGCTTCGGCCAGCGGGAACGTGTCCGGCGGCACCACCCTGCTCATGATGGCGGACCTGCGGGAGATGCAGGTCCGGACGTTGATCGACGAGACGGACATCGGCCGGGTCGAGCCCGGCCAGGTGGCTCGTGTCCGGGTCGAGGCGTTCCCCACCCGCTCGTTCGTCGGGACCGTCATCAAGATCGAGCCCAGCGCCGTCATCGAGCAGAACGTGACCATGTTCCCGGTCCTGGTCCGCCTTGACAACCGTGAAGGTCTGCTCAAGCCCAACATGAACGCCGAGGTCCAGATCGACGTGGCCCAGCGCTCGGACGTGGTGCTGGTCCCCAACGCCGCCGTGGTCGGCATGCAGGACGCCAGCGCTGCGGGCCAGATCCTGGGGCTGTCTCCAGAAGCCACGCGGGAAGGGCTCCGGACGTCTCGCCTGGTCGCTTCCGGGCCGACGGCCGGACCCGCAGACACAGCCGCGGACGAAGCCCAGGGCGAGCGGTTGGCCGGTGCCGACGGCGAGGCCGGCCCAGCCGTGGATTGCGAGGCTCTCCTGGACCGCGCCCGGAGCGGTGATCGCTCGGCCATGTCCGAAGAGGAACGGGCGCAGGTGCGCGAATGTGCCCAGCAACTGGGCGTGGCGATGGGCATCGGCGGTGGGCGCGGTGGTGCCATGGGCGGCGCGGCGTCCGCTGGCGGCGCAGGCGACACCCGGCCGGCGGTAGTCTTCGTCCAGGGCCCGAAGGGGCCCGAGCCCCGGTCGGTGGTCCTGGGGCTCAACGACTGGGACAGGTCCGAGGTGGTGAGCGGTCTCGAGGGTGGGGAAGAAGTGATCCTCATCTCCGTGGCCCGACTGAGGCAGCAGCAGGAGGACCTGCTGGCGCGGATGAGGGAGCGCAGCTCCGGAGTCGTGCCCGGTGCGCCTGGCATGGGCGGCCGTGGACCCCGCTAGGAGACGTCCATAATGTTGATCACAGAGATCCTGAAGGTGGCCATCGAGTCGATCAGGGTGAACAAGCTCAGGTCGTTCCTGACCATGCTGGGCATCATCATCGGGATCGCCGCGGTGATCACCATGGTGGCGCTGGGAGAGGGAGCGCAGCGGTCGGTCCAGGAGCGGATCGCGGGACTGGGCACCAACGTGCTGACCGTGCGGCCGGGTCAGCAGTTCGTCGGCCGCGTAGACCGTGGCTCCGCGCGACTCACGGCATCGGATGCCGGCGCCATCGTGGCCGAGGCCGTGAACGTTCGGGCCGTGTCGCCGGAGATGGAGCGGAGACAGCAGGTGGTGTTCGGCCGCAGCAACGCCAACCTGTCGGTGGTAGGCGTATGGCCGGATTACTTCCAGATCCAGAACCAGATATTCTTCGCCGGCCGGAACTTCACTCCCGGCGAGGAGCGTGGGCGTCGGCGCCTGGTCGTGATCGGCGCCAATGTGGCGGAGCGGCTTGGTACCAGCACCGCCGCCCTCATCGGGCAGACCATCCTCATCCGGAACATCCCCTTCGAGGTGATCGGCGTGCTGGAGGAGAAGGGCTCGGCCGGGTGGGACAGCCCCGACGAGCGGCTCTACATCCCCCTGGCCACCGCCCAGCACCGGGTCTTCGGGACCCAGTGGGTGCGGGCCATCAGTGTGCAGGCGGTCACCGCCCAGGCCATGGACCCGGCCATGGCGGAGATCGATCGGATCCTGCGCCGGGAGCACCGGATCCCGCCTGGCCAGCCCAGCGACTTCAACGTCCGCAACCAGACATCACTGCTGACGACGTTCGAGGAGACCACCCGCACGTTCACCTTTCTGCTGGCCGGCATCGCGCTCATTTCCCTCCTGGTGGGCGGCATCGGGATCATGAACATCATGCTGGTCAGCGTGACGGAGCGGACCCGGGAGATCGGGGTGAGGAAGGCCCTTGGCGCTCGGAAACGCCACATCCTGCTCCAGTTCCTCATCGAGTCGGTGGTCCTCTGCGTGGCAGGCGGCGCCCTGGGAGTGGCGGCCGGGTGGGGCGGGGCGAACCTGCTCCAGCGGATGGCAGGTTGGGACACGGCGGTGGCGCCGGAGGCCGTGGCCCTGGCAGTGGCGTTCTCGGGGCTCGTGGGTGTCTTCTTCGGCCTGTGGCCCGCCCGACGTGCGGCGAAGCTGGACCCCATCGAGTCGCTGCGCTACGAATAGTCAGAGCGACAGAAGGCTCAGCCTGGTTCCGGGATCCGTCTGGCATGACTGGCGGAGCGGGCCCCCGACCGGGCGTCCGGTCTGGAGAACGTCCCGAACCCCGCCCCGCCTGGATTAGAAACCAGGAGCCGCCCACCGTCCACGGCGACATCGGGTGGTGATCCCGCCCGATTCTGGTGGTCCCGCCCTGGGTACTGCTGGTCCCGCCCGGTGGAGAGACTGGTACGAAGCGTGCCGCGCACCGCACCCACACCGGCGCCAGGGCGACGGCGCGCGCGGCTCGAACCACCCACGGAGGCAAAGGCGATGTCGGATGGAGCACTGAAGTCCGGGACCCTTACGCGGGCGCTGGAAGACGCCATGGGGCAGATGACCCCCGTCACCAAGCTGGGGGAGACGGTCTCGGGCAGGGTCCACGACGCGGTCCTGGCCGGCGGCGAGCCCACCCGCCGCGTCGCCGACACGCTGCACGGGACGTGGCTGGGCCACCCGCTCCACCCCGTCCTCACCGACGTCACCATCGGCGCCTGGATGATGGGCGCCGCCTTCGACGTGATGGGCGAGGTCACCGACGACGACGGGATCCGCACCGCCGCCGATCGCCTCACCCTCATCGGCACCCTCTCCGCCGGGCCTACCGCCATCACGGGGCTCGTGGACTACTCCGCCGCGCCCAAGCCTTCCATCACCTCCGGCACCCTCCACGCCGGCCTGAACTACCTCGGCGTGGGCCTCTACGCCCTTTCCCTATGGGACCGGCACAAGGGCCGGCGGAGTCGGGGGCTGCTCTGGTCGTCGCTGGCCCTGGGGCTCGCCTCCGCCTCGGCCTGGCTCGGCGGGCACCTGGTCTACCGTCACCGCGTCGGCGTGGACCACAGCGACCGGTTCGACGGACCCGAGGAGTGGACGCCGGTACTGGACGACGCGGAGCTCCTGCCCGGCACGCCCCGCTGTGTGTCCGTCGACGGCAAGTCCGTCCTCCTCTACCGGGACGGGCCGGAGATCTACGCGGTGGCCGCTGTCTGCAGCCACGCCGGCGCCCCCCTGGAAGAGGGGGAGATCGACGGCCATCACGTCCGCTGTCCCTGGCACGATTCCGTCTTCGACCTCCGCGACGGCAGCATCGAGCACGGGCCGGCCACCCAGCCGCAGCCAGGCTTCGAGGCCCGGGTCCGCGACGGCAGCATCGAGATACGGCTGTGGGGGCCGTAGTGGAGCGGCGAGACCGACATCGATCACGTCGGCACTGCCGATGTGCTTAAGCGGCTCGGGCCTGCCGATGCCACGATATGGATCCCGGCAAGCGGCTTCGATGAGCCTCTGAACCCTGGACACGGACCCATTATCGGAGGGTCTCCACCGTGCACCCGATCTTCAACCGGGTGCTGGCGTGTTCACCGGGTTTCCGTCCCGATCAGCTATTCCAGTGCCCCAACGCGTGCAGCATGGTATACGCATGTTGGCGACGATAACGAGTGGCGCGGTACTGGGTGTCGACGCATACCCGGTGCGTGTGGAGGTGGACCTGGCCCGCGGGCTGCCATCAATGGCCATCGTGGGGCTGCCCCAGGGCGCGGTACGAGAGGCCCGGGAGCGGGTGGGCGCGGCGCTGGCCAACGGTGGGTTCAAGGTCCCGCCCCGGCGGGTCACGATCAACCTGGCCCCGGCCGACATCCCCAAGAGCGGGAGTGCGTTCGACCTGCCCATCGCGCTGGCGCTGCTGGCAGCGGGCGGGACGTTCTGGGAGTCGGACCTGTCAGGCACCTGTTGCGTGGGCGAGTTGGGCCTTGATGGTGCAATTCGCCCCGTCCACGGTGTGCTCGCCGTGGCCCTGATGTGCCGGCGTGAGGGGATGAACACGCTGGTGGTTCCCGCGGCCAACGCGGCGGAGGCGGCGGTGGTCGCGGGCCTGGACGTGCGGCCGGCTGCCAGACTGGGCGATGTGGTACGGTTCCTGTCCGGCGGCGGACCCCTTCCTCCAGCAACTGCCGAACGGTTCGAGCAAGGCACGAGCGGGGGTGTTCCCGATTTCGCCGACGTGCGGGGCCAGGAGACGGCCCGCCGGGCGCTGGAGATCGCCGCCGCTGGATCTCACAACCTCCTGATGCTGGGCCCGCCAGGCGCCGGCAAATCAATGATGGCTCGCAGGCTGCCATCGATCCTGCCGCCCATGACGTTGACGGAGGCAGTGGAGGTGACCAACGTGCACTCCGTTGCGGGACGGCTCCGGGGCGGAATCGGGCTGCTGAGAGAACGTCCGTTCCGGGCTCCGCACCACTCCGTGTCCGATCCGGGACTGGTGGGCGGCGGCGGAATGCCCAGGCCCGGAGAGGCCTCCCTCGCTCATCACGGGGTTCTCTTCCTGGATGAGCTGCCCGAGTTCCGTCGCTCCGCGCTGGAGTCACTCCGCCAACCGCTCGAAGAGGGTATGATCCACATAGGCAGAGCCCGCACAGCAGTCCGGCTGCCAGCCCGCTTCATGCTCGTCGCTGCCATGAACCCGTGCCCGTGCGGTCACATGGGTGACGGCACCGAGCGCTGCATCTGCCCGGCGGAGCGGGTCCGACGCTATCGCGGGCGGATCTCCGGTCCCCTGTTGGATCGCATAGACATGCACGTGGAGGTGCCGCGTCTGGCGCCGGACCAGCTCGTGGGCCGGGGCCCCGCAGAAGGCAGCACGGCGATCAGGGCCCGGGTCAGGGAGGCACGGGAGCGGCAGCTCCGGCGCTACGATGGCACGGGCGTATTCGCCAACGTCCAGCTCGATCCCAGGGGGACTCGCCGCCACTGCCGGCTGGACGACGCTGGCATGGCGCTCCTGGAGGCGGCGGTGCACCAGCTACGGCTTTCCGCCCGCTCCTACCACCGGATCCTCCGCCTTACGCGCACGATCGCCGACCTCGACGGTACCGAGGCCATCGATCCCATACATGTAGCCGAAGCGGTCCAATATCGGAGCCTTGACCGGCCGATCGCCGAGCCGGCCCCCGTCCTCTGACACCGGCGGGGCATATCTTGCCCACGGGTGTAGTATGCCATAGCTTCGCGCCGGGCGCGGCAAGGGTGTGGTCGGTGATCTCCGGAAGGGGGCTGTCGGTTGGACGAAGCGTTACTCCAGGCCAAGTACGGCACACTGATCCGGATCCTCGAGGATTGCGAGTCCGTCTGTATCGGGTATTCCGGCGGCGTGGACAGCGTCTTCCTGGCGAAGGCAGCGCTGCTGTCGCTGGGTGCTGAGCGCGTGCTGGCCGTCATCGGCCGGTCGCCCTCATATCCCGCGGCCCAGTTCCGGGCAGCGGTGGAGTACGCCGAGCTGCTGGGGCTGCCGTGGGTAGAGGTTTCCACGCACGAGATGGAGTCGTCGGGCTACGTCACCAACTCACCGAGCCGGTGCTACTTCTGCAAGGACGAGCTGTGGTCCAGGCTGGCGGCAGTGGCGACGCGGCACGGTCTGCACACGGTGGTGGACGGGGCCAACGCGGACGACGCCCATGACCATCGGCCAGGCGCCCGGGCCGCGCGGGAGCACGGCGTCCGCTCGCCGTTGCAGGAGGCGGGGCTGGCGAAGGACGAGATCCGGGAGCTGTCCCGAAGGGCGGGGCTGCCCACCTGGGACCAACCGGCGTCGCCTTGTCTGGCGAGCCGTCTGGCATATGGCCTGGCGGTTACGCCGGAGCGCCTGGCACAGGTCGAGGCGGCGGAGATGTTGTTGCGCAGGCGAGGTGTGCGTGAGGTCCGGGTCCGTCACCACGGGGATGTGGCACGGATCGAGGTGGCGCCCGGCGAGCTGGACGCGGCCGCTCCGACCATCGTGGCGCTGGTGCCCCGCCTCCGGGCCCTTGGGTTTGACCGGGTGCTGCTGGACGTGGAAGGGTACCGGCGGGGCGCGCTGAACGAAGCGCTGGTCCAGTTGACCGCCTCATGAGCGTGGACCGGCTGGCGCAGGCCAGGGACCTGCTGGAACGGGAGGGCGTGGAGGCCGCCATCAGCGCGGCCGGGGAGTCCGGCGACATTCTGGCAGTCCGCGTCCATGTCGCTGAGCGGCCCCGCCTGGCCCGGCTGGCGCCGGGGATACGGGCGCTGGGGTTCCGATACGTTGCAATCGAGCTGGTTGACGGTCCGTGACTGGAGCTGCCGCATGAGAGTCTTTGTCGCTATCAACTTCACGGTCAAGGACCGCCAGCGAATGGCGCGCGCCGTCCGCCGGATGCGGGATACGGGCTTGCCGGTGCGTTGGGTGGAACCGGACCAGATCCACCTCACGTTGAAGTTCCTGGGGGAGGTGCGGCCGGAGCGGATCGGGCAGGTCAAGGCGGCGGTCGCCCGAGTCGCGTCGAAGACGCGGCCGTTCACTCTCAACATGCGTGGCTCCGGCGCATTCCCCACCACGCGCAGGCCCAGGGTGATATGGTTGGGTGCGGAAGCCACCCCGGAGCTCCGGTGCCTGAAACATGACCTGGAGTGGGAGCTGGCGCCCCTCGGCTTCGATAGGGAGGTCAGGGCCTTCCACCCCCACATCACTCTGGGTCGGGCCCGGCCCGACGCCAGGGCGGGCGACTTCCGAGGGTTCGAGGAGCTGGTGGCCAGCATGGATTTTCGGGCCGCCATCACCGTGCGCTCGATAGACCTCATGAAGAGTACGCTGTCCGCCCGGGGTGCCCGCTACGACAAGCTGATGAGCGCGAAGCTGGGGCAGCCGGCAGCGGATATCCTGGCCCGGGCCAGCGGCTGAGGCGGACAGGTGGGCGGCTGCATCGGTCGGTTCCTACTCCTGGCGCTGGTGCTGGGCGCCGGTGTGCTGGCCTGGCAGCACCGGGATCGCTTGATGACGACGCTCGATGATCTACGCGGCCGCGAGCTCGAGGTGTCGCCGGAGCTGGCGGCGGTGGCGGACAGCAAGCTGGCAACATTGAGCGTCGGGGACGGCGTCCGGCGTGTCGCCCTGACGGCGCCGGAGCTCCAGAGCCTCATCGAGTACCGATGGGGCGGGCTGCTGCCGCCGGATGTGAGCGAGCCCCGGGTCGACCTGGGCAAGGGTAGGGTCATCCTCGAGGCCACTGTCGCGACCGCCCGGTTCGGTCGGGTCTCGGAGCTCCGTGAGATCGTGGGGTTCCTACCGGATACGACCACCCTGCGAGCGGCGGGCAGCTTCATCCCGCTGGACGACGGACGGGTAGGGCTCGAGGTGCACGACCTGAGCGCCGCCGGCATCCCGCTCCCGCGCCAGCTGATCCCGCCGATCCTGGCCCGGTTCCCGGGCTCGGGCGAGCAGGACCTTCCCCCGAACGCGCTGGCCATTCCGCTGCCACCCGGAATCAGGACGATATTCGTGAGCGGTGACACGATGGTCTTCGTGGGCAACTTGGAACAACCATACTGAGCCATGGCACGCATCCTGGTCGTCGATGACGAGGAAGGTATCCGCCACGTCCTGAAGCAGGTCCTGGAATACGAGGGCCACGACGTGCGGACGGCGGCGGGCGGCGGCGAGGCGCTGACCATCTACGACTCGTTCTCGCCGGACCTCACCTTCCTGGATGTCAAGATGGCACGCATGGACGGGCTCGAGGTCCTGGCCAGGATCCGGGACCAGGACCCGGACGCCCTGGTGGTCATGATCAGCGGGCACGGCTCCATCGAGACGGCGGTGGAAGCCACGCGACGGGGCGCATACGACTTCCTGGAAAAGCCGCTGGACACGGACCGGATCCTGCTCACCATCCGCAACGCCCTCCAGCAGCGCGGCCTCTACCAGGAGGTGTCGAGGCTACGGGACGAGGTGGAGAGCCGCTACGAGATCGTGGGCGCCAGTTACGCCATTCGCAGCGTGCTCGAGCGAATCGAGAGGGTGGGCCCCACCGACGCCCGGGTCCTGATCACCGGGGAGAACGGCAGCGGCAAGGAGCTGGTGGCGCGGGCGCTGCACCGCGTGTCGCCCCGCGCGGACCGGCCCTTCGTCGAGGTCAACTGCGCCGCGATCCCGGCGGAGCTCATCGAGAGCGAGCTGTTCGGTCACGTCAAAGGCGCCTTCACGGGGGCCCACGCCGACCGGACCGGCAGGTTCGAGCAGGCGGATGGCGGGACTCTATTCCTCGACGAGATCGGGGACATGAGCCTGTCCGCCCAGGCCAAGGTCTTGCGGGCGCTCCAGGACGGCGTGGTGACGAGGGTCGGCAGCGAGCGGGCTATCCAGGTCGACGTTCGCGTCGTGGCCGCCACCAACCAGGACCTGGAAGGCCTCATAACGAGGGGTCGATTCAGGGACGACCTCTACTTCCGCCTGAACGTGGTGCCCATCCATGTGCCCCCGCTCCGCGACCGGCGGGATGACATACCCATGTTGGTCCGTCATTTCACTGACCGGGCCATCGAAGAGCAGCGCCTGCCGCCACGACGGCTCGCGCCGGAGGCGGTGGATCGGCTGGTGCGGATGGACTGGCCGGGCAACGTGCGCGAGCTGCGCAACACCGTCGAGCGGTTGCTGATTCTGTCCCATGGCTCGGAGGTGAATGCTCGCGACGTGGAGCGGTTGGTGGGCGGGGCTCAGGAGAGCGCCCTGGGCGCCGACCTGATGCGGGTGGAGACGTTCGCCGAGTTCAAGGAGCGGGCGGAGCGGGCCTTCATCCTGGCCAAGCTCCGGGAACACGACTGGAACGTGAGCGAGACGGCCCGCAGCCTGGACATGCCGCGCTCGAACCTCTACAAGAAGATCGAACGGTTCAACCTGGTGCGGGAGGAGCCGCCGGAGTGACTGAACCGACCGCTTTCCTGCTGATCCTCCTGTTCTGGGCGGTGGCCTCCATGGGGGGCGGCTTGTTGCTCGCACTGCTCGCCCGCCGGCTCCACCCGGCCCTGTCCCTGCGCCGGCTGTGGCTCTTCTACACCATCCTCCTCGGCTTCGCCCTGGCCGCTATCCTGGCAATCGTCTACCGCTGATCCAGACCTGCTGCTCTTGCCGCCGGGCTCCTTCTTCCGCAGGTTGCCTCGTTTCATTAACGGCAACCAGCCCGTACGGGCGGCAGGAGGTCGAGAGATGGCCGAAAGGTTCAAGAACTATATCAACGGGCAGTGGGTGGAGCCAAGCACAGGCGACTACCATGAGAACCGGAACCCGGCACGGTGGGACGAGGTGCTGGGACTGTTCCCTAGCTCGGCCGCCGAGGACGTGGAACGGGCCGTCGAGTCCGCGAAGCGGGGGTTCCAGGTCTGGCGTAAGGTGCCCGCCCCGCAGCGAGGCGATGTGCTGCGGCGGGTCGGTGACCTGATGACCGCCCGGAAGGAAGAGATCGCCCGCGTCATGACCCGCGAGATGGGCAAGATCCTTGACGAGACGCGTGGCGACGTGCAGGAAGGCATAGACACGGCATACTACGCTGCCTCCGAGGGCCGGCGCCTCTTCGGGCACACCGTGCCCAGTGAGTTGCGGGACAAGTGGGCCATGAGCTACCGGCGGCCCATCGGCGTATGCGGCATCATCACGCCGTTCAACTTCCCCATGGCCATCCCCACCTGGAAGATCTTCCCGGCACTGGTGTCCGGTAACAGCGTGGTCTTCAAGCCGGCCCACGACGTGCCCCACACCGCTACGCTGCTGGTCGAGATCCTCCTCGAGGCCGGCGTCCATCCGGAGGCGGTACAGCTGGTCCACGGCACCGGCAGGAAGATTGGCAACGTGCTGGTCGACCACCCGGACGTCCCGGTAATCTCCTTTACCGGGTCTACCGGCGTCGGCTCCGCCATCGGCGAGGTGTGCGGTCGCATGCACAAGCGCCTGTCCCTCGAGATGGGCGGCAAGAACGCACAGATCGTCATGCCCGACGCCAACATGGAGCTGGCTCTGGAAGGCGTGCTCTGGGGCGCTTTCGGCACCACGGGCCAACGGTGCACAGCCACCAGCAGACTCCTGCTCCATGACCAGATCCACGACTCGTTCCTCGAGCGGCTCGTGGAGCGAGTCAACGCCCTTAAGCTGGGCGATGGGCTGGAGAAGGACACCGACGTGGGGCCCATGATCAAGGAAGACGCCCTCCAGAACACGGCCGACTACGTCGGTATCGCACGCGAGGAGGGCGACGAGATCGTGACCGGCGGAAAGCGCGCCGGAGGCCACGGCCTGGACGGCGGCTGGTTCTTCGAGCCTACCATCCTGGCCGGAGTGAAGCCCGGCTCACGCCTGGCACTGGAAGAAGTCTTCGGGCCGGTCCTCAGCGTCATGCGCTTCGCCGACGTGGAAGAGGCCATCCACATCAACAACGAAGTCGAATACGGACTGTCCAGCTCGATCTACACCGAGGATGTGCGCAACTCCTTCCTCGCCATGACCGAGCTCGACAACGGGATCACCTACGTCAACGCGCCCACCATCGGCGCGGAGGCCCACCTGCCTTTCGGCGGCGTCAAGCAGACGGGTAACGGGCACCGGGAAGGTGGCTGGGAGGTCTACGAGTTCTACACCGAGACCAAGGTGGCCTACGTAGACTATTCAGGACGGCTGCAGCGGGCGCAGATCGACACCTACGACTTCGCACCCTGAGTTGGACGGGTGCCGGCTGGGCACCGGCCAGAAGCGGGATGTGGTGGGGGGTGGCACGAAGCCTCCTGACACGCTATGATCCCATTCCCGCCGCGTGTCCGGCCGGAGCTGACACTATCGCAGAGTCCCCACTGTGGCGACCGTGGACCCATCGCAGCAGACATCGCGAGAGCAGCCTGCCGCTCGACCGGCGCCGCCGGTGCAAGGCCGTCTCGCCGCCTTCGGGCGTTGGACCTGGGACTGGATCAGGTCCCTGGCCATAGCCCTCATCCTCTTCCTGGGCGTCCGCACGTTCGTCATCGAAGCATTCAGGACCCCCACCGCCAGCATGGAAAGCACACTGCTGGTCGGTGACTTCCTGCTGGTCAACAAAGCAGTGTACGGCGCTCAGGTGCCAGGCACGCCCGTCCGACTGCCCGCCTTCGGCGAGCCGGAAAGGGGCGATGTCATCGTCTTCACACCACCCCACGAGCCCCGGAAGAACTACGTGAAGCGGGTGGTGGGGTTGCCAGGCGATACCCTCTTCATGCGCGACAAGGTCCTGTTCGTCAACGGGGTGCCCCAGTCCGAACCATACGCCCGGCACGGTGACCCGCTGGACGCCCATTCCGCGGCGATGCAGTGGCAACTGGGCCACCTGGTGGCCCCGGCGGACCTGGCTCGTTATCGTCCCAGCAGGGATAACTGGGGACCCCTCCGGGTGCCCCAGGCCCGGTACTTCGTACTGGGTGATAACCGCGACGACTCGAAGGACTCCAGGTACTGGGGGTTCGTCGCGCAGGAAGCAGTCAAGGGAAGACCCATTTTCGTCTATTACTCGTTCGACCCTCTAGCCCTCAGTCAGCTCCCCTGGCTGACCGAGATCCGCTGGAACCGGATAGGCGGTTCCATCGACTGAATGGCTCCGACACCGACAGGGCGTGAACAGGCCCTCCTCCATAGATGCCGGACCGGCACACGCCGGGAACAGAGTCACACGGTCGCGGGAGTCCCGGATGAGTTTCACCGGCACGCGCAAAGGCAAGAATGACGAAAGCTCACTCGACCAGTACCTCAAGGAGATCAGCGCCTATAAGCTGCTGACCCGTGACCAGGAGGTCGAGCTCGCCAAGCACATCAAGCAGGGCGACGACGAGGCCCTCGACACGCTGGTCCGGTCGAACCTCCGGTTCGTCGTGTCCGTCGCCAAAAAGTACCAGAACCAGGGCGTGGCCCTCTCCGACCTCATCAACGAGGGCAACCTGGGCCTGATACGCGCTGCCCATAAGTTCGACGAGACCAAGGGGATCAAGTTCATCTCCTATGCGGTGTGGTGGATCCGCCAGGCCATCCTCCAGGCACTGGCCGAACAGAGCCGTATCGTACGCGTACCCCTCAACCGGGCCGGCGCGCTGCACCGCATCGGAAAACGCTCCGCCCTGCTGCTCCAGGAGCTGGGCCGGGAGCCCACCGTCGAAGAGTTGGCGGACGAACTGGACATCTCCGAGGACGAGGTGCGGAGGACATTGTCGCTCTCCCAAACGCACCTCTCCCTGGACGCACCGCTCACCCCAGGCGAGGACAATCGTCTGCTCGACTACCTCCCCGACCAGTTCTCACCGGGGCCAGACGACGAGGCCTTCGACCGCGCACTCCTCAATACCGTCGAAGATGCCCTGGGAACACTCAAGGAGCGAGAGTCCAGGATCCTGCGACTCTACTTCGGCCTCGACGGCCACGAGCCCATGACCCTGGAGGAAATCGGCTCCCTCCTCGGCGTTACTCGGGAACGGGTGAGGCAGATCAAGGAGAAGGCCCTGCTCCGGCTGCGCCACGCGAGTCGGGCGCGCTTCCTGGAAACGTTTATGCGGTGATGGCCCGGCCGTTGGCCGGGCAGGAGGGCGCGGCCCCTGGCGGGGCCACGCAGGTGGGCTCGGCTTCGCCTCGCAGGGGGGCGCGGCCCTGGCGGGCCACGCATGTGGGCGCCCTTCGGGCGCAATGGCTCGGCTTCGCCTCGCAAGGGGGGCGCGGCCCTGGCGGGCCACGCATGTGGGCGCCCTTCGGGCGCAATGGCTCGGCTTCGCCTCGCAGGGGGGCGCGGCCCTGGCGGGCCACGCATGTGGGCGCCCTTCGGGCGCAATGGCTCCTCGGCTTCGCCTCTCAGGGAGGCGCGGCCTCGTAGCCCAGCAAGGTGGCCTCGAGCCGAACCGTGCCCGCCGGGACGGCCGGGAACGTGAAGTTGCCGTGGCCGTCGGCGATGCGCAGCGGCCCGTCCGCGCCGAGTCGCACGCTCACCCCGGCCAGTGGCCGCTCCGTCTCCCCGTCCACCACGCGGCCGCTGAGCCGTGCCGGGCCACCGGCGGCCGTCGCCAGTGTCAGCGAAAGATCGACCCGGTGGACCTCGCCTTCCGCCGTGACCAGCCGACCCGTGACGTCGGCGGTGGCGCGGGCGAAGCGAACGGGATCTCCGACCCCCAGGCCACGCACCTCCACAACCCGACCGATGGTCCCCCGGACCGATGCCACTTCCGCCCTCGAGCGCCAATCGGCGACGAGGCTACGGGGGGCATGGATCCGCCAGGAGCGGACGATCCACGCGTCTTTGGGCAGGCGCTCGAACTCCAGAGTGCCTCCGGCGGCCGCCGCGGTCAGGCACCCGCCGCGCACGTACCGGTACTCTTGCGACCGGAGTGCTGCCGTCGCCACGTCCAGCCAGAGGGTGCCGGCCACGGCGGGTTGGCAGGACCGGGCGACCGGCAGGTGGGCTCTGGAATGGATAGCTGCGGAGCAGCCGGCGGGGACGCACCCGCTCCACCAGGACGGTGCCCGAACGCACGTCCACATCTCGCTCGATGACGGCTGTGCGGAACAGGACGTAGGGCGCCGCCTCGGTCAGCACCCGCCTGCGAAGCCGCCAGGGGGCACCGCCCGCCTGCCCGGCAAAGCCGCGCCCTCGGCGCTTGACACCCGCCCCCCTTCTGGATATCCTTGAAAGCTGTTCGCCTGGGGCACCTGTGCCCGTGACTCACGAGATCCGAGATGAAGACGTACACACCGAAAGTCACCGAGATCGAGCGGAAATGGTGGGTCGTGGATGCGGAGGACGCGATCCTCGGCCGCCTGGCCAGCCGTGTCGCGCAGGTCTTGCGCGGCAAGCATAAGCCCATGTGGGCACCGCACATGGACACTGGCGACTACGTGATAGTGGTCAACGCGGACAAGGTCCGGCTGACGGGGAAGAAGGAAGAGCAGAAGACCTACTTCCGTCACACGGGCTACATGGGTGGGGACAAGCACATACCCTTCCGCAAGATGCAGGAGGAGCATCCTGAGCGGGTGATCGAGCTCGCGGTGAAGGGGATGTTGCCGAAGAACAACCTTGGCCGCTTGATGCGGAAGAAGCTGAAGGTGTACGCGGGCGTGGAGCATGCCCACGAGGCGCAGCAGCCGGAGAGACTGGAGATCTGATGGCGACGACGGTTGAGCAGTATCACGGGGTCGGCCGCCGCAAGACCAGCGTCGCGCGGGTCTACCTGCGTCCTGGACGCGGCGAGTGGTTGGTGAACGAGCGGCCTCTGGCGGAGTATTTCCCCCGGACCTCGCATCAGCAGCATGCTGGCGAGCCGCTGGAGGTAACGGAGAACTCTGGCACGTACGACGTGAAGGTTGTGGTACGTGGTGGCGGCAAGACGGGCCAGGCTGGAGCGATCCGGCTGGGTGTGGCGCGGGCGCTGCTGCAGCTGGACCCGGAGTACCGTCCCACGTTGCGGCAGAAGGGTATGTTGACCCGTGACCCGCGGGAGGTGGAGCGGAAGAAGCCGGGTCGTCCGAAGGCCCGCAAGCGCTTCCAGTTCTCCAAGCGGTAGTCGTCAGGTGCAACGCCTGCTGGACCGCGCAGGTTCGCTCCTCTGGGAGTGGCCTCATGGTATCAGGATGAAGTGGTCGGTCGGTTCAGCCACGGAGTAGCGAGAAGAGAAAATCACACACCGACCGGACGCGGCGCCGGGGTCCCCGATGGGGCGGCGCCGCGGGGGAAGGCGGTGGACGAGAGAACCCGCGGAGTGAGAGAACGAATGGCAGTCGCGCCGGAGATCAAGGACCTTCTGGAAGCCGGTGTCCATTTCGGGCACCAGAGCAGCCGCTGGAACCCGAAGATGCGTCAGTACATCTTCGCCGCCCGCAACGGCATCCACATCATCGACCTGCAGAAGACGCACCGCCTGTTGCAGGAGGCGCAGAAGACGGTGCACGACACGGTCACGGCTGGCAACCGCGTCCTGTTCGTCTGCACCAAGCGCCAGCTCCGGCAGATCGTGGAGCAGGAGGCGGAGCGGTGCGGCGCGTTCTACGTGACGGAGCGCTGGCTCGGGGGGATGCTGACCAACTTCCAGACGATCAAGCAGCAGATCCGGCGGCTCAAGGAGCTGGAGCGGGGGATCGAGGAAGGCGCCTACGAGTTCTACACGAAGAAGGAGCAGCTTCTGCTCGAGCGCGAGCGTGAGAAGCTCAACAAGTACCTGGTGGGCGTGAAGGACATGGGTAGGCTGCCGGGTGCCATCTTCGCTGTGGATGCGCGCAAGGAGTCCATTGCCATCAGGGAGGCGAACAAGCTGGGCATCCCGGTCATCGCCATCACGGACACGAACACCGACCCGGACGTGATCGACTACCCGATCCCGGGCAACGATGACGCGATCCGTTCGGTAGCGCTCATCACCGGCGCCATCGCCGACGCCATCGAGCAGGCTCGGCGGGAGATGCCGGAGGACGTGGTGCGCGAGGACGAGGGTGGGGTGACCTATTCCACCGAGTTGGGAGCTCAGGAGGTCGAGGAGCGGCCGGGCGCGAAGAAGCCGAAGCGTCGGCCGAAGCGGCGTCGCCCGCGGCCGGAGGTGATAGCTCAGGTCCGTGCGGGTGGGGAGGCGTCGGCCGGGGAGCCGGCCAGCACGGAGCCGGCCAGCACGGAGCCGGCCGGGGAGCCGGCCGGAGAGCCGGCCAGCACGGAGCCGGAGGGCGAGGAGAAGGAGCCCGAGGCCGGCGAAGAAGCTTAGCGCACGCGGTGCGCCGTGGTTCGGAGTGGATGAGCGCCTCAGTGCCGCGAGAGTCGCGGGCTGCGGCGCTTTTTCTTGAACGGGTGGTCCAATACTGGGAAGAGGAACGATGGGGATCAGCGCGGCAGATGTGAAGGCACTACGGGAGCGTACTGGCGCCGGGATGATGGATTGCAAGAAGGCGCTGCAGGAAACGGGTGGCGACCTGGAGTCCGCCATCGACCTGCTCCGGTCCCGTGGTGCGGCCAAGGCGGCGAAGCGGGCGGGTCGTGAGACGGCGGAGGGCGCCGTGGCCAGCTACGTGGAGGATGGTATAGCCAGCCTGGTCGAGTTGAATTGCGAGACGGATTTCGTAGCCCGTACCGACGACTTCCAGGCGGCGACGCGGGACCTGGCCCGGCACGTGGCTCTGCACGGTGGCGGGATCGACGGCGAGGTCGGCGGCGAGGCGGTGCTGTCGCAGCGTTTCATGGGCGGCGACACCTCGGTGGGCGATACGATCACGGCCGTGTCGGCCAAGACGGGCGAGAACGTTGTGGTACGTCGGGCTGCCCGGTTCGAGTCGGCCGGCGGTCCGCTGAGCAGCTACGTCCACATGACGGGCAAGATCGGGGTGCTGGTGGAGTTGGCGGGTGCGGCGGATGTGGATGTGGCCCGCGACGTCGCCATGCACATCGCCGCGGCGAGGCCGCTGGCGGTGACGTCCGCCGACATCCCGGCCGAAGTGGTCGAGCGTGAGCGGGCGGTCTACCTGGAGCAGGTCCGGCAGGAGGGCAAGCCGGAGCATATCCAGGAGAAGATCGTGGAGGGCAAGCTTCGTAAGTTCTACCAGGAACAGACTCTGATGGAGCAGGCGTTCGTGAGGGATCCGGACCGCACGGTGTCCCAGATGCTTGGTGGTGCCACGGTCAAGCGGTTCGTCCGCTTCGAGCTCGGGGAGTAGGATGGCTGAAGCGGCGGGGCTCAAGTACGACCGCGTGCTGTTGAAGCTCAGCGGTGAGTCGCTGGCCGGTGGCGAGGGTTTCGGCATCTCGCCCCATGCCATCGCAAAGCTGACGGGCCAGATCCGGGCGGTCCATGAGATGGGGGTAGCCCTGGGCGTGGTGATCGGCGGCGGCAACATTGTACGGGGCAGCCAGGCCAGCGCCCAGGGTATGGACCGGGTCAACGCCGACTACATGGGCATGCTGGCCACGATCATCAACGCCCTAGCGCTCCAGGACGTCCTGGAGCGCACGGGCGTGGAGACCCGGGTGATGACTGCCATCAGGATGGAGCAGCTGGCGGAACCGTACATCCGTCGGCGTGCGCTGCGCCACCTGGACAAGGGCCGGGTGGTCCTGTTCGCCGGTGGCACTGGCAACCCCTACTTTTCCACTGACACTGCGGCGGTGCTGCGCGCCATAGAGATGCAGGCCAGTGTCCTGATAAAGGCTACCAAGGTGCAGGGGGTGTACAGCGCGGACCCGAAGCGGTACCCCGACGCCGAGTTCTTCCCTCGTCTCAGCTTCATGGATGTGATGACCCGGGAGCTCAAGGTAATGGATGCCGCAGCTGTATCCCTGTGCAAGGAAAACGACCTGCCCATCATCGTGCTGGATATCGAGGCGCCCAGCGCCGTCGTGAGCGCCATCCGGGGCAATGACGTGGGAACGCTGGTCTCCTGAGGCCGGTGCTCGTATCATAGCAGCGCCAGGTGCCCCGGGATTCACAGAGAGGTGTGTCGATGCCAGTGATCGATCAAGTGCGTGACCAGATGGAAGCCGCCGTGGACGCCATGCGGCGGGAGTTCGCCTCAGTCCGTACCGGCAAGGCCTCGCCGGCACTGTTGGACACTGTCCGGGTAGACGCATACGGTGCCAAGACACCGCTGAACCAGGTAGCCTCGATCAACACGCCGGAGCCCCGGCTCATCGTGGTCCAGCCGTGGGACAAGTCACTGATCGGGGACATTGAGCGGGCGATCCGTGCCGCGGACCTGGGCCTCAACCCGTCGAACGACGGCAACGTCATCCGGGTACCGATCCCGCCGTTGAGCGAGGAGCGCCGCAAGGACATGGTCCGTCTCCTGCACAGGATAGCCGAGGAGGGCCGGATCAGCGTGCGACACGCCCGCCAGGAAGCGAACAAGGACATCAAGCGTCAGGAATCAGAGCACGAGATCAGCGAGGACGAGGCGCGCCGTCAGCTGGCGGAGGTGCAGCGCCTGACCGACGAGTACGTGGGTCGGATCGATGACCTGATGCAGTCGAAGGAGGCGGAGATCCTGGAGGTCTGACGCCCACCGCGTCTCCTCTTCTCCTCGCAGTACCGAGAGCAGATGGAACCCAGCGCAATCGAGCAGCTCCGCAGCGGTGGGCGGCTACCCGGCCACGTGGCCATCATCATGGATGGCAATGGCCGCTGGGCCGGTGCCCGGGGTCTGCCCCGATATCGGGGGCACCGGGCCGGCGCTCGGGCGGTGCGGGAGGTCATCGAGGGTGCGGTCGAGGCGGGTGTGCCCATCCTGACGTTGTTCGCGTTCTCACAGGAGAACTGGCAGCGGCCGCCACGAGAGGTGAGCGCTCTCATGGCGTTGCTGCAGCAGTATGTGAAGAAGGAACGGGACGAGCTCCGGGAGCAGGGTGTGCGGGTGCGCATCTTCGGTGACCTGGAGCGAATGGAGTCGGGCCCCCGGGCCGCGATCGCCGAGATCGAGGAGGCAACGCTCGGGGGACGGATCCTGCAGTTGAACCTGATGATAAGCTACAGCGGCCGGATGGAGATCGTCCGCGCGGCCCGTTCCCTGGCCGCCGACGTCGCCGCTGGCCTGCTGGACCCGGCTCACATAGACGAGGCCGTGTTCGCGGCCCGCCTCTTCACCGGCAGCCAGCCGGACCCGGACCTGCTGATCCGCACATCGGGTGAACAGCGGGTCAGCAACTTCATGCTCTGGCAGGTGGCCTATACGGAGCTGCACATCACGCCCACGCTCTGGCCGGACTTTACCCGTCAGGATCTGTTCGAGGCCATCATCGAGTACCAGAAACGGGAGCGGCGCTTCGGCCGCATCGGCGCCACCTGACGCCATGGCCGCTGGCGAGCTCACCAAACGTGTCGCAGTGGCGGCGGTGGGTATTCCCCTCGTCGCCCTGGCCCTCTACTTGGGCCGCTGGGCATTGGGTCCCGCCCTGGCGATCCTCTCTGCGGGTGCGGCGCTGGAGTTCTACAGACTGGTCCAGCGACAGGACATTCACGCCCTGCGTGTGGCTGGCGCCCTGGCCGCCGCGGTCATGGTCCTGATTCCCACCGTCCTGCCCACCGTCTCCGCCGCGGCGCCGCTGCTCTGGAGCGGCACGTTCTTGTTCGTGCTGCTGATAGCCGTGCTGACGATATGGCAGCGGGGCCCGGACGGCAGGCCGTTCCTGACCCTGGCGGTAACAGTTGCCGGAGCGCTGATCCCGGCGGCGGCCATGGGTCACGCCATCTTCCTCCGGCATCTGCCGCTGACGCCGCCCGACGCGGCGCCCGTGGCCTGGTCGACCCTGGTAGGCTTCTCGCTGGTCGCCTATGCGCTGCTGGTGACATGGGCCACCGATTCGGCGGCCTTCTTCGCCGGCAAGCGTTGGGGCAAACGTCGTCTCATACCGCGGGTAAGTCCGAAGAAGACTGTGGTGGGCGCGGTGGCCGGTCTGGTCGGGGGGCTGCTTGCCGGCTGGGTTGTCGGTCATCTGGTGCTGGCCAACTGGCTGGGCGTGCCCCTGCACCCGCTGGCCGTGGCGCTCGGGGGACTGCTGCTGAGCGCCGTCTCCCAGGTGGGCGACCTGGCGGCGTCGGTCTGGAAGCGGGAGGCGGGGGTGAAGGACTCGGGCACGTTCTTCCCTGGCCATGGTGGGATCATCGATCGGATGGACTCCCTCCTCTTCACCATACCCGGCACGTACTGGCTGATGTGGATCATGTTGGGCGGAGGTGGCGCGTGATCGGGGTGTCCGTGCTGGGCTCCACGGGCTCCATCGGCCGGAGCACCCTGGCGGTCCTGGAACGTCACCGGGACCGTTTCCGTGTGGTGGCCCTCGCGGCCAGGCACAACCGGGAGCTGCTGGAGGCGCAGGAAGCCCGGTTCCGACCGGTTCTCACGGTACTGACGGAACCGGCGGCCGGTGCCCCGGACCACTGGGCCACAGAGGATGAGGGCCTGGTAGCCGCCGCGACCCACCCGGACGCCCGCATCGTAGTCAATGCCGTGGTCGGTGCCGCCGGGCTCGAGGCGACGCTGGCGGCGCTGGAGTCGGGCAAGCGGCTGGCCCTGGCTAACAAGGAGTCGCTGGTGGCCGGCGGGCCACTGGTCCTGGACGCACTGAGCCGCGGTGGCGGCGAGCTGATCCCGGTGGACAGCGAGCACAGCGCTATCCTCCAGTGCCTGCCCGGCGGCGCTCCCCTCGGCGTCCGGCGCCTGATCCTCACCGCCTCCGGTGGCGCGTTCCGGGAATGGCCCCAGGAGCGGTTGGAGACGGTCACGCCCCTGGACGCGCTGCGCCACCCGACCTGGGACATGGGTCCCAAGATCACGGTGGACTCTGCCACGTTGGCCAACAAGGCGCTGGAGGTGGTGGAAGCCTACTTCCTGTTCGATCTGCCCTACGATCGGCTCGAGACGGTGGTGCACCCCCAGTCCATCGTCCACTCAATGGTGGAGTTCGAGGACGGCTCTGTGCTCTCGCAGATGGGGTTCCCCACCATGGAGCTGCCGATCCTGTACGCACTAACTCACCCAGACCGGGTACCAGACGGTGTTCGGCCGTTCGACCCGGTGAAAGCGGGGCCGCTCACCTTCGAGCCGGTGGACCACGACCGGTTCCCGACGTTCGGGTTGGGCGTAGCGGCAGGTCGTGCGGGCGGAACAGGCCCTGCGGCGTTCAACGCAGGCAACGAGGTCGCCGTGGCGGCGTTCCTCGGTGGGGTCGTGCGTTTTGTCGACATACCGAGGGTCATAGAACGTACACTGGAAGCGTGCGGCACGTCGCCGATCCGTAGCCTGGACGACGTACGCACCGCAGACCGCGCGGCGCGGGAGCGGGCGCGCGCCATCATTGAGGAGTTGAAGTGATCTCGATCCTGGCAACCATAGTCATCCTGGGCGTGCTCATTTTCGTCCATGAGCTGGGGCATTTCGCCACGGCCAAGTGGGCGGGGATAGAGGTGCCCCGGTTCTCCATCGGCTTGGGGCCCAAAGCGGTGGGATTCACCCGGGGCGAGACGGAGTACGTCATCTCCTGGGTCCCTCTGGGCGGCTACGTCCGGATGGCCGGGATGGAGGACATGGAAGCCCTGGAAGGCGAGCATGATTCCGAGCCGGCCCGGCGGAAGGGCCGGACCTTCGAGTCCAAGTCCCTACCGGTCCGGGCCATAGTCATCGCCGCGGGCGTGATCATGAACGTGATCTTCGCCTGGTTCCTCTACACCGTGATCGCCATGGGCTGGGGTATCGGTGTCACACCGGGCCCCGTGATAGGCGATGTGGCGGAGGAGATGGTCCCGCCGGAGGCCGCGGCGCTCCTGGACATTCCCCTGGGGGCACGGGTCGCCACGGTCAACGCTCAGCCGGTGGAAGACTTCTCGGACGTGCAGCGGTTCATGGCCATGGCCCGGGACACGGTGCGCCTGGAGTTCGAGAACGCTCCCGCCGTGACGGTCCCGGTCCCGGGCCCCGATACGGAGCGGGCGGACATGGTGCTGTCCCTGCGGCCGAGGCTGCCGACGCCGGCGGTGGTCGATCAGGTCGAGGAGGGCTCGCCAGCGGCCGAAGCGGGTCTGCGACCGGGTGACCGGATAGTGGCCGTAGCCGGCCAGCCGGTGGAAGATTGGCAGGAGCTGGTTGCGGCCATCGAGAGGCGCCCCGGCCAGTCGACGCCCATCACCGTGGAGCGGGACCAGGAGCGGCTCGAGCTGAGCGTTACGCCGGAGGCCCGGGAGGTAGCCGCCGCCGACTATCCGGTGGGCCGGGTGGGGATAGGGCAGGCGGCCGTGCCGCGGGAGCGACTGGGCCCGGTGGCGGCGGCGGCGTGGGGTGGTCAGGAGGTGGTCCGGATCACCCGGCTCATCCTGGATTTCCTCCGGGGACTGTTCACCGGAGCGGCGTCGCCACGCGACGTGGGCGGGCCCATCCTGATCTACCAGATAACCGATCAGGTGGCGCGGATCGGGCTCGTGGCGTTCCTGGATTTCATGGCCCTGTTCTCTATCAATCTGGCCATCCTCAACCTGCTGCCCATCCCGATCCTGGACGGCGGTCAGCTCGTGTTCCTGGCGGTGGAGGGCATACGTGGCAAGCCGCTCACCGTGGAGCAGAGGATTCGGCTGAGCCAGCTCGGCCTGGTGCTCATCGTTGGTATCATGGTCTGGGCCCTGGCCAACGACTTCCTCAGACTGTTCGGGCTCTGAGGAGCCGGCGCGCTACAGCAGGCTGAGCTGGGCGGGCGCGAGCCGGGCCCGGAGCGCCTCGACCTCGATGGGCTCCCTGGGCTCATCCTGGTCCGCCACGTCCAGGAGACCGCGGTAGCTACGGGCGCCCAGGCTGGACTCTACCACCGCGTGGGCCATGGCTGGCTCATTGCACGAGTCGCTCAGGTGCGCCAGGACCACCCCGGCCAGGTCCGGGTGATACAACTCGTCCGCCAGCTCCGCCGCCGCCCGGTTGGACAGGTGCCCGTGGCTCGACGCGATGCGCTGCTTGACCGACCAGGGGTAGGGGCCGTTCCAGAGCAGGGCGTCGTCGTGGTTCGCCTCCAGCACCAGGATGTGGCAGGCGGCCAGCGCCGCCCGCACGCTGGTGGTCGGTCGGCCCAGGTCGGTGGCAACGCCGAGCTTCGAGCCCGTCAGCGTGTCGGTGACGGTCACCGCCACCGGGTCCACCGCGTCGTGGAGGGTGAGGAACGGCTCCACCAGGAGCGGGCCCAGATTGAAGGGCGACGGGGAGTGGTACTCCGTTACCTTCTCATCGCCCCGGAGCAGCCCCTGGCACGCCCTGCGAGTGGTGGGCGTCAGGTGGAGCGGCGTGCCGAAGCGCCGGGCAAAGATCCCCATGCCACGGGTATGATCGCCGTGGTCGTGGGTGATGAGGAGTGCGTCCACCGACTCGGGGTCAACCTCCACTGCCGCCATCCGACGGGCCAGGTCCTTGCCGCTGAAGCCGGCGTCGATGAGCAGCCGGACTCCGTCCGCTTCCACCAGTATGGCGTTCCCTCGACTGCCGCTGCCCAGGACCGTGACGCGCATCCGGTAAGCTCGGCAGTGGGGCAGGAGGTGTCAACGGCGGGTCGCAAGTCGATGCTCCCCAGCTGCGCGGGCGACTGGGTGGGAGGTCAGCAGACGGGGCGGCCGAGGCTCAGCCGCGCACTGCCTCCCACGCCGCCCGAAGCTGCCGCCGCGCCGGCTCTGTGAGCTCGATGCCCCGCCGGGCCATGACCGTGTTGGCGGTGGCGATGAACCGGTCGAACCCGTAGGCGGTGTCAGGGTCGCCCCAGCTGAAGGGCGGCACGTACTTGGGCGGCATACCACCGAAGATGTTGGTGCCGGCCTCGATCACGGTGCCGGTATTGATCATTGTGCCGATGGCGGTCTTCACATGATCGCCCAGGAAGCAGCCGACCTTCGACTTGCCCGTGTCCACCTCGCCGTCGGGCGTCCAGACCCGGACGGGACCGTAGTTGTTCTTGAGGTCGCTGTTGG
Source organism: Gemmatimonadota bacterium (assembly GCA_007126035.1). Classification (GTDB taxonomy): domain Bacteria; phylum Gemmatimonadota; class Gemmatimonadetes; order Longimicrobiales; family RSA9; genus SLCC01. The sequence continues at coordinate 39,602 of SLCC01000066.1, forward strand.
TGGTGAGGGCACCCAGGTTGACCCACATGCCCACGTAGGCGTGGCCCAGGAAGCCGTCGTGGGCCTTGTTGGAGTAGCCCAGCACCACCGTCTCCTCCATCTCCCCGTGGACCTTGCAGTGCGGGCCGATGGAGACGCTGTGGAAGGGTCCGCCCAGGAGCGACGAGCCGGGGCCGACGTAGGCGGGCCCGACCAGGTAGGTGAAGGGGCCGACCTGCGCCCCGTCGTCCAGCCGGATCGGCCCGCTGGTCGTGTCCAGAACCACGCCCGGTGCCAGTTTGACGTGGCGGCCCAGTGAGACGACGCCGTCGCCCACGCGGTAGACCGTGTCGGGGAGCGGGTCATCGCCCACGGCCGCCAGGTCCCGGGCCGTACGCTCGGCGTTGCCGCTCATCAGCTCCCAGGAGCGGCCCAGCAGCTGACCGGACAGCTCGTGCCCGGGCAGGTCGGGGGCGCGGGCGTCCGGCTCCCGGAAGAAGTGCTCGTCCGGCGGCCTGGCACCGGGCGCGAGTCGTATGCCCACCACCCTGCCGTCGGACATCAGCAGCGCTGGAGCCTGTGGCAGGTCGGCCGGGTCAGCGGCGAACCGGGACAGCAGGAACACGGCGCCGCCCTCGAACCCTTCGGGCTGAGCGAGCCGGGCCATGGACAGGACCGGCGGGGCCCAGGCCTCGTCGAAGTCTTCCAGGACCGGATCCGCCACGTGGCCCACGCACTCGAGGCCCAGGGAGCGCTCGGCGCGGCGGCGCAGCGTCCGGGTGCCGAACAGCAACTCGCCTGCCGGCCGGGTCAGGATGAACGGGCGCCAGCGGCGGGCGACGTCGTCGTCGAACAGGACCAGGGCAGGGCGGGTCATCCGTCCACCTCCCTTACGCCGGCGGGCAGCGCGTCCAGCAGCGTCTTGAGGTCGGCCGCCCGCTGCCGGGGCAGCACCAGGGTCACGCTTTGGACCCGGACCACGACCAGGTCCTCGGCGCCGAAGACCACCACCGGCTCGTCCGCCTCGTTCCAGACCACGCAGCCACTGCTCTCCACCAGCTCCGCCACTCCCTGGACCACGTTCCCGGCGGCGTCGGTCGGCCGGGATCGGGCGACGGCGTCCCACGTACCCACGTCGTCCCAGTCGAACGTGGCGTCCATCACGCCCACCCGCTGGCTCCGTTCCAGCACGGCATGGTCGATGGAGAGGGTGGGCGCCACGGCGAAATACTCCTTCACGTCGCCGGCGTCCAGCAGGGGCAGGAGCCCCGCCAGCTCGGGTGCCACGGCCAGCACCTCGTCCAGCAGCCGCACCGCCCGCCAGACGAAGATCCCCGAGTTCCACAGGTAGTCGCCCGACTCCAGGTAACTGCGAGCCGTGTCCCGGTCCGGCTTCTCGATGAACGCGGCCACGGCGTGGGCCCCCGACCGGTCCAGGGCGGGACCCTTCCGGATGTAGCCGTAGCCAGTCTCCGCACGGGTGGGGCGGACTCCGATGGTGAAGAGCCGGTCGTGGGTGTCGGCGGCCAGCGCCGCCGCCGCCACCAGCTCCCGGAAGGCGGCGTCCGGCTGGATCACGTGGTCCGCGTGCAGCGAGACCATGATGGCATCAGGGTCGGCCTTCACCAGGTGGTGGGCGGCCCAGAGCAGGACCGGGGCGGTGCCCCTGGCATGTGGCTCCACCAGGAAATGGGACTCGTCCAGGTCGTCCGCCGCGCGACCGATGGGCTCCACATAGGGCTCGCCGGTCAGGACCCGGACCCGGTCCAAGGGGATCAGCGGACGGATCCGCTCGATGGTGTCGGCGATCAGAGGACGGTCACTGGCCAGCGGCAGGATCTGCTTCGGGCGAGAAGGCGTGGAGACCGGCCAGAACCGGGAGCCCACGCCACCGGCCAGTACCACGGCCCAGGTGCGGTCAGCGGTCGAAGATTTCGTCGATGCGGGCAAGGAGCTTCTTGGGGCTGAAAGGTTTGGTCAGAAAGTCGGTCGCGCCGTACTCCGCCGCCAGCTCCCGGTCCGCCTCCTGGCCCTTGGCGGTGAGCATGATGACCGGCGTGCCACTCCGGTGCGGGAGCTGGCGCAATTCGGCCAGCACGTCCAGGCCGCTGGCGTGGGGCATCATTATGTCCAGGAGGACCAGGTCAATCGAGTCCTGCCCCCGCAATCGGTCCAGGGCCTCCCGACCGTCGTGGGCCAGCTCCACACGATAGGGCCCGTTCTCGAGCTTCATCTGGATGATCCGCCCGATGTACGGCTCGTCGTCCGCCACCAGTACGGTCTTACGAGCGGGGTCGGTCGCGGCAGTCATTGGCAGGTCGGGAGTAAGGTGAACGGCCTGTGGCCAGCGGGTTGCCAGAATCGTGCCGAGCATGCGGTCGGGACCTTGCGAGGCTCGCGCGGGTACGGAGCGCAAACATGTAATCAGCGCAGGCAGCAGTGTCAAGACGGAAGGCCGCGCCGCCGCTTGACATCCGCGTGCTGCGCGGTGTACCCTTCGCGTCCTGATATGAAGCGATTTGTCCGTAGACCGAAGCGCCTGCTCGTCGGGCTGCTCCTCCTCGCCGCCACGGCACCGCAGCTGGCGTGCGACGCGTTCGAGCCCACCTGGTTCGCCGTCCAGGACCTGGTGCTCCTGCACTCGCTGGCCCGTCCCGAATTCATCGGGATGCCGGCGGCATACGACTTCGTCGGGCAGCAGGCGGTGATCGTCGAGCGGCCCAAGACCCGCGAACCGTTCGACTTCGATGTGGCCGTAACGGAGATCCAGGGCGAGTTCCACGCCATGCCCGCGGGGATGTTCGAATGGTTCGACATCCGACCGGGGATCGCCGTGGACTCCAGCGGCATCAACTTCGAGGACATGATCCAGGCACCGAGGGACGGATACGTGACCGAGGAGACCGTACCTTTACGGAAGGGTTGGGTCTACGCCGTCCGGAGCCGACGCGACTTCCGGGGCTGCAACATGTTCGGCAAGTTCGAGGTGCTGGATCTGGACCCGGCCGGCATAGTGGAGATCCGCGCCATCCGGAACCCGCTGTGCAACGACCGTAACCTGGTACCACCCGACCCCTGACATGCTCGATATCCGGCGGATTCGCGAGGAGCCGGACCAGATCCGGGCACGGCTGGCCGTGCGCGGCAATCCGGCATTGATACCGGCCATCGATCGGGTGGTCGAGCTGGACGAGCAACGGCGCGGCCTGGTCGCGGAGGTCGATGACCTGCGTGCCCGACGCAACGAGGTCTCGCCCAGGGTCGGTGAGCTGAAGCGTGAGGGCCGGGACGACGAGGCCGCAGGTATCATCCTCCAGATGCGCGAGCTGGGGGACAGGCTCCAGGAGCGCGAATCGGCCCTCACGGCCGTTGAGGCGGAGCTCGAGACAGCGTTACAGGAGCTGCCCAACACGCCGGCGGAGGACGTACCGGCCGGTGGGGAGGACGACGCGGTCCTGGTGCGGGAGTGGGGGGAGGAGCCTCCGTCGGCGCAGCGTCGTCCCCACTGGGAGCTGGGCGAGGCGTTGGGCATCCTGGACCTGCCCAGGGGCGCCCGGATCACGGGCAGCGGATTCCCTGTCTACAAGGGCCTGGGCGCCCGGCTGGAGCGGGCGCTGGTCAACTTCATGGTGGACCTCCACAGCGACCACCACGGCTACACCGAGATATGGCCCCCGCTCCTGGTGAACAGCGCGTCCGCGTACGGCACCGGTCACCTGCCCAAGTTCGGCGATGACATGTACCACGCCGTGGAGGACGACCTCTACCTGGTCCCCACCGCCGAGCTCCCGCTGACGAACCTCCACGCTGGCGAGATCCTGGGGCCCGAGGACCTGCCGATCCGCTACACCGCGTACACACCCTGCTTCCGGCGCGAGGCGGGCGCCCATGGCAAGGATACGCGTGGGCTGCTGCGGTTGCACCAGTTCGACAAGGTGGAGGTGATGCGGTTCGAGCGGCCCGAGGCCAGCGACGCGGCCCTCGACGAGATGACCGGCCATGCCGAGGCGGTGCTCCAGGCCCTGGGGCTCCGCTACCGGGTCCTGCTCCTGGCAGGTGGGGACCTGGGCTTCGCCAATGCCCGGACCTATGACCTGGAAGCCTGGGCCCCAGCGGTGGGCCGGTGGCTCGAGGTCTCCAGCTGCTCCACGTACTTCGACTACCAGGCCCGGCGCGCCAACATACGGTATCGGCCGGAGCCACGGGCCAAGCCGGAGTACGTGCACACACTGAACGGCTCCGGGCTCGGCATCGCCCGCACGCTGGTAGCGTTGCTCGAGACGTACCAGCGACCCGATGGTAGCGTCCAGGTGCCCGAGGTCCTGGCCGACTACGTCGGTACCGACCGCATCCGGTGAGTGGCGGGTGTGGCCATGCGCGCCCGCTTCTGGCCCGTGTGGTTGGCCCTTCTGGCCATCGCCGTCCTCGGATCTTATCTGCTCTATACAGAGCACCTGGTGAGGGAGCTCCGGACGGAGGCGGAAGTCCACCAGCGCATGTACGCCCTGGTCCAGCGTGGCCTGCTGTCCACCGAGCCCGGGGCGGAGTTGCAGGCGTTGACGGACCTGCAAGCGGAGTTGACCCGTCTGGGCGTGCCCATGGTGGCACTGAACGCTGACGGCGTCCCGTACGCCGCCGCCAACCTACCCTTCGAAGCGGACCTGGCCGTGGAGCGTGATCGCCAGCGGGTGCTCCGCTACGCCCAGGAGCTTGGCCAGAGGAGCCCGGTCATCGTGGAGGAGGAGGTGGGCGCAATCCACTTCGGCTTACCGCCCGTCATCGCCCGGCTCCGTTGGGCGGCCACCTTGCAGATAGCGGGCGCGCTGCTCCTGATCCTGGTCGGCTACGTGGTGGTCCGGGGCACGTTGCGGGCGGAGCGGGAGCGGATGTGGAGCGCCATGGCCAGGGAGCTGGCTCACCAGATGGGTACGCCCCTCAGCTCGTTGCAAGGCTGGCACGAGGTTTTGCGTCTACCGGCCCAGGACCGGGCGGAGCTGGTATCGGACCGGCGGCTGGCCCGGGAGGTAGGCGCGGATGTGGACCGGCTCGAGCGGGTGTCACGCCGCTTCGAGATGATCGGCAAGCCGTCGCCCCTGTCGCCCGTCAGGCCCGAAGCGGTGATGCGCGAGCTCGAGGAGTACCTGAGGCCTCGCCTGCCCAGGGAGAAGCCGGGGGTGGAGCTGCGCGTGCGGGTCTCCGATGGGCTGCCCGACTTGAGAGCGAACCAGGTCCTGCTGGTCTGGGCGCTGGAGAACTGTGTCAAGAATTCGCTGGACGCGCTGGCGGGACGTGGCGGCAGGATCCGGCTGGCGGCGCTGCCGGATGTCAGGGGCGTATGCTTCGTAGTAACCGACGACGGGCCGGGCGTGGCCAGCAAGATAAGGGACCGGCTGTTCGAGCCGGGCGTGACCACGAAGGCCGGGGGCTGGGGCGTAGGCCTGTCCCTGGCGCGACGGATCGTCAAGGACGTGCATGGCGGCTCCATCGAGAGCCGCCGCCGCCCTGGCGGGGGCGCCAGGTTCGCACTGCGGATCCCGGTGGAGACAGGTGACCACGAACATGGCTGAGCTGGTGACGGACCTGCTGGCGTCACTGAACCCGGAGCAACGGGACGCGGTGGAGCATTTCGAGGGCCCCCTGCTGGTCCTGGCCGGCGCCGGCTCCGGCAAGACCCGGGTCCTGACCACCCGGATCGCGCACCTGATCCACGAGTTCGGCGTCGACCCCGGCTCGATCCTCGCCGTGACGTTCACGAACAAGGCCGCAGGCGAGATGCGTCATCGCGTCAGGTCGCTGCTGGGCCGGGAGCCGGCTGGCATGTGGATCGGGACGTTCCATTCCATCGGCGCCAGGCTGCTCCGCCGGCACGCGCACCTGGTGGGCTGGTCGCCGAGCTTCACCATCTACGATGCCGACGCATCGCTGGCGGGTATCCGGCGAACCATGGAGCGGTTGGGCATCTCAGAGAAGCGGTGGCACCCGAAGTCCGTGCGCGCCGCCATCTCCGACGCGAAGAATCTGCTGGTGGACCCGTCCACCTACGAGGAGATGGCCCACGACGTGTTCTCCCGCACCGTGGCCAAGGTCTATACCCCGTACCAGGCCTCGCTCCGTGAGCAGAACGCCTTCGACTTCGATGATCTGCTGGTGAAGCCGGTCGAGCTGTTGCGGGCACACGACCAGCTCCTGGCCAGCTATCGGCGCCGGTTCCAGTTCGTGCTGGTGGACGAGTACCAGGATACGAACCATGCCCAGGACGCGTTCGTGGAGCTGCTGGCCCGGGAGCACGGAAACCTCATGGTGGTGGGAGACGACGACCAGTCCATCTACGGATGGCGGGGCGCCGATGTGAGCAATATCCTGGAGTTCGACCACCGCTTCCCCGGGACCAGGCTGATCCGCCTCGAGCAGAACTACCGGTCCAGCCGCCGGATACTGGAAGCCGCCAACGCCGTCATCGCCGAGAACGTGCGCCGCAAGGGCAAGACGCTGCGGACCGAGTCCGATGACGGCGAGCGGCTCACCCTGGTGGAGACAGCCGACGAACGGGATGAGGCTGACTGGATCACCAGCGAGATCGAGCTCCGCCTCAGCCACGACCCGGAGCTGGCGCCCCGGGAGTTCGTCCTGCTCTACCGCACCAACGCCCAGTCCCGTGAGCTGGAACGGGCGCTGGTGGAGCGGGGGCTGCCCTACCGGATCGTGGGCGGGACCCGGTTCTACGAGCGGCGCGAGATCATGGACGTGCTGGCATACCTGCGCCTGATCTCGAACCCGCTGGATGCCCAGGCATTCGACCGGATCGTGAACTACCCGCGGCGGGGTATCGGCGACGTCGCGCAGCAGCGGCTCCGGGACTGGGCCACCGACCAGGGGCTCTCACTGCTCGATGCGGCCAGGCGCGGCCGACAGATACCTGCCATGACCGGCGCGGCAGGTGCTGCGCTGGAGCGGTTCGCCGCCAGCATCGACGGGTTCCGCGCCCGGGCGGCGGAGCAGGAGGCGGGGCAACTGCTCGAGCAGCTGGTGGCGGACGTGGGTATCCTGGTGGCCCTGGCCGAGGAAGGCCCGGAGGCGGAGGACCGTGTCGAGAACGTGCGGGAGCTGGTGGCCGGGGCGTACCAGTTCGACGACCGGCTGCCCGAGCTGCGGGAGCTCGAGGACCTGCCGGCGGACGCCTCGCCCCTGGATCTGTTCCTCCAGGAGATCTCCCTCATCACCGACATCGACCGGCACGACCCGGCAGCCAACGCCGTCACCCTCATGACCCTCCACACGGCGAAGGGGCTGGAGTTCCCCATCGTGTTCATCGCCGGCCTCGAGGACGGGCTCTTCCCGTTGGCCCGTGCGTACGACGAGCCGGAGGCCCTGGAGGAGGAGCGAAGGCTGTTCTACGTGGGAATAACGCGGGCCGAGCAGAAGGTCTACCTGACCCACGCCCGTGCCCGCCGCAGGATGGGGGAGCGCATAGACTGCATCCCGTCCAGCTTCCTGGAGCCGATCCCCCACCAGTTGCTGGAGCGGCGTCAGACGACCCAGCTCGAGCGGCAGAGCCGTGCCTTCGACTGGTGGGACGGGCGCCGGCCGACCAGGCGGCGATCGGTGCGCCGGGAGACGGATCCAGTGGCCAGCTCGGAGGACGGGTTCCTGGTGGATTACAGCGACAGCCAGGACCCGCCCCGTCTGGTCAAGGGTGAGCGGGTCCGCCACCCGGCGTTCGGCCCTGGCACGATCCGGGAGCTGTCCGGGTTCGGAACGGACCTGAAGGCGGTGATCGAGTTCGACCAGGTCGGGCGGAAGAAGGTGAAGGTCCGTTACGCGAACCTCCAGAAGGAGTATTGACGGTGAAGGTGGAGAAGGAGGACGTCCGTCGCACGGCTGAGCTGGCGCGGCTGACCCTGAGCGACGACGAGCTGAGCCTCCTGGCGGAGCAGCTGAGCACCATCCTCGAGCACATGGACGCGCTGGCGACGGCGCCGGCGGAGGATCCCGGCGCCGACGATCAGCCCCAGCAACAGGCGCCGGTCCGGCCCGACGTACCCGGAGCCGATCAGCTGGTGGTGTCGCCCGAAGTGATGGCGCCGGCCTGGGCCGACGACTTCTTCACCGTGCCCAGGATGGCCTCGCACGACGACCAGGACGGGGGGCGGGACGTGGACGGTGAGGCGCCGGGATGACCGAGCACACCCGGGCCGGCGTACGACGCCTGACGGAAGAGGTGGGGACGGGCGCTCTGGACCCGGTGCGGCTGGCCGAGGCCGTGTCCGCAGCCATCGCCGCCAAGGATTCTGGCCCCAGTGGCCTGCGCGCGTTCCTGAGCCACGATCCGGCGAAGCTCGCGGACCGGGCAGGATCACTGGCCCAGGAGCTGGACGAGGCGCGCCGGGCCGGCCGACCGGTGCCGGCCCTCAGTGGGGTGCCGGTGGCTGTAAAGGACAACCTCTGCACCCTGGACCACCCCACCACCTGCGGCTCCCGGATGCTGGAAGGTTTCCGGTCACCGTACGAAGCCACGGCGGTGCGCAGACTCCGTGCGGCGGGCGCCCTGGTCGTTGGGAAGACGAACATGGACGAGTTCGGGATGGGCTCGACCACCGAACAGTCGGCGTTCGGCCCGACCCGCAACCCTCACGCACCCGATCGGGTGCCGGGCGGCTCCTCGGGAGGCTCGGCGGCGGCGGTGGCGGCGGGTATGGTCACTGCGGCGCTGGGCTCGGACACCGGCGGCTCGGTCCGCCAGCCCGCCGCCCTCTGCGGCGTGGTGGGCATCAAGCCGACCTATGGGGGCGTGAGCCGGTACGGCCTGGTGGCCTACGCCTCGTCCCTGGACCAGGTGGGCACCTTCGGCCGGACTGTCGATGACGCGGCCAGCGTGCTCCAGGTCATCATGGGACCGGATCCCCGCGACGCCACCTGCGCCGGCCACCCACCGGCGAACCTCTTCGCAGCGGTCGACCGCGGCGCCGACGGACTGGTGGTGGGTGTGCCTGAAGAATACTTCCCCGAGGACATGGAGCCGGGCATCCGTCGGCTCGCCGCCGCCGCCATCGAAGGGCTGGCACGGGAGGGCGCGGAGGTACGGCTGATGTCCCTGCCGCACCACCGCTTCGCCATTCCCACCTACTACGTCCTGGCGCCCGCCGAGGCCTCCGCGAACCTGGCCCGCTACGATGGCGTCCGCTACGGGACCCGGACCGATGCGCCCGACGCGGACTGTACTTACTCCCGCACCCGATCGGCCGGGTTCGGCACCGAGGTCAAGCGCAGGATCTTGCTGGGGACGTACGTCCTCTCCGCAGGCTACCAGGACCGCTACTACGGCCAGGCCCAGCGGGTCCGGCACCTGATCGCCGCCGACTTCCAGACAGCCTTCGATAGCGGTGTTGATGTTATCTTCACGCCCACCACCCCCGACGTGGCATCACCTCTCGGCTACCGGAGCCCGGATCCGTACCGCAGGTACCAGGGTGATGCCTTCACCGTTGCCGCCAACCTGGCGGGCATACCCGGCGCATCGGTGCCCATCGGCACGAGTCAGGGGCTGCCGGTGGGCGGTCAGCTCCTGGCGGCACGATGGCAGGAGCCGCGCCTGATAAGGGCCGCCGCCGCCCTGGAACGCGTGGCCGGGACCCCAGCCACGTCGATGGGGCGATGAGCGACAACGGCTTCGAAGCGGTCATCGGCCTCGAGATCCACGTCCAGCTCGGTACCGCCACGAAACTCTTCTGCGGCGACAGGTCCCAGTTCGGGTCGGCGCCCAACACCAACGTGTGTCCCGTCTGCCTCGGTCTGCCCGGCGCACTGCCCGTGACGAACGCAGCCGCTGTCGAGCTGGCGGTCAAGGCGGCCCTCGGCCTCCACTGCACGGTGCACCTCACCAGCGTCTTCGCCCGGAAACAGTACTTCTATCCCGACCTGCCCAAGGGCTACCAGATCTCCCAGTACGACCGCCCCCTGGCAACCGACGGCTGGCTCGAGCTGGTCGACGCCGCCGCGTCGCGCCGCAGGATACGGGTCCGGAGGATCCACATCGAGGAAGACGCGGGCAAGCTGATACACGACCGGCTGCCCCGCCGCACCGCCATCGATCTCAACCGGGCCGGCGTGCCGCTGGTGGAGATCGTGACCGAGCCGGACCTGGCCAACCCCGCTGAGGCCCGGGCCGTCCTGGTCCGGCTCAAGCGGCTGCTCCAGTACCTCCAGGTCAGTGACTGCGACATGGAGAAGGGTAGCCTGCGGGTCGATGCCAATATCTCGCTCCGGCCACGAGGCGCCCGGACCCTGGGCACCAAGACCGAGATCAAGAACCTGAACTCCTTCAGCAACGTCGAGAGAGCACTCACCTCCGAGGCGGAGCGCCAGGCCGACCTGCTGGCCAGGGGAGGGGCCGTCACCCAGGAGACCCTCTTGTGGGACGCGCGGGCCGGCAGCGCCAGGGTCATGCGGAGCAAGGAGGAAAGCCACGACTACCGCTACTTCCCCGACCCGGACCTGCCGCCGCTCGTCCTCACGGCCCAGATGGTGGACCGGGTGAGACGGGACCTGCCAGAGCTGCCCGAGGCCCGGGAGCGACGCTTCCGCACCGAATACGAGATCCCCGGCTACGACGCCGACGTCCTCACCGCCGACCGGGACGTGGCCGACTACTTCGAAGCAGTGGCCCGGGACTGTGGAGATCCCAAGGCGGCCAGCAACTGGGTCATGACAGAGGTCCTGGCGTGGGCCAACGAGCAGGGCGCTCCAGTGAGCGCGTTCCCCGTGCCGCCTCCGCGCCTGGCCCAGCTGATCGAGCTGATCGCTGATGGCACCCTGAGCAACCGGCTGGCCCGTCAGGTGCTGACCCGGATGATGACGACCGCTGAACCGCCGCGCGCCATCGTGGAGGCGGCGGGCCTGGCCAGCGTCGGCGACCCGGACCAGCTGGAGGCCTGGGTCGCGGAGGTGGTCGATGCCCACCCGGAAGAGGCGGCCCGGTTCAGGGAAGGGGAAGCGAAACTGTTGTCGTTCTTCATGGGCCGGATCATGAAGGCTTCGAGCGGGAAGGCCGAACCGCGGCAAACTGCGGAGCTGCTCCGCAGCCGTCTGCTGGCAGACCACTGAAGAACGAGGCGAACGCGGGCGGATGACTCTCGCTGGCCGCCGCGACGAGGAACCCGTCGCGCGGCCGCATCCCCGCGCTGGCAGGTCAGCCCGCCTCCGCGGGCCGGCTGAAGGGGCCGCGGCGATCCCAGAAGTCGAGCAGGTCTTCGGGCAGGGGAAAGAAGTCATCGGCCATGACCATCATGCGGCCCCGGTCCCGGGCATTGCCATCTCTAAGCGCCAGGCGCCGGACCTTCTTCGAGAGCTGCAGGTTGAAATCGCCGATGGGATCCCGACCCGCGGCGTGGGAACCGCTCCTTCGCAGCAGGTAGTCCACCATTGAGTCGAAGCTGGTGGCCAGGTAACGGTCCACATCCGTATCCGGGATGTCCCAGCGGGAGTGCTCGAGGACCCGGCTGAACACGTTCTGCCACCGGTCGTTGTCCTGGAACCGGACCATGCCCCGGAACAGGCGCCTGTTGGTCTCGAAGGAGAAGATGGTGCCGCTCAGAATGCTGTCGAAGAGGTTGTCGGCCTCGGCGTGGTCGTAATCCATGACCACCTCCCGGGCCCTGCCCGTATACACCTCCCCCAACTCCACGTCCAGCCTGTGCTCCCAGTAGGAATGCCCCAGCGCCTTCGACGAGCTGGTGAGCATGAGCTGGCGCGGCACGTAATGGTTGTGGGCGACAGTGTCCGCCGCCAGGTGGCAGAGGTATCCGAAGCTCGCCGCCCGCAGCCGGTCGTTCCGAGCACCCGCCAGTATCTCCTCGCCCACGTGCCAGTAATGGGAGTGGCGGCCCGCGGGCACGTACTTCTTGGCGAAGGAGATGTCAGCTGCGACGTTCCCGTAGAGGAAACTCAGCGGATAGCGCCGCAGCAGGTCCGTGAGGGCGGCGGGCAGCAGGTGCAGGGAACTTAGCAGGTGCTCGGCCAGGAATATATGCGTGGCAGGGCCATAGGCGAACAGTCGCTCCGGCGTCAGCAAAAGGAGCAACAGGGCACCGCCGAGCAGTATGGCGAGCTTCAACTGCCACCCTCAACTGCGGATCCGCTTGGTCCCCCGTCGGAGGCTGGCGTGGGCCGAGTCCATCTGGCCCTCCAGCGCGTCGGCGATCTCCTTGCGCGCGTCGGCTACCAGCTCCGCTACCTCCTCGCGCATGTCCTCCACTACGGCGAGCCCGGCGGCTTGCAGCTCATCGGTCCACTCGCCAACCGCGCTGGCCTGGTGCCCGACCCGTTTCCTGGCCTTGGACGCCTTCTTCTTCAGCTTCTTCCGGTACGGCTTCAGCTCCTTCATGAGCCGCTGCCGGCGTGTCGGTGGCTCGGGTGCCATGAGCAGCGCGGCCCCCGCTCCCAGCAGGGCCCCCACCACGAAGGCAGTGACATACTCGGTGGTGTTGTCGTTACGCATCAGTCTTGTCCCGTCGGGTCGTTGTAGCGTCTGCGGACGGTCCGCAGGCGCGCGTCCTTCTCTTGCCGCAACGCCTGGGCCGCTGTCTGTGCTCCCCTGGCCATGGCGGCGGCATCCATGAGCAGGTCCTCCGCCTGGGCCTGTACCACCTCCAGCACCAGACCGAAGCGGCGGACCCGCTCCTCCAGGGAGCCCACGGCCCCCCTGCTCCTGTCCAGCAGGTCCTGTACCGCCTCCTGCACGTCGTCGGCGTTGTCCCTGAATCCGGCGGTGATGTGGCCCACGTCGTCCGCGACGGTCGATGCCCTGTTCAAGACCGGCGTGACGTGGGGGATCAGCTGGTTCTTCGCCTCGTCGACCCGGTCCATGGCCCGACGCACGAGGAGGAGCACGGCCGCCGCGGCGACCAGCACGGCCAGGGCCGTAATGACCATGACCACGGCCATCACGGTCTGGGCCCACATGATCCGCTCGAGCTGCGCTCCCAGCTCCGGCGGCGTTGCCTGCGCCAACATCCAGATGGTGGATCCCACGCTCTTCTCCTCGCTCGCGAGCCGCTTTCACTGCGCACACACAAGGTAAGGCATGCCTGCGCCCGGAGGCCAGAATGCCGTTGCGGCAAGGCCCGGACCCGTCGTTTGACGCTGCTTCGATGCGGCGGGTATGTTTTTTCCATGGCTCTGCCATGGTCCGAGTTCTACGACACTCGCTGGACCGATATCGTAAATGCCGAAATACATCGTGGAGGGAGGCGTCCCGCTTAGCGGCCGGATCCGGCCGGCGGGCAACAAGAACGCCGCTCTGCCAATCATATGCGCCACGCTCCTCAGCGAGGAGCCCGTCAGACTGGAGAACGTCCCCGATATCCGTGACGTCCGCACGCTCCTCGAACTCATGCAGCAGTTGGGCTGCTCCGTGGAGTGGGAGGGGAGCGATACCGTCACCATCCATGCCCGGGAGATCCGGATATCGGAGGTCGATAGGAGCCTGGCCGCCAGGATCCGAGCCTCCATCCTCCTGGCCGGACCGATGCTGGCCAGGGTCGGCAGCATGCTGTTGCCGCCTCCCGGCGGTGACGTGATCGGGCGTCGTCGGGTCGACACCCACTTCCTGGCGTTCCAGCGCCTGGGCGCCCGCGTAGAGACGGCGGGCGGGTACCACCTGGAGGCGGATTCACTGACCGGTGCCGAGATCTTCCTGGACGAGCCCAGCGTCACCGCCACGGAGAACGCCATAATGGCAGCGGCCCTGGCCCGGGGCACCACTCGCCTGCGCAACGCCGCCGCCGAGCCCCACGTGCAGGACCTGTGCAGGATGATCAATGCCCTGGGCGGCCGGATCTCGGGGATCGGCACCCACGTCCTGGAGATCGAGGGCGTGGAGCGCCTGGGCGGCGGCTCGTTCAAGATCGGTTCGGATCACATCGAGGTGGGTTCGTTCATAGGACTGGCCGCCGTGACTCGCGGGGACATCGTGATCGAGGACGCGGCCGTCGAGCACCTGGACTCGACGCTCCTGGCCTTCGACCGGCTGGGCATCCGCTGCGAGGCCCAGGGCCAGGACCTGCGGGTCCCCGCGGACCAGGACCTGGACATCAGAATGGACCTGGGCGGACACATACCGAAGATCGACGACGGGCCATGGCCCGCCTTCCCCGCGGACCTGACCTCCATCGCCCTGGTCGTGGCCACCCAGTGCCGCGGCACCATCCTCATCCACGAGAAGATGTTCGAGTCCCGCATGTTCTTCGCCGACAAGATCATCGGGATGGGCGCCCGGATCGTGCTGTGTGACCCGCACCGGGCCGTGGTGGTCGGACCTTCGCGGCTGTATGCCGGCGTAATGGAGACACCTGACATCCGGGCCGGCATGGCCCTCCTCATCGCGGCGCTGAGCGCCGAGGGAGAGAGCCATATGTACAATATCCAGCAGGTCGAGCGCGGTTATGCCGCCATAGACCAGCGGTTGAAGCAACTGGGCGCCCGTATCACAAGGGAAGACTCGCGAGGCGATTAGAGGAGGGACCAATGGCGGAAGAACATGACCGGACGCGAAACGTGGGCGACGACGTGAGGGACGGCATACGAGCCGGGCTGGGCATCCTGAGCGCGCTCAAGGACGCCGTCGAGGAGACGGTCCAGGAGATGACCGATCGCGGCGAGCTCTCGCAGGAGCGGGCACGGGAGACTGTCCGGGTCACGATGGAGCGGGCACAGGAAGCGTTCGATGACGCGCGCCTCCGATTCGATTTCGTGCCCCGCCGGGAGTTCGAGGCGCTGAAAGCCGAAGTCGCCGACTTGCGCTCCAGGCTGGCCCGTCACGAGACCAGCCATGCCAGGCCCGGCACGGCTGCGCCAGAGGCCGAGGAGCCGCGACCCGAGCCAGGGCCCGGCGAGGCCGGACCAGGACCCGGCGCCGACATCCCGGTCACCGAGAGCTGAGCCCGTTTCGGGTGACCGCGCCCGCGCGGGCCGAGGCTCCCAACCGTATGGTCCACGTCCGCGAGGAACGGCTCGATGGTGACCCGCCCCGCCACGTGCACCCCGGCTGGGCCCGGGCCTACCCGTGGCTGGTGCAGGGCACCACGGGCAGGGGCGGCCCAGACGGGGACTGGGACTTCGGCCTGTCCGGCGCCGCGCCCGTGGGAGACTCGTTGCGCCGCTGGAGACTCCTCCAATCGGCCGCCGACATGGACCGGGTGGTGCACAGCCGCCAGGCCCACCTGGACCGGGTGCTGAGCCACGACTCCGGACCGCCGGGACTGGCCTTGAGTGACGGCTTCGACGTCCACTACACACAGCGGGCCGACGTACTCCTGACCGTCTCGGTGGCCGATTGCACCCCCATCTTCATCGTCGATTGCCGGCGCCGCAGGATAGCTCTCCTGCACGCCGGCTGGCGTGGCACGGCCCACCGCATCATCGAGCGCGGGCTGGAACCCTTCGCCTCCGACCTGGCCGCGGTGCAGGTGCACCTGGGACCCGCCATCTGCGGCCCTTGCTACGAGGTGGGACCGGAGGTGCACCAGGCGCTGCGACTGCCAGCGCCCTGCGGACCGGCTACGATTGACATGCGCTCACTACAGGCGCGCCAACTGGTCGAGGCAGGCGTGCCCGCCGCCAACGTATCCGTCTCCCGGCATTGCACCCGGTGTAGCACCGATTTCTACTCCCACCGCGGGGGTGACGCCAGCCGGCAGCTCGGCTTCCTCGGCATCGCCGAGGCACCATGACGCACATGGGCAGTGAAACCCCCTGACGCTTCGGCCCGGCAGGGTTGCACGTTCGTCTAACCTCTTTTATCATCTTCGAGTGCGCGGCTCGAAGAAGGGCCGCTAGGAGTGGGGGGTACACCCCCACTTTTTTATTGAGAGGTCATGGGCGAGCCATCGCAGGAGCAGGTAATCGAGCAGCGCCTGGCGGCGCTTGGCTTCGAGCTGGTCGAGCTCGAACGAGGAGGGACCAGGACGCGACCGGTCCTGCGGATACGTGCGGATCGACCGGACGCGGAGCCGGGGCAGGGGATCACCCTGGAGGATTGTGCGCGGATCAGCCGCTCCCTGGAGGAGTATCTGGATGCGCTGCCAGGGATGTCGGACCGGTATGTGCTGGAGGTCTCGTCTCCGGGGGTGGAGCGGCCGCTGGTACGGAGCCGGGACTTCGAGCGGTTCGCAGGGCACGACATCGCCCTCCGAGGGTACGGTCCCTTGGCAGGTCGTAGCCGACGGCTCGAGGGAGAGCTGCTGGGCCTGGCGCAGGGGCCGGACGGAGAGACCGTGCGGCTGCGGCTCAATGACGGAGAGGAAGTGGAGGTGCCTCGCGCAGAAATAGCGCGGGCTCACCTCGTGTTCCGCTGGAGCAACTGAGGAGACTATGGCTAACGAAGGGATGCAGGTGCTTGCGGCCTTCCGGGAGATGACGGCCAACAAGAATCTCTCGGACGACGAATTGCACGATCTCATTCGTGACGGCATCATGGCCGCCCTCGCGAAGCGTTTCGGCCTCAATGTCGAGGCCGAGATCACCGTCGACGAGGGCGGTGGCGGCATCCAGATCACCGTTCTGAAGGAAGTGGTGGAGGAGGTCGAGGACCCGTCCCGGGAGATATCCCTGGAGGAGGCGCGCTGGGACGACCCCGACTTCGAGCCGGGGGATGTCATGGAGATCCCGGTATCGTTCGCCGAGTTCGGCCGGAACGCCGTGATGGCGGCAAAGCAGCGGATCATCCAGCGTGTCCGCGAAGGTGAGCGACAGAAGATTCGCGACGAGTTCGATGCCCGCGCCGGCGAGCTCCTGAGCGGCGAGGTCCAGCAGGTGGAGCGAGGTAAGCTCGTGCTCCTCATGAACGAGGCCCGTGATGCCGATGCCATCATCCCGTGGAAGGAGCAGAACCCGCGGGAGCGGTTCCGCCAGGGCGAGTCCATAAGGGCCGTGCTGAAGAAGGTGGAGGAGACGTCCAAAGGCCCGCGGCTCGTGCTCTCCAGGGCCGACCCGTTCTTCGTGGCAGCCCTGTTCAAGCTCGAGGTGCCGGAGATCCACCAGGGCATCGTTGAGATCAAAGGGATCGCCCGCGAAGTGGGCGGCCGCACCAAGGTGGCCGTCTCCTCGAGGGACGAGTCCATTGATCCCGTGGGCGCCTGCGTAGGGCTCAAAGGCGCTCGCGTGCAGGCAGTGGTGGGTGAACTCGGGGGCGAGCGAATCGATATCGTGCCCTGGCACCCGGACCCGGAGGTCTACGCCCGCCGCGCCCTGGCCCCCGCACGCGTTGCCAAGGTGCTGAGCGACGCGAGGCGGGGGGTGATCACCGCCATCGTGGACGAGGACCAGCTCTCCCTGGCCATCGGACGTAACGGTCAGAACGTCCGCCTGGCTAGCCAGTTGATCGGTTGGCAGCTCGACCTGTACGGTAGCCGGGAATGGCTCGAGAGAGGCGCAGACGCCGCCCTCTTCGGCAGGCCTGAAGAGGACGAGTACGACGGTGCCGACTTCCCCCTCACGGATCTGGAGCTGGATCCGGACACTCTGGCGGCGCTCGAAGGGGCCGGGTATACTACTTTTTTTGATATCATCGACCTCGATCGTGACGATTTCCTACGCATCGAAGGGGTCGACGAGCCGGTGGCCGAGCGGCTCGTCCAGGTCATCGACGAGCTGACGGAGGCAGAGGAGTCTGCCGCAGAGCAAGCGGAAGGCGGCGCATCGGCGGAAGAGATGGAAGAAGCGCGGCGTATGGCCGCCGAGATCCTGGGCGTCGATGTCCAGGACCTGGACGACGGTGCCAAGACCGAGGAGCAGGAGACCGGAGAGCGGGAAGACGTCGCCTGATCACGCGCTCCAGCTGTTGGGACTCGCGGCGCGCGCAGGCGCCGTGGTCCCCGGGACCGAGCGGGTCCGGGAGGCGGTCCGGGCAGGAAGGGTCCACTACGCCCTCGTGGCGGCAGACCTCACGGCCACGGGCAGGGACAAGTTGGTCCCGCTGCTCGAGGGCCGGGAGGTTTCTTATAGTGTGGGGTATACCCGAGCGGATCTGGGCCGAGCAGTCGGTCGAGCCCCGCTAGCGGCGGTGGCGTTGACCGATGAAGGCTTTGCTCGTCGGCTGGAGGCGCTGTTGGCCACCGGCGGATGATGGCACAGTGGGAACAGGGGAGATTGCAGGAAAAGCATGCGCGTTTACGAAGTAGCGAAAGAGTTCGACGTTCCAGCGGACCAGATGATCCAGCTCCTGCGGGAGATGGGCGAGGCGGTGCGTTCGGAGGCCTCCCCGGTCAATGACTCGGCCGTAGCCAAGCTGCGGGCCCGGTTCGAGCGTCACCGGCGGGCCGGCACTACCGATGTGTCCGAGGTGGTCGAGGCCGCTATCGAGGATGCGCAGGTGCCGGTGCGTCGCCGTCGCCGTCGTCGCCGGACAGAAATGCCCGAAGCCGAGGCGGAGGCTGGCGCGGCCGGGCTGGAGGCCGGGCTGGAGGCCGGGCTGGAGGCCGAGCCGGCGGAAGGTCCGGAGCCGGAGGTGGCGGAGCCGGAGGTGGCCGCTGAGGCGCCGGCGCGGCCCGAGCCGACAGAAGCGGAAGAAGTCGTCGCAGAGCCGGTAGTCCCGGAAGATGACCAGGCGCCTGCGGCCGAAGAGGTCGAAGTGGAAGAGGCGGAGGAAGCGGAAGCGCCTGCCGTCGAGGCCGTGGTGGCAGAGGAGGAGGCGGAGGCGGAAGAACCGGCGGCACCCGCTGAGGCGGAGGCGGTGGCAGAGGAGGCGGCGGAGGCGGAAGACGTCGCGGTCGACGAGGATGTGGTCGAGGCTGAGGTGGTCGAGGCTGAGGAGGTCGAGGCTGAGGTGGTCGAGGAAGAGGCTTTGGAAGCGCCAGCGCCCCGACCTCCTCACGCCGAGCCCGTGGAGCCGGTGGCGGAGGAGGACCAGGAGGAGCTTGCTGCGGCCGCCCCGGACGTGGACGCCGGGGAGGCGGACCAGGAGCGGGCCAAGGAGCGACGCGAGAAGCCGAAGCGCCGGCCGAAGCGGGCCTCGGAGGGCATGCCCGGCCTGGCGCCGGCAGCGAGCGCCGGCCCGGGAGGCAAGGTCCGGATCCAGGCGGAAGGGTATACGCCGGACGGCCGCCCGCGACGGGACAAGAAGAAGAAGCGTCGGCAACGTGTGGACCAGGGCGCTGTGCAGGAGAATGTCCAGCGCGTCATGGCGGAGATCCAGGCGGGCACCGGCGGCCGGAAGCGGCGCAGGTCTCGCCACGATTCCGAGTCCCGCCAGCAGGAGGCGGCGGAGCGCGAGCGGCGAGCAGTGGAGGAGGCGACCACCGTGAGGGTCAACGAGTTCCTCACGGTCGCCGAGCTGGCGGAGTTGGTCTAGGAGGACGCGACTGAGATCATCGCTAGCGCCTTCAAGAACCTTGGCATGATGGTAACCATCAACCAGCGGCTGGACTTCGACCAGATCGAGCTGTTGCTGGATGAGTTCGGCTACAAGGCCGTGCGGGAAGAGGAGTACGAAGGTCTGGAGGAGGAGGAACAGGAAGAGGAGCCGGCGGAGAACCTGTTGTCCCGACCTCCTGTCGTCACCGTCATGGGTCACGTGGACCACGGAAAGACGTCCCTGCTGGACTACATCCGCAAGACGAACGTGATCGCCGGTGAGGCGGGTGGGATCACCCAGCATATCGGTGCCTACCACGTCACGCTGGACGACGGGCGGGCCATGAGCTTCCTGGACACGCCAGGCCACGCGGCGTTCACCGCCATGCGGGCCCGCGGCGCCGATGTCACGGACGTGGTTATCCTGGTCGTGGCCGCCGACGATTCGGTGATGCCCCAGACGATTGAAGCCATCAGTCACGCCAGGAATGCCGGCGTACCTATCGTGGTTGCCATCAACAAGATGGACCTACCCGGCGCGGACCCGGAGCGGGTCAAGCGCGAGCTGCTCGAGCACCAGGTGGTGGTCGAGGAGTACGGCGGCGACGTCCTGTCCCAGCCGGTGAGCGCCAAGGCCGGCGAAGGTATCGACGAACTGCTCGAGAAGGTCCTGCTCCAGGCGGAGATGCTGGACGTGAAGGCCAACCCCAACCGGGAGGCCCAGGGGATCGTCATCGAAGCAGAGCTCGACGTCGGGAAGGGTCCAGTGGCTACCGTCCTGGTGGTCACCGGGACCCTGCGTGTCGGTGACCACCTGGTCTGTGGCCTCCAGAGCGGCCGCGTCCGAGCACTGCTGGACGAGCGAGGCAAGAGCATCTCGGAGGCGGGGCCGGCCACGCCGGCTCAGGTCCTGGGCATCAGTGGCGTGCCGCAGGCAGGTGACAAGCTGATGGTCATGGACGCCGTCCGGGCGCAGGAGATCGTGCAGACCCGCCAGCGGCTCGAGCGGGAGAAGAAGCTGCGTATCAGAGACCGTGGCGTGAAGCTCACGGATATCAGCCAGCTCCTGGCCGCGGGCGAGACGGCGCAGTTGAACGTGGTGATCAAGGGTGACGTGGACGGGTCGGTCCAGGCTCTCTCGGACTCGCTGGAGCAGCTTTCCACCAATGAGGTGGAGGTGAAGGTGATCCACCGCGGCGTGGGCGCCATCAACCGGTCCGACGCCCTGCTGGCGGCCACATCGAGCGCGATCATCATCGGGTTCCACGTCCGCCCAGACGCCGACGCCCGGCAGGTGGCGGAGCAGGAAGGCGTGGATATCCGGCTGTACGACGTGATCTACGAGGCCATCGAGGACGTGCGCGCCGCGCTGGAGGGACTGTTGGCCCCGGATGAGAGGGAGATCCTGCTGGGTGCGGCGGAAGTCCGACAGCTCTTCAAGGTGCCCAGGGTGGGGACCGTGGCCGGTTGTTACGTCACGGAAGGGGTCATGCGGCGCAACGACCCCGTCCGCCTGGTCCGCGACGGCGTGCAGATCTACCGGGGCAACCTGGGCAGTCTCAAGCGCTTCAAGGACGATGTGCGAGAGGTGCGCGAGGGGTTCGAGTGCGGCATGAACATCGACGGGTACAATGACGTGAAGGTCGGCGATGTGATCGAGTGCTTCACCATCGAGCAGGTGGCCCGGACACTGGCCAGCAGCGCGGGCGGCCGGACCGGCAACCAGTAACGGACCCGGTGGTGCGCCTGTGGTGATCGGGGTCATCCGCTGGGAGATCCAGGTCTACGAAGCCCAATCCCTCAAGGCGAAGCGCGCCGTGGTCCGCAGCCTGAAGGACCGGCTGCGGTCGCGCCTCAACGTGTCGGTGGCCGAGACAGGTTCCCACGACCTGTGGCAGAAGGCTGAGCTCAGCGCCTGTGCCCTGGCCGCCGACCGCCGGCAACTGGACTCGATCCTGGACAACGCTGACCGCCTCGTGGAGTCCGAGGTACGGGGCAGGATAATGGGTACGGACCGCATCTACTACTGAGGCGGCGGCGCCGGGCCGACGCCGCACGATAGGATAATGGCAGGGAAACGGATCGACCGGATCAACGAGCAACTGCGACGCGAGCTGTCCCAGATCGTGGTTGGGGAAGTGCGGGACCCGAGGGTGGGGCCCCTGACAGTGACCCGGGTGACCACCGCCCCCGACCTCACCCTGGCCAAGGTCTACGTCCAGCTGGTGGGAGACGATGAGGAGCGGAAGGAGACCCTGGCGGGGCTCCGTGCCGCGACCCCCTTCATACGGACGGCGCTGGGTCAACGCGTGCCCATGCGCCGCGTGCCCGAGCTCCGTTTCGAGCCGGACCGGAACCTGGAGCACGCGCTGCGGATCGAGGAGTTGCTCAGGGACGTTGAGGCAGGGGACGAGGACAGGGAGGAATGAACGGCGTTCTCCCCGTCGACAAGCCTGAGGGACCCACCTCCCACGATATCGTGGCCCGCGCCAGGCGCGGCCTGGGCATTCGTCGGGTCGGCCATACCGGCACCCTGGACCCTTTCGCCAGCGGGCTGCTCCTCCTCTGCGTCGGCCCGGCCACGCGTTTGGCTCAGTACCTGGTGGGGCTGGACAAGGCCTACGAGGCCACTGCCAGGCTGGGCACCTGGACCGATACGCTGGACCGGACCGGCAAGGTCATCGACAGCACCGGCGCCTGGGCCGACCTGAGCCCGGATCAGATCAGGGCCGCTTTCGAAGGGCAGGTGGGCCAGCGACAACAGAGACCGCCCGCCTACTCGGCCAAGAAGGTGGGCGGCAGGCGCGCCTACGAACTCGCGCGCGGCGGTGAGACAGTGGATCTGGCGCCCATCGAGGTGGAGATCGAGCAGCTCCAGGTGCTGAACATCCGGGGGCCTGACGTGAGCTTTCGCCTCCGCTGCTCGAGCGGGACCTATGTGCGGTCCGTGGCTGCCGACGCCGGCGAGGCGCTGGGGGTGGGCGCCTATCTGACGAGGTTGCGCCGGACCGCCGTGGGCTCCGTCAGCATCGACGCAGCGTTGCCCGCAGACCAGCTCTCGGAACGCGACGCCGCAGCCCATCGGCTCATCGCGCCACTGGAGGCGCTGGACCATATGCCCGTCGTGGAGCTGGCGGCGGACGAGGTGCCTCGGATCAGGCACGGCCAGGGAGTCCCCAACCTGGGGCGGGCCCCGGAGGGGCTGGTCGCATTGGCCCGCGACCGCTCGCTGGTGGCCGTGGCGGAGGCCACCGACCAGGTGCTCCGGCCGCGGAGGGTGTTGGCTTGACACAGGTCATCGATCCGGGACTGGCGCCAGGGCTACCGCCCCACCATCCCGGTACCGTGCTCACCGTCGGCACCTTCGATGGCGTGCACCGCGGCCACTGGGAGGTCCTTGCCGCGGTCAGGGAAAGAGCCGACAGGGTTCAGCTGCCTGCCGTCCTCGTCACCTTCCACCCCCACCCCCTGCGCGTCGTCAGACCCGACCAGGCGCCCAGGCTCCTGACCACACCGGTGGAGAAGAAGGAGATACTCGCCGAATCCGGGCTCGACTACGCTGTGTTCCTGCCCTTCAGCAGAGCACTGCGCGAGTATCAGCCGAGACGGTTCGTCCAGGAGATCCTGATCGGTCGCCTCCGCATGAAGCACCTGGTGATCGGGTACGACCACGGCTTCGGTCACGGGCGCTCCGGCGATGCCGAGACCCTCAGGAGGATCGGCATGGACCTGGGTTTCCAGGTCCACGTGGTGGGCGCGCTCCGGACCGATGGCTCCGCCATCTCATCGAGCCGTATCCGCAACGCGCTCCTGGAAGGAAAGGTCAACGAGGCAGCCGTGGCCCTGGGCAGGCCGTACTCCCTTCGCGGGCCCGTCATGAGAGGCGATGGACGGGGTCGGTCCCTCGGCTTCCCCACTGCGAACATCCACGTGCCGGAAGACGACAAGCTGCTGCCCCTGGAAGGCGTCTACGCCGTCACCGGCACCTGCCGGAGCGGGGTGTTCAGAGGTGTGCTCCACCTGGGACCCAGACCCATGTTCCACGGCTCCCCGCCCTCCGTGGAGCTCCACCTCTTCGGATTCGAGGATGACCTCTATGGCGAAGAGGTACGGGTCGACTTCTGCGCCAGGCTCAGGGACATCCACAGGTTCGCCACCGTCGACGAGCTGATCGCAGCCATCCGGACCGACTGCCAGCGGGCGAGGGACCTGTTCGAGCACGGCGATTCAGCATGTTGACGGCGGCGCACTTGTGCGAGCGTTGGAGTTTCGATACAGTTATCGATTGTGGTCAAATCAGGAAGTCCGCTTCCCGATCAGCGTAGACTCTCGCGGAGGCACCGAGGTATGATTACCGACAAAGAAGACGTCATCAAGAAGTACCAACTCCACCCCGAAGACCGGGGTAGCGCGCAGGTCCAGATCGCGATCCTGACGGCGCGCATCAATCACCTCACCGATCATTTCCGGTCACACAAGAAGGATCATCACAGCCGTCGCGGCCTGCTCAAGATGGTAGGCCGGCGTCGTCGTCTGCTGGATTACCTGCGGCGCACGGATGTGGAGCGTTACCGCGAACTGATTCAGGACCTCGGTCTGCGGCACTAGGGCCCGCATCGAGGAGGCGGTGAGCCTGGTCGCCGGGGGGTGGCCGGGTGCGGATTGCGGCATGAGAAAGGCAAGCAAAGCGTATGCAGAGAGTGGAACGGGAGTTCGCAGGCCGGAAGCTCGTCATCGAAACCGGTCGAATGGCACGTCAGGCCCACGGCTCGTGCCTTGTGCAGTATGGTGACACGGTGGTACTCGCGGCGGTGACGGTACAGGATGAGCCGACGCACCTACCCTTCTTCCCCATGACGGTCGAATACCGGGAGAAGATGTACGCGGCAGGTAAGTACCCTGGCGGGTTCATCAAGCGCGAGGGCCGTCCGAGCGAGAGCGAGATCTTGACGGCCCGGATCATCGACCGGCCGATCCGGCCGATGTTCCCGGAAGGGTTCATGCACGAGACACAGATCGTGATCTACGTGCTCTCGGCCGATCAGCAGAACAACGCGGACATGCCGGCGCTGTTCGCTGCGTCGCTGGCGCTGAACGCGTCCAAGGTCCCGTTCGACAAGCCCGTTGCGGGTGTTCGGATCGGTCGGCTGGACGGGCAGTGGGTGCTGAACCCCACGTTCGAGCAGCTGGAGTACAGCGACGTGGACATGGTGGTGGCGGGCACTGAAGACGCCATCCTGATGGTGGAAGGCGGTGCGCTGGAGGTCCCCGAGGACGACCTGGTGGATGCTCTTGTGGCGGCGCATGAGGGCATCAAAGATCTGATCGGGGTTCAGGAGGAGCTGCTGCGGGACGTGAACGTGCCGAGCATGGATTGGGCGCCGGTGGTGTCCATCACCGATGAGCTGCGGGCGCGGGTCGATCAGTTGGCGGAGGGCCGGGTCGTGGAGGCTCTGAACCTCCAGGACAAGCAGGAGCGGAACCAGGCTCTGGCGACGTTGCGTGAGGACGTGCAGGACCAGCTGACTGAAGAGTATCCGGAGGAAGAGGACCTGGCCGCCATCAAGATGCAACTCCGGACGTCGGAGAAGGCGGTGATGCGGCGTCAGGTCCTGGAGAGGGGTGAGCGGATCGACGGTCGCGGACTGGACGATGTCCGGTCGATCACCTGCGAGGTGGGTCTGCTCCCGCGCACCCACGGCTCGGCGCTGTTTACCCGTGGCCAGACCCAGGCCCTGGCTGTGGCCACGCTGGGCACATCGGCGGACGAGCAGCGTGTGGATACTGTGGACGTGCCGGCAGAGACGTCGAAGTCGTTCATGCTACACTACAACTTCCCGCCGTTCTCCACCGGCGAGGCGAAGCCGATCCGTGGTACCAGCCGGCGAGAGGTCGGCCACGGGAACCTGGCCGAGCGGGCGATTCAGCCTCTGCTCCCGGCGTACGAAGATTTCCCCTACACCATCCGGGTGGTGTCGGAGGTACTGGAGTCGAACGGCTCGTCGTCAATGGCCAGCGTGTGCGGTGCGTCGCTGGCCCTGATGGATGCGGCGGTCCCGCTCAAGGCGCCATGTGCCGGGATCGCCATGGGCCTGATCAAGGAAGGGGATCAGGTGGCGGTTCTCACCGATATCCTGGGCGTCGAGGACGCGCTCGGGGATATGGACTTCAAGGTGGCGGGCACCCGTGACGGCGTCACATCGATCCAGATGGACATCAAGGTTGAGGGCCTGACCCTGGAGATCATGCGGGAGGCGCTGGAGCGGGCGAACCGGGCGAGGATGCAGATCCTCGACATCATGGACAAGACGCTGGCCACCCACCGCACGGAGCTCAGCGAGTACGCGCCGCGGATCATCACGATCCAGATCAACCCCGAGAAGATCGGCGAGGTCATTGGCCCGAAGGGTAAGACGATCCGTGCCATCCAGGAGGATACGGGCGCGAAGATCGACATCGAGGACAGCGGCCTGGTGATGATCTCGAGCCCGGGCGGTGAAGGCGGCGAGCGGGCGCGGGAGATGATCGCTGCCATTGTGGAGGAGCCGGAGGTGGGCCGGATCTACGAAGGGGTTGTGAAGACGGTGACGTCGTTCGGCGCCTTCGTGGAGATCCTGCCGGGGACGGAGGGCCTGTGCCACATCTCGGAGCTCCAGGAGGAGCGGACGGAGCGGACGGAGGATGTCCTGAATGTGGGTGACGTCACGCAGGTGAAGCTGTTGTCCATTGACGAGAAGGGCAGGCTCCGGCTGTCGCGGAAGGCGGCATTGCAGGCGACAGAGGCTTGAGCGGGGGGCAGTTCCACCGGACGGAGCTGGACGGAGGTCTGAGCGTTCTGACCCAGCGGGTGTCAGGTGTTCGCTCGGCCTCCGTCGGCGTTTGGGTCCGGTACGGTTCGGCGCACGAGTCACCGTCGGAGCGAGGCGCGGCCCATTTGCTGGAGCACATGGTGTTCAAGGGCACGCGCCGTCGTTCGGCCCGGGACATCTCGCTGGTGCTGGAGCGACTGGGTGGATCCTTGGACGCCTACACGTCGCGGGAGCACACCTGCTACCAGGCGCGGGTGCTGGACGAGCACCTGGAGACGGCGCTGGACGTGGTCTCCGACCTGGTGGTGGCACCGGTGCTGGACGTGCGAAAACTCGACCTGGAGCGGGAGGTGGTGCTCGAGGAGATAGCCATGGTCGAGGACACGCCAGACGACCTGGTCTTCGAGTTGCACAACGAGGTGCTGTGGCCGGGTCACCCCTACGGCCACAGCATCCTGGGCACCCGCGAGTCGGTGGAGTCGCTGGAGGCGGTGGATCTCAGGCGGATCCACGACTCGGCCTATCGCCGGGGGTCGCTGGTGGTTGCGGCGGCGGGCGCCGTGGACCACGACCGTGTGGTGGAGTGGGTGGCCCGGCATTTCGAAAGTGTTGGTAATGGTGGCGTTTCGAGCACGGTGGCGACGCCGCCTCCTTTAGCGCCTTCCGAGCACCGGTTCGAGCGGCCTGGCAGCCAGGCTCATGTCGTGCTCGGCACACGCACCGTATCTCATGCGGACCCTCGACGTTACGCGCTCATACTGCTGTCGACGGCGGTGGGCGGGGGGATGAGCTCGCGACTCTTCCAGCGGGTCCGCGAGGAACTGGGTCTTGCCTACGCGGTCTATTCGTTCCAGTCCTTCTACCGCACCACCGGTGCCTTCGGCGTGTACGTGGGCACCCGTCCCGAGTGGGCGGAGCGGGCGGTGCAGGTCATCCGTGACGAGTTGCGGCGGGTCTCCCAGGAGGGGTTGCTGCCCTCGGAGCTCGAGGACGCGAAGGGGCAGGTGAAGGGACAGACGGTACTGGGGCTGGAGTCGGTGGGCGGGCGGTTGCACCGCCTGGCCATGCAGGAGCTTCATGGTGAGCCCTACCGTACCATCGACGAGCTGCTCGCGCGGATCGATGGGATCACTATAGACGAAACGGCAGTGGTCGCGGCGGAGTGGCTGGACCCGGAGCGATGGGTCACGGTCCGTCTGGGACCCGCCCATTGACTAGGAGCGTAGGCGATGATCATAGGGGTTCCGAAGGAGATCAAGACCAACGAGTACCGTGTGGCGTTGGTACCTGCGGGATCGGAGGCACTCATAAGCGCCGGCCACGAGGTCCTGATCGAGAAGGGGGCTGGGCTGGGGGCGGGGTTCACCGACGCTGATTACGAGGCGACGGGTGCGAAGCTGATCGATACGGCGGATGAGGTGTGGGAACGGGCTGAGATGATCCTGAAGGTGAAGGAGCCCATCGAGCCCGAGTGGCCCCGGCTGAGGGAGGACCAGGTCCTTTTCACCTACCTGCATTTTGCCGCGTCGGAGGAGCTGACCCGGGCGGTGATCGATTCCGGGTGCATAGCCAATGCGTACGAGACAGTCCAGCTGCCCACCGGCGAGCTGCCTCTGCTGACGCCCATGAGCGAGGTGGCTGGGCGGATGGCTATCCAGCATGGCGCCAAGTACCTTGAAAAGCTGCACGGCGGGCGGGGCGTCCTTCTGGGCGGCGTGCCAGGGGTGGAGCCGGGCACCGTTGTGATCCTGGGTGGCGGTATCGTGGGCTCCAACGCAGCCAGGATGGCGGCCGGCCTCGGAGCCCACGTGATCATCCTGGACGTATCGCTGAACCGCCTCCGCTACCTTTCCGAGGTCATGCCGGCCAACGTCCAGACGATCCATTCCAATCGGTACAACATCCTGGAATGGGCGGAGCGGGCGGACCTGCTTGTGGGTGCAGTGCTCCTGCCGGGCGCCCGTGCTCCGAACCTCATCAGGCGGGACGACCTGAAGCGGATGAAGGACGGGGCGGTGATCGTGGACGTGGCGGTGGACCAGGGCGGCTGCGTGGAGACCATCAAGCCGACGACCCACGAGAACCCGATCTACGTCATCGACGGCGTCCTCCACTACGGCGTGGCCAACATGCCGGGCGCGGTGGCCCGCACCTCCACGCTGGCGCTGACCAATGCCACGTTCCCCTACACCCTGACCCTGGCGAACAAGGGCTGGAAGCGCGCGTGCCAGGAGGACCGGGCGCTGGCCCTGGGGCTGAACGTGGTCAAGGGCAAGGTCACCTATCCGGGAGTGGCGGAAGCCTTCGGTCTGGAGTACACCCCGGTGGAGGAGGTGCTGTGACCCGGAATCCGGCGTCCAGGTCGTGACGGACGTGGTTCGCGTGCCAGTCCGGCGGTTGCCCCATTACCCGCCGGACTGGCCGCTACCGGGGTACGCCACCATCGGCTCGGCGGCGGTCGACCTCCGTAACGCAGGGCCTCGCTTCGTCCTGGACGCGGGTGAGCGACGGCTGGTGCCGACGGGGCTGGCACTGGCTCTCCCCGAGGGGCTGGAGGCGCAGGTCCGCCCCCGGTCCGGCCTGGCGGTCCATAGGGGTATCGGCATACTGAACTCGCCCGGTACCATCGACAGCGATTACCGTGGAGAAGTACAGGTGCCCCTGGTCAACCATGACAGTGGGCCGCAGGAGATCGACCACGGCGAGCGGATCGCGCAGCTGGTGGTGGCCCGGGTGGCACGGCTAGAGTGGTCGCCCGCGGAGACGCTCCCAGAGACGGATCGTGGGTCCGGTGGCTTCGGTAGCACGGGCCGCTGAGCCGCTGACATGTCGCTTGCAGCCACCTTCGGCGGCCCCTAGTTTGCACAACCTACGCCCCGGCCCAGCCGGGGCGTGTCCTTGATGCGCACCTTCGACGGCCGGCCCGGTGCCGGCGGGGAGACGATCCACTGCCTAGCTGGTTACAGTCCGGGTTGCTGCCGGTCAACGATATAGCTGTAGACCTCGGCACAGCGAACACCCTCGTCTACGTGAAGGGCGAGGGGATCGTCATGAACGAGCCTTCGGTAGTCGCCTTGGAGCGCGGGTCGAACAGGATCAAGGGCATCGGCCTCGAAGCGAAGCGTATGCTGGGCCGCACGCCGGAAGGGATCATGGCGATCCGCCCGCTCAAGGACGGGGTCATTGCAGACGTGGACATCACGGAAGTGATGCTCCGACACTTCCTTCGCCAGGTCACGTCGAAACGGATCTTCCGGCTCAAGCCGCGGGTAATCGTGGGGGTACCGTCGGGCATCACCGAGCTCGAGCGGCGGGCGGTACGTTCCAGTGCCGCCGCGGCGGGAGCGAAGGAGGTCTACATGGTTGCCGAGCCCATGGCCGCGGCCATAGGCGTGGGTCTGCCAGTGGACACGCCCACGGGCAACATGGTGATAGACATCGGTGGTGGCACCACGGAGATCGCGGTGATCGCGTTGAACGGGATCGTGAGCGACACGTCGATCCGGGTGGGCGGTGACGAGGTGGACGCCGCCATCGTGACGTTCCTGCGCAAGAACTACAACCTGCTGATCGGCGAGCCCACGGCCGAAGCGATCAAGATCCAGATCGGCTCGGCGTTCACGAGCGGCGAGGAACGGGAGATGGAAGTGAAGGGCCGGGACCTGGTGAGCGGGATCCCGAAGACGGTGCGGGTGCATTCTCAGGAGATCCGGGAGTGTATCCAGGAGCCGGTGCAACAGATCGTGGACGCGGTGCGGCGCGCGCTGGAGATCACGCCTCCCGAGCTGGCCTCCGACATAGTCGACCGGGGGATCGTCATGACGGGCGGCGGGTCCCTGATCCGGGGGCTGGACGAGTTGCTGGCGCACGAGACCAACCTGCCGATCCACATCGACGAGGAACCGCTGACGTGCGTGGTCCGTGGCGCGGGTCGTATCCTGGATGACCTGCCCCGCTTCCGCGGCGTGCTGGCGGTGTGAGCAACGGGTGAGCTGTGCCTGAGTATTTCGACCATTCCACGCGAAGGGGCTGGAAGAGCCTGGGTATCGCGCTGGCGTTGGTCGTCGTCGCCCTGTTCCTTTCGCTCCTGCCGCATGAGCAGCAGGGGCCGATCCGCCAGGCAATCCGGGGCACGCTCCTGCAGCCGTTCATCAGCGCGCAGGCCGAGCTGGCGGCCAGGAGTGGTCGGGCGGTGGACGTGCCAGCCTTGCGGGCGGAGCGAGACTCCCTGTCCGCGGTGGTCGCAGCCCAGGCCAGCCTGGCGGAAGAGAACCGACGGCTGCGTGCGCTTCTCGGTCTCCTGAACCGGGCGCCGGAAGGGTTCATCCCCGCCGAGCTGTTGCGGGTGGGCACCCGGGGCGGAGAGAGCACGTTCATCCTGAACGTTGGTCGGGACGACGGAGTCACGTCATCCAGCCCGGTCATAGCGGCGGGGGGGCTGATCGGGGTGGTATGGGAGGTGGGCCGGCGCTCGTCGCAGGGCATCGACTGGACGCATCCCGAGTTCCGGGCCAGCGCCATGACGGCGGATGGGCAGACCTACGGGATGGTGGAGCCGCGGCGGGGGCGCTACCGCGAGGAGGACCAACTGGCGCTGAGGGGCACGCCCTTCCACGTGGATGTGCGTCCGGGTACGCGGGTGCTGACGTCGGGGCGCGGGGGCGTCTTTCCCCGCGGCATCCTGCTGGGTACGGTGGTCGGGATAGAGGACGCGGACACAGGATGGCGCAAGAGCTACCTGATCCGCCCTGCCGTGCGCCCCGAGGCGGTGACTTACGTCCTGGTAGGCATTCGGGACGCCAGCGAGTTGGAAGATCTATCGCCCCTCTGGACCGGATCAACGACGCCAATGGAAGACGGTGCCGGAGGTAACCGGTGAAGGACGGAGCAGGGTTCTGGGTTTTCATTGGCCTCCTGGTGATCGTCCACTTCTTTCTGCATCTCACACTCGGTCTGGACGCGCGTGCGCCGGACCTGCTGGTGGTGGCGGTGCTGTTGGGTGCCCGGTCGCTGTCGGGCGGAGCGGCGGCGGGACTGGGTTTCGGCCTGGGGCTGCTCGAGGACGCGGTCTCGGTAGCGGCGTTCGGCGCGGCCGCGGCCACGTTCACCATCATAGCCTACTTGGGCGCCCGGACCCGGGACCTCATGGTGGGAGACAGCCTGGTGTTCGTCTTCGTCTATGTGTTCATCGGGAAGTGGGCCCAGGCGGCCATGTACTACGGACTGGCGGGAGGAGTGCGGAGGGGTGAGCCGGTGGAGGCGCTCCTGATGAACGCTCCACTACAGGCCATATACGCCGCTGCCGCAGGGCTGGTGGCAGTGGGGATCTACCGGGCGGTACAACGCTAGGCACAGGTAGTCGACCGCCTTTGTACACCCCCTCGAGCGAGATGGAGCATGGAGCGAGATCCAGGTGACCCGCGTCCCCCTCGCGCCCGCAGTGCCCTGGCCGTGGGCGGAGCCGGTCTGGGAATCCTGTTCCTCGTGTTCGTCCAGATGCAGGTCCTGAACAGCCCGCTGCACGAGGTCGCCAGCGGCTCCACCCTGCGACCGGAGCGGATTCCGGCTGCCCGCGGCGTCATCCTGGATCGCCACGGCTCGATCCTGGCGGAGACGGTGCCCGCATACGCCGTGTATCTGACCGCTGATTCCCGGGCGTCCGCTCTGGCTACACTGGATCGGCTCGTCCCCCACCTGGACCTGGACGACGACGAGATCGACCGGCTGGCTGCCGGTGACTGGGCCGGCGGGCGGAAGCTGCTGGTCTCCGCGGACGTGCCGGTCGAGGTGGCAGCGCTGTTACTGGAGCGGCGGGCCGAGTTGCAAGACGTGCAGATCGAGACCTGGCCAAAGCGCCACTACCCTGCCGGCCGCAGCGCGGCCCATGTGGTCGGGGTCGTGGGACCTCCCGGCGTGGGCGACGAGCAGGACGGTCCAGGTCGAAAGCCGTTGCCGAGAATGGTCGGGCGCCTGGGTGTGGAGCGGCGGTACGACGAGAGGCTCCAGGGCAGGGACGGGATGAGGTATCTGGAGGTGGACGCCGAAGGGGTTGCAACCCGTAGCCTGGACCTGCCCGCCGCAGTGCCAGCCGTGCCGGGCCAAGAGCTGAGGCTCAACCTGGACCTGGCGATCCAGCGCGCCGTCGCCGAAGCCATACCGGAGGACGAGCGGGTAGCCGTGGTGGCGTTCGAGGCTGCGACCGGCGAGGTCCGGGTACTGTACTCGTCTCCGAGTTACGACCCCGTTCGGCTCCCTGCGCCCGTGGTCCAGGACGGGTGGCCGTCCGTGACGGAGGACTGGTATGGGTCGAGCAACCGCGCGGTCGAGGCCAGGTATCCACCCGGACCCGCCATGAAGGTGGTCACCGCTGCGCTGGCGCTGGGACTCGGCCTTCACGACGGTGAGACGGTCATGCCGGTGCCATGCCGCGGTGGCATGTCGTACGGCGATCGCTACCTGCGCTGCTCCGATTCGCAGGGGCACGGGCTGTTGGACCTGGGAGCAGCGACGTCGCAGAACTGTCACGTCTACTTCTATCAGCTCGGCCTCAAGATCGGCCCCGACAACATATTGGCGGCGGCTGGGCGGCTGGGGCTCGGCCGCGGGACCGGGGTGGACCTGCCGGACGAGGCGCTGGCGGTGCTGCCTGCCGCTACCTCCACCGGGAACGCCGGGTCCGCCGGGTCCCTTAGCGGGACCGACGCCATGAGGATGGCCGCAGGTGTGGGGCTGGTTGAGGTGTCGCCCCTCGAGATGGCACATCTCTTCGCCATGCTCGTCACGGACCGGCCGGTGCCACGGCCCCGGCTCGCGACCCACGCCCCAATCGAGCTGGACGACCGGGTCAACCTCGTCATCTCACCGGCGGACCGGGCCTGGCTGAGGGCCGCCCTGACCCGGGAAGAGCAGCCCTCCTGGCAGTGGAGTGGCGTCTCAGGCTCGACCGCCCGCGCCGACGTCCCGGTCGTAGAGTGGTGGCTCGGATTGGCGTCACCTGGTGATGGCGCGCCCGAGCTCGTGGTGGCGGTGGTGGTGGAGGGCGGCACCGGGACGACGCGGTCGGCGGAGCTGGCGGGGCTGGTGGTGGAGCTGTACAGGGAAGGTTTTGCAGACACCCGACGCGCGGCCCGCTCCCCTTTCCGATCACCGGTCCAGCCCGGGACGTAGCCGGAACTGCCCACTTGCCCCCCCGTCCCTGAGTGGCGCCTGCCCTTTGCCCGGGCGCGAGAGCAGGATATCTTACTTGTTTCCCTGCAGGAGAGCCTGGGCAGCTGCGGCCGCGAGGGGCTGGTGGCGACCCGGGCGAGGATTGGCAATGGCCTGGTTCCGAAAAGAGAAGCGCAAGCTTACGTCGGCGGCGCGGCGTGAGGTGCCGTCCGACGTCTTTGAGAAGTGTCCGGAGTGCGGGGAGATCCTGTACCGGAACCGACTCTCGCAGAACGCACAGGTATGCCCGGCATGCGGCCATCACCACCGTATGGAGGCGGAGGGCTACGTCGAACTACTCATAGATGAGGGCGGTTTCACGGAAACGGACCGCGGCATGAAGAGCAGCGATCCGCTGGGATTCTTCGACCTGAAGCCGTACCCGCAACGTCTGGCGGCGGCGGAGCGGAAGTCGGGTCGGGGTGACGCGGTGATCACCGGCTACGGTCCGTTGGAGGGCATGCCGGTGAACCTGGCGGTGATGGACTTCTCCTTCATTGGCGGCAGCATGGGCTCGGTGGTGGGCGAGAAGATCACGAGGGCGGCGCGTCGGTCGGAGCGGGAGGGGGAGCCCCTGATCGTGGTGAGCGCGTCGGGCGGCGCGCGGATGATGGAGGGGGTGCTGTCGCTGATGCAGCTGGCGAAGACGTCGGCAGCGCTTGCCCGTCTGCACGAAGCCCGGATCCCGTACGTTTCGATCCTGACGGACCCGACCACGGGCGGAGTGACCGCTTCCTATGCCATGCTGGGTGATGTCAACATGGCGGAGCCCGGGGCCTTGATCGGGTTCGCCGGTCCGCGGGTCATCGAGCAGACGATCAAGCAGGCGCTGCCGGAGGGGTTCCAGCGCTCGGAGTTCCTGTTGGAGCACGGGATGGTGGACGTGATCGTGGACCGGCGGGCCATGAAGGGCCGGGTGGCTGCGTACCTGCGCCACATGCTCGGGTTGCCCGAGCCAGCGGTCGAGAAGAGCGATTGAGCGAGCTGTCCTACGCCGCCCTGCTGGAGCACCTCTTCCCTCGCCTCACGGGCGGGATCCGTTGGGGCCTCGAGCGGACGCGCGGTCTGCTGGCGGCTGTCGGTGATCCACACCAGAGCTACCGCTGCATCCACGTGGGCGGGACAAATGGCAAGGGCTCGGTCGCGGCGATAATCGAATCCGTGCTTCGCTGTCAGGGTCATCGTACCGGCCTGTACACATCCCCGCACCTGGTGGATTTCCGCGAGCGGATCCAGGTGGCTGGCCGTCCGGTCTCGGAGACGGAGCTGCTGGAGTCGGCCCGTCGGCTGTGGCCGCTGGTGCAGGCGACGTCGCCCTCGTTCTTCGAGGCGGCGACGGTGATCGCATTCCTGGCCCTGGAGCGGGCGGGTGTGGAGGTGGCGGTGGTCGAGGTGGGCATGGGCGGCAGGCTGGACTCGACCAATGTGGTGGTACCGGACGTCTCGGTGATAACCAACGTGGCCATGGACCACGCCCAGTACCTGGGGAGCGATCTGCGCACCATCGCGGTGGAGAAGGCGGGCATCATCAAGTCTGGCGTGCCGGTGGTGACCGGTGTCACCGAGCCGGACGTGGTTGCGGTGCTCGAGGAGAGGGCGAGGGCGGAGGGCGTGGACGTGCACACGGTCCCTGCTCCGTCTTCTGCTGTCGTGGACGCGCGGGGTACGACGGTCGTGCTCGACAGCATCTGGGGCTCGTTGACGCTGCGGGTGCCGCTGCCCGGCAGGCACCAGGCATCGAACCTGGCCGTGGCGATACGCGCGCTGGAGCTCCTGCCGGAGGAGCGTCGTCCCGATCGTGCGGCGGTGGTGGCGGGTGTGGCGGCGACGTACTGGCCGGGCCGACTACAGGTGGAGCGTCGCGCCTCGACCACGTGGATCCTGGACGTGGCGCACAACACCGCGGGGGTCGAGGCACTTATATCGTCGCTGCCGGACATCCAGCCGCCCCGGCCGGTGGTGGCGCTGGTGGGTGTGCTCGGGGACAAGGACTGGGACCGCATGCTGCCGCCCCTGCTCGGGTACGCTGATGAGATGATCCTGACCGAGCCGCCGTCAGCACCGCCGGAGCGGCGGTGGGACCCCGAGATGGTACTGAACGAGCTGGCCAGCCCACCTTCGGCCCGGGTCGTACGGCCGTTCGCCGCCGCCCTGGCGGCTGCCAGCGCCGCCGCCGCGGGCGGCACCGTGATCTGCACCGGCTCCGTCCACACGGTCGGCGACGCCATGCTGGCGCTCGGAATTCCGGCGTTCGGCAGCGGGTCGGGGTTGCAGGCGGAAGGTGGCGCTGCGTAGCTTCGCCCGATGACGTTTCAAAGTCTGCCCGGTTTCCGCGATTTCTATCCCGCCGAGTTCACGGCACGGCACCACCTGGTCTCTGCCTGGCGGGAGACGTCCCGTCGTTACGGGTTCGAGGAGTACGACGGTCCACCGCTGGAGCCGCTCGAGCTGTACGTGGAGAAGAGTGGCGATGAGATCGTGGAGCAGCTCTACAACTTCGTGGACAAGGGCGGTAGGGCAGTGGCGCTCCGTCCGGAGATGACGCCGACGCTGGCCCGAATGGTGGGTGCGCGGGCCCGGTCCCTGCCCAAGCCGATCCGGTGGTTCAGCGTCCCCCAGCTGTTCCGCTACGAGCGGACCCAGCGAGGTCGGCTCCGGGAGCATTTCCAGTGGAACGTAGACGTGGTTGGCGAGGCGGACATATCCGCCGACGCCGAGGTGCTGGCGGTGGCGCTGGACTCCCTGGCGGCCCTGGGCCTGAATTCAGCGGACGTGGTTGCGCGGGTGAACGATCGCCGGCTCCTGGAGCGTCTGCTCACCACCACGGTGGGCGTGACGCCCGAACGGCTCGGCGCTGCGTACGCCGCCATCGACAAGCTCGGCCGGGAGGGAGCGGACCGGACGCGTGAGCGTCTGGTGGAGTCGAGCGGCCTGGACCGCGGCGGGGCCGACCTGGTCCTGGACCTCCTGGCCCTGGGCCTGGACGACCTCTCCACCGAGTACGGCGCCCACGAGCTGGTGGGCCCCGAGATCGAGCGGTTATGGCACTATTTCGGCCTGCTGTCGGACCTGGGCTGGGCAGAGCATGTGACCTTCGATCCCACCATAGTGCGGGGACTGGCGTACTACACGGGCACGGTATTCGAGATCTTCGACCGTGCCGGCGAGCTGCGGGCCATCTGTGGGGGAGGTCGTTATGACAACCTGCTGGCTGCTGTGAGCGACATCGAGCTGCCGGCGGTAGGGTTCGGCATGGGCGACGTGGTGCTGGGCGAGCTGCTGCGGGACCGGAGTCTCCTGCCCACCTCGGCCCCTGGACCGGACTACTTCGTGGTCACCATCACCGCCGAGGAGCGCCCTCTCATGCGCCGGGTCGCCCGGTCGCTCCGGGCACGGGGCCACTCGGTCTCCTACGCGCTGCGCCAGGTCGGGGTGGGCAAGCAGTTCAAGGAAGCGAACAATCGGGGCGCCAGGCGAGTCATCGTCCTGGGCCCCGACGAGGTGGCCCGGGGCGTGGCGGTGGAGCGGTTGATGACCACGGGCGAAGAACGGCAGGTCCCCCTCACCGAGCTGGAGTCATGAAGACGCCAGAGGAGTACGACGAAGAGCGTCGCCGGATCATCCGGCAGATCAGCGTGCTGACCTGGGGCCTGCTGGGCGGCGTCCTCTTCTTCGCCATTGTCGGCGGCGCGCTGCTGGCGTGGATCATGACGTTCGCGGGGCTGCCGTTCCTGCGGACCTGGTTGATTGTGAGCCTGCTGCTGCTGGCGGTGCCGCTACTGGTGCATATCGCTCCGAAGCCATGGAAGAAGGCTGACCATGGAGAGGAGCGGGACGGATGAACGGACAGGGAGACTGCGTGCCACATGGCAGATGACAAGGCCCTGACCCCGCGGGGTCAAGATTTCTCGAGCTGGTACAACGAGGTGGTGCTGCGGGCCGAGCTGGCCGAGCACTCACCGGTGCGGGGCAGCATGGTGATCCGGCCCTGGGGCTACACGCTGTGGGAGAACATGCAGCGGGCTCTGGACGACATGTTCAAGGCCACGGGCCACCAGAACGCGTATTTCCCGCTGCTGATCCCCTTGAGCTTCATCGCTCGGGAAGCTGAGCACGTGGAGGGGTTCGCCAAGGAGATGGCCCTGGTCACCCACACCCGTGTCGTCCCGGACGGCCAGGGCGGGCTCGTGCCCGATCCGGAATCGAAGCTCGAGGAGCCGCTGGTGATCCGGCCCACCTCCGAGACCATCATCTACGATGCCTATTCCCGCTGGGTCCAGAGCTACCGTGATCTGCCCATCCTGATCAACCAGTGGGCCAACGTGATGCGTTGGGAGATGCGTACCCGCCTGTTCCTGCGGACCGCCGAGTTCCTCTGGCAGGAGGGCCATACGGCGCACGCCACCAACGAGGAGGCGGAGCAGGAGGCGCAGACCATTTTGGGGGTGTATCGCACCTTCATGGAGGAGTGGATGGCGATGCCGGTCATCACCGGTCGCAAGAGCGACTCGGAGCGATTCCCGGGGGCCGACCACACCTACGCCCTCGAGGCCCTGATGCAGGACAACCGTGCATTGCAGGCCGGCACGTCCCACAACCTGGGCCAGAACTTCGCACGACAGTTCGACCTGAAGTTCCAGGCGGAAAGCGGAGACTGGGAATACGCCTGGAACACGTCCTGGGGCGTCAGCACCCGACTGGTGGGAGGCCTCGTCATGACGCACGGTGATGACTCGGGCATAGTGCTACCGCCGAAGCTGGCGCCGGTCCAGGTGGTGATCACGCCCATCTGGAAGACGGACGAGCAGCAGGCGGTGGTCCTGGAGAAGGCGGAGAGCGTAGCCAATGTCCTTCGCCAGGAGAATATCCGGGTACACGTGGACGCCCGGGAGAACATGTCCCCAGGCGCCAAGTACTACGACTGGGAGCGCAAGGGCGTGCCGCTGCGGATGGAGATCGGACCGAGAGATGTGGCCAAGCAGCAGCTGGTTCTGGTCAGGCGAGTGGTTCCCGAGGGTGGGGACCGTAAGGAGTTCCTGAGCGAGACCATGGCACTATCGGTGATCCCGGAGCGGCTGCGGGAGATCCAGGTCGGGCTCCTGGCGGTGGCACGCCGGCGCCAGGAGGCCAACACGTTCCGGCTGACCGAGTACGGGCCGTTCAAGAAGATGGTGGCGGAGAGGGGCGGCTTCTACTTTGCCGGCTGGTGCGGCGCTGTCAGCTGCGAGGACAAGGTGAAGGAGGAGACGAAGGCCACGATCCGTGTGCTGCCGGATGCGTCGTTCCGCAGCGATCCACCGCCGGAGCGCTGCCTGGTGTGTGATGGCGCTGCCCGGCATGAGGCTGTCTGGGCCCGTGCCTACTGAGACGGCCGCCGTGCCCGGCTCCTTCCTGTACCATGACGACGTGCTCCACTGCGATGGTGCACCCGTCCCGGACCTGGCCGCCCGCTACGGCACGCCCCTCTACATCTACAGCGAGGCCAGCATCTTGGACCGGGTTCGATCCCTGGACCAGGCCTTCGAGCCCCTGGATCGTCTCCTGGCCTACAGCGTCAAGGCGAATGGCAACCTCTCGATCCTGCGCACCCTTGCCAGGGCGGGCTGCGGGGCGGACATAGTCAGCGGCGGGGAGCTCTATCGGGCGCTCAGGGCCGGCGTGCCCGCCGATCGGATAGTCTTCAGCGGCGTTGGAAAGAGCCGGGCCGAGCTCGAGCAGGCGCTGGCCGCGGAGATCCTGTGCTTCAACGTCGAGAGCGAAGGTGAGCTGCGGGAGTTGGCCGACGTGGGCCGGGAGGCGGGACGGGCTGCACCGGTGGCCTTACGGATCAACCCTGACATCGAGAGCCCCACACCCCACGCGTACACCCGTACCGGGCATCGGGCCACCAAGTTCGGGATCCCAAGCGAAGAGGCCTTCCGACTCTATGGCCTTGCGGCCGAGCTGGAGGGCATTGTCCCCATCGGTATCGACGCCCATATCGGGAGCCAGATCGTCGACCCGGAGCCGTACCGTCTCTCGCTGCTCCACCTGCTCGACCTGGTGGAAAGACTCCGGCAGGACGGGCTGGCCCTGGAGCTGTTGGACCTGGGCGGCGGGTTCGGCGTCTCCTACGACGAGGCCCTGGATCCGCCTCCGGAATCATTCGCGGAGCGGATCGTGCCCCATCTGGCCACCAGCGGCCTCCGGCTGATCCTGGAGCCCGGCCGCTACCTGGTGGGCCACGCGGGCATGCTCGTGACCAGGGTGCTCTACGTGAAAGCCATGGGTGCCAAGACGTTCATAATCACTGATGCGGGCATGACAGACCTGCTCAGGCCCAGCCACTACTCCAGTATCCACAGGGTCGACCCTGTGCGGAAGGAGCTGGACCGGGAAGTCCGGCGAGTGGATATCGTCGGGCCGATCTGCGAGACCGGGGACTTCCTGGCCCTCGACCGGGACCTCCCCCTGCCCGAGCCCGGTGACCTGCTGGGCATCCATACTGCGGGCGCCTACGGTTTCACCATGGCCTCCACCTACAACGCGCGCCCCCGAGCGGCCGAGGTGCTGGTTGCTGGAGACAAGGCCCGGCTGATCCGGCGCCGGGAGACATACGACGATCTGATACGGGGTGAGGAGGAGCTGCTGCTGGAATGAGTGCGCACGAGAACCGGATCCTGATCCTGGACTACGGCTCCCAGTTCACCCAGCTCATAGCCAGGCGGGTGCGGGAGGAGCGCGTCTACTGCGAGGTGCACCCGCCAACACTGACGCTGGAAGAGATCCGGGCCTGGCAGCCAAGGGGTATCATCCTGTCCGGCGGTCCCGCATCCGTCTACGCCACCAACGGCCCCAGCGCCGAGCCCGAGCTGCTGGATCTGGGTGTGCCCGTCCTGGGCATATGCTACGGGATGCAGCTCATCGCCAAGATGACAGGCGCCGACGTCCAGGCGGGCCGGCGTGAATACGGCCGCTCCCAGATCAGCGTCACCGTCCCCGACGAGCTGTTCGCCGGGTTCGAGACAGGTGAGAGCGTCACCGTTTGGATGAGCCACGGCGACCACGTGGACCAGCCGCCGCAAGGATACGAGGTTCTGGCGACGTCGC
Organism: Gemmatimonadota bacterium; assembly: GCA_007126035.1. Lineage (GTDB taxonomy): Bacteria > Gemmatimonadota > Gemmatimonadetes > Longimicrobiales > RSA9 > SLCC01. Next base: position 80,029 of record SLCC01000066.1, read on the forward strand.
CGTGGCTGCCGGTGGCCGCCTTCCGGGCCGTGGACCGGCCCGTTTACGGCGTCCAGTTCCACCCAGAGGTGGCGCACACGCCGCGGGGCGACGAGATGATCTCGAATTTCGTCTTCCGCATCAGCGGCTGCGAGCCGACCTGGACAGCCGGCTCGTTCATCGATGAGCACTTGACACGTATCCGGGAACAGGTAGGCGATGAAGAGGTCATCTGCGGCCTCTCGGGCGGGGTGGACTCGTCCGTAGCCGCCGCGCTGGTGCAGCGGGCCATCGGTGACCAGCTCACCTGCATCTTTGTCGATACCGGACTCCTGAGGAAAGCGGAGCGCGAGGGGGTCGAGCGCACCTTCCGGAGCCACCTGGGCATGCGCCTGGAGGTGGTGGAGGCGCAGGACGAGTTCCTGTCCCACCTGGCCGGCGTCGAGGATCCGGAGCAGAAGCGAAGGATCATCGGCGAGCGGTTCATCCGGGTCTTCGAGCGGGCCGCGAAGGAGCTGGGTCACGATGCGCGCTTCCTGGTACAGGGCACACTCTACCCGGATGTCATCGAGTCCCAGGCCGTGCGAGGCCCGTCCGCAGTGATCAAGACCCACCACAACGTGGGCGGACTGCCTGCCGACATGCAGTTCGAGCTGGTGGAGCCTCTCAGGGAGCTCTTCAAGGACGAGGTCCGGAACGTGGGCCGGGAGTTGGGGCTGCCCGAAGAGGTGGTGGGCCGCCATCCGTTCCCCGGCCCAGGCCTGGCCGTGCGGGTCCTGGGTGATGTGACACGAGAGCGCCTGGACATCCTCCGGGAGGCGGACGCGATCTATCTGGAAGAGATACGCGCCGCAGACCTCTACGACGATATCTGGCAGGCCTTCGCAGTCTTGCTCCCCGTCCGGAGCGTAGGCGTGATGGGTGATTTCCGGACGTACGACAGCGTGGTGTCATTGCGGGCGGTGACGAGCCGCGATGGTATGACCGCCGACTGGTTCCCCTTCCCCTACGACATCCTGGCCCGGATCTCCAACCGGATAATCAACGAGGTAGCGGGCGTGAACCGGGTGTGCTACGACATCAGCTCGAAGCCGCCGGCCACGATAGAGTGGGAGTAGACGCGTGGCTGACCATGCCACCAAGCGGTGGTGCGACGCTCCGACCGGCTCGTGGCGCAAGGGCTGAGCGAAGGCCTGGCCTGTCAGGCCGCGTCGCGGTCGTCCTGCTGAGCCACGCCCTCCGCCGTCAGTCGACGGAGGTAGATACCGGCATAGTTCTCGTCAATGGCCGCCAGACGGTTCTCCGGCGTCGGCCGGAAGGACGCATCGCACCGCTCACAGGCGATCCGCCGGTCCTCGCCGCTTCCCACCAACCTCCAGTTACCAGTGCAGTGACCGTCCCTGTGTTCCAACACTTTCGATACCCTCGGACACGGCGTTTCCTCCCCCTCGGTCGCATATCAGTGCAACCTCCGTACCCGATCACCACCTCACCACGCTTCCTCCTCCAGCAGCCATTGGTCAGGCTCGTCGTCCGGCGCCGTTACCATCAGCCGATTGGCGATGCTGTCCCAGACCGCCGCCAGCACGCCCGGCCGTCGATAATGTCGATCCACGAAGTTCCGGAGCGCTTCCTCCGTGGCGCCGTGCTCCTTCAGGATCTCTGCCTTCCGGCGCTCGAACTCTCGGACGGTAGACTCATCATCGTGGTCAGCCAGCTCCGGTTCCGCCTGCCGGATCGCCACGACGATGTCTATGAACTGGGCCGGCTTCAGCACCAGGTCCTGGTTCGTCGGCTCCGTTGCGCCGCAGGCGCTGGCGAGGGGCAGGAGCATGCCCAACAGGAGCCAGAGGTGCAGTCGTGGTACCCGTGGTCCGCTGCGCTGGCCGGTCCTGGTCGACTGGTTCACACTCGTCATCCGTCAGTCTGGTCTGGTTCTTCCTCGTGCGGTGCAGGAAGATAGGCACTGGCGTCATGCCCGCGCCATCCCTGCTGCCGTCCTGGATCACCGCGTCTGCCTGAACGGCAGCGCGGGGAGGCATGAGATGTGTACCCCGGGTCGGCCGGAGAGGTCGTCACTGGAGCCCTGAGGCTATGAGGAACGATGCTGAATCCGAATCGAATGACGCTCAAGGCCAGCGAAGCGATACAGGTTGCGGCGGCGGAGGCGGAGCATCGCGGCAACCCGTCGCTCGAGGACATGCACCTGTTGCACGCCCTCGTGGGCCAGGAGGAGACGGTGGTGGTGCCGATCCTCCAGAAGGTGGGTGCGAACGTCACCCGGGTCCGGGAGCGACTCGAGGCCGCCCTGGATCGGCTGCCGAAGCAGAGTGGCGGTGCCCGGCCTACACTCAGCCGGGAACTGAATGCCATTCTGTCCAGGGCCGAGGAAGAGGCACGGTCCCTGGGCGACGAGTTCGTATCGGCCGAGCACCTGTTGCTGGCACTGGCCTGGCAGAAGGGGAGCACGAGCCGCGAGCTCCTGGAGAGCGAGGGCGCGAGCCGGGAGGCGCTGACCCGGGGTCTCGAGGCGGTCCGCGGCCCGCACAGGGTGACGAGCCAGGAGCCGGAGCAGCAGTACCGCGCTCTGGAGCGGTTCGGCCGGGACCTGACGGCCCTGGCACGGCAGGGCAAGCTTGATCCGGTGATCGGTCGGGACGAGGAGATCCGGCGCGTGGTCCAGGTGCTGAGCCGGCGGACGAAGAACAACCCTGTCCTGATCGGCGAGCCAGGCGTGGGCAAGACGGCCATCGCCGAGGGGCTGGCCCAGCGCATGGTCAGCGGTGACGTGCCCGAGTCTCTCCAGGACAAGGTGCTGGTCCAGTTGGACATCAGCGCCATGGTGGCCGGGGCCAAGTACCGGGGCGAGTTCGAGGAGCGGTTCAAGGCCGTCCTGAAGGAGCTGACGGAGGGGGAAGGTCGCTTCGTGACCTTCATCGACGAGCTGCACACACTGGTCGGCGCCGGCGGTGCCGAGGGCGCGGTGGACGCGGGCAACATGATCAAGCCGCCCCTGGCACGGGGCGAGCTGCACGTGGTGGGCGCCACCACCCTGGACGAGTACCGCAAGCACATCGAGAAGGACGCGGCCCTGGAGCGGCGGTTCCAGCCGGTCTACGTGGGAGAGCCGAGCGTGGAGGATACGATCGCCATCCTTCGGGGCTTGAAGGAGCGCTACGAGGTGCACCATGGCGTGCGGATCACCGATGACGCCCTGATCGCCGCGGCCCGCCTGTCCGATCGTTACATCGGCGGCCGTTTCCTCCCGGACAAGGCCATTGACCTGATTGACGAGGCGGCGAGCCGGCTGCGCATAGAGATCGACAGCCTGCCCCAGGAGATCGACGAGGTGGAGCGGCGGGTGGTCCAGCTCGAGATCGAGAAACAGGCGCTCGCGGCGGAAGAGGCACCGGAGACGGTACGTCGCCGCCAGTCCATCGAGCGGGAGCTGGCGGAACTGCGTGAGCGGTCAGACTCCATGAAGGCCCGTTGGCAGCGTGAGAAGGAGCAGATCGCGACGTTGCGCGAGCTGAAGCAAAGGATCGACGACCTGCGGGTGGAGGCTGAGCGTGCCACGCGGACCGGTGACCTGAGCCGGGCTGCGGAGATCCAGTACGGCGAGGTCCCGGCAACGCAGCGTGCCCTCGAGGAGGCGGAGGCCAGGCTCCAGGAGATGCAGGCGGAGAGCCGGTTCCTCAAGGAGGAGGTGGACGCCGAGGACGTGGCGGACGTGGTCTCCCGGTGGACCGGTATCCCCGTCAGCCGCATGCTCGAGACGGAGCGGGAGCGGCTGCTGAGGCTCGAGGAGCTGTTGGGCGCCCGTGTCATCGGGCAGGAGCCTGCGCTGTCGGCGGTGAGCGACGCGGTGCGACGCAGTCGCGCCGGGCTCCAGGACCCGAACCGGCCAATCGGCAGCTTCATCTTCCTGGGGCCCACGGGCGTGGGCAAGACGGAGACGGCCCGGGCGCTGGCCGAGTTCCTCTTCGACGACGAGGATGCCATGGTCCGGATCGACATGAGCGAGTACATGGAGAAGCACGCCGTCGCCCGGCTGATCGGGGCGCCGCCCGGCTATGTGGGCTACGAAGAGGGCGGGCAGCTGACCGAACAGGTCAGGCGGAGGCCGTACAGCGTGGTGCTGTTCGACGAGATCGAGAAGGCGCACCCCGAGGTCTTCAACGTCCTGCTCCAGATCCTGGACGACGGACGGCTGACCGACTCGCAGGGCCGGACGGTGGACTTCCGCAACGTCGTGGTGATCATGACCTCGAACATCGGGAGCCCCTACATCCTGGAGCAGGCGGCGGGCGACTGGAGCAAGACCGAGACCTATGTCATGGGCGAGCTCCAACGGCATTTTCGGCCCGAGTTCCTGAACCGGATCGATGATATCATCGTGTTCCATCCGTTGAGCCAGGAAGAGCTGAGTCGCATCGTGGAGCTCCAGCTCAGGCGCGTCGAGCGACTGGTGGCCGACCGGCGGATTGAGCTTGCTGTCACCGATGAGGCGAAGGCGCTGGTGGCCAGGGAGGGCTACGATCCGGCTTTCGGTGCCCGGCCCCTCAAGCGTGCCATCCAGAGACTGGTGCAGAATCCCCTGGCGGTGCGCATGCTCGAAGGTGACATTCCCGAAGGGAGCCGCGTGTTGGTGGAGGTGCCGAGGGCAGGTAACGGCTTGGAATTTCTGGTGACGCCTCGCTCCGACCCGGAGCAGGCCGGTCAGGAAGCGAGCTGATCTCTTGACACCTCTCACGGCCAGCGCGACGTTGCAGTGAGCGGAGCCCACCCTCTGATTCGAAAGGATGCGATGAAGCCCTTCCTGGCCGTTCTGGTGCCCGTCCTGATGCTGGCGGCGTGCGGGTCGAGGGACGTCGTGCCCGCCATGGACTCGACCGGTCCCGCCCTGGTGGTCGAGCGGTTCCTGCAAGCAGCCAACACGAACGACCTGCATGCCATGACCCAACTGTTCGGGACCAGCCGCGGCACCATCGACCAGCTCGAGCCCAGGGAGCGAGCCGAGAAGAGGATGCAGGTCCTGGCTTCCGTGCTGCGCCACGACGATTACACTATCCAGGGTCAGCGGGCGGTGCCCGGCCGGCTTCAGGACGCCACCGACATGCTCGTCGAGCTGCAGATCGGAGACCGGAAGGTGGTGGTGCCCCACCTGGTCGTGCGCCGCAGAGATGGCTGGATCATCGAGCGGATCGAGATCGAAGCCCTGACGCTGCACGGTGTCGAGCGATAGTGTCACCCTTCTAGAAGGATGCCCAGCCCACGGCCATCAGACACGCGACCTGCCCCTCAGATCGGGAACCCTGTCGGCGTAGCTGCAAGTTGCCGTTCCTGCCCTCTCGAGCCGGGAACCCGCGGGCCACCTCGCGACTTGAAGGGGTGGAGAATGCCGCAGCGGTGGACGACTATCGCCAGAGTGGTCGAGGAGAGCCACAGCGCATGACCTCGGCCGGCTAATTGCGTCCGCGGGGACGCGGCAAAGCTGAACAGAAGAGGCGCTCGGGAGGCCGGGCGCCCGCCAAACGGAGGTAGACGATGGCGGATAACGGTGCCAAGCCTGTGACGGTGGACGACGCCAATTTCGGGACGGAGATAGAGGGCAGCGATGGGCTGGCCATGGTGGATTTCTGGGCGGCCTGGTGCGGACCCTGCCGCCTGGTGGCTCCGGTAGTGGAGCAGCTGGCGTCCGAGTACGCCGGTCAGCTCAAGGTGGGCAAGCTGGACGTGGACACGAACCAGCAGACCGCCATGCGCTACAACATCCGCTCCATCCCCAGCATACTGTTCTTCAAGGACGGCAAGCACGTCGACACCGTGGTGGGCGCCGTTCCCAAGCCTATGCTCGAGCGCAAGATACAGGAGCACCTGGCCTGACCGGCCGGTGGGATGACTGAACGGGGTGGGGCACCTTGCCCTCTCTGTACATCGTAAGCACGCCTATCGGTAACCTGGCGGACATCACCTATCGTGCGGTGGAGGTCCTGCGCTCTGTCGACCGCATCCTGGCGGAGGACACCCGCCGCACGTCCATCCTGTGCCGCCACTACGATCTCACTGCTCCGCTGATCTCCATGCACGAGCACAACGAGCGGGCGCGGATCGACGCGGTCCTGGGTTGGTTGGAGGCAGGAGAATCGCTGGCCCTGGTCTCCGATGCTGGCACACCGCTGGTCTCGGATCCGGGCTGGCGACTGGTCTCTGCGGTCATAGAGGCAGGCTACCGGGTGGTGCCCGTGCCAGGTGCCTCCGCCGCGCTGGCGGCGGTGGTGGCGTCGGGCCTGGATCCGGAGCCGTTCACCTTCTTCGGATTCCTGCCCCGCTCGGGCAGGGCCAGGGCCGACCGGCTCGACGAGCTGGCGACTTTGCCCCACACGGCGATCCTCTACGAAAGCCCCCAACGGCTGGTCCGGCTCCTGGATGACCTGGCGGAGCGGTCGTCGGGCGAGCGCAGGGTGGTGATTGGCCGGGAGCTGACCAAGCTGCACGAGGAGATCATACGGGGCCCGTTGAGCGAGGTCGTAGCCAGCTTCCGGGAGCGTGCGGTGCGGGGCGAGGTGGTGGTGGTGGTGGAGGGCTGGGCGGGGGCACCGGCCGGCGTCGATGAGGAGGCAGCAAGCGCGCTGGCTTCAGCGCTGCTCAAGGAAGGGACGCGACCCAGCGCCGTGGCGCGCGAGGTGTCCCGGCGCCTGGGCCTACCCCGCAACCTGGCCTATCAGATAGTCCAGCGGCTGAAGCAGGATTGAGCCGCTGCCGGGGCTCGGGGATCACCGGACGACCGGGAGCTCACCCCTGAGCCAGGTGGACGGGCCGAACACCGGTTGCCCGAACGCGCCGGCGTCCACCGATATCGTGCCATTCAGCGCATAGGCCACCTGCTGGCCAGTCACGGCGGCCAGGAGGTGCTCCGCTATACCCGGGATGTCGGCGAAGCTGATCGTCACGTCCAGGGGCACGATCGTGTCGCTGGCGGCTGGCAGCGGGAGACCGAGGGGCAGGTCGATGGCGGCCGCGTGGTCCTCTTCGAGCAGCAGGTGGCCCGTGAGGCTGGCGAGGGTGAAGCCGATGGCGTTCGGGTTCTCCACATGTGCCCATATCCTGACCTGGGCACCGCCCAGGGGCCGACCGGCAGCGGGTCCGACGATCCTGAGCTCGGAGGTTCGCTCCGGCGCCAGATCGAAGTTGGGCGGCTGGATGAGCCCCGGGAATATGGCGCACCCGCCGAGGCCGATCACTGCCGCCAGGGCTGAGACTATGCTGATCCGCCGGACGACGCTGATCATGGGCTGGTCACTGTTCGGGTTGTCTGACGGTCTCACCTCCGCAGCGGCAGTGCAACGCGCGTGCCCGTCCACTTGCTCAAGCCATGGCGGCCAGCTCGGCGTTCAATGTCTCGGCCAGCCCGTCCCTCAAAGGCCGCGGCCTCCACCTCAACTCGCCGCGGCTCCGGGAATCGTCGGCGAAGTAGGTCACGCCGCCGGCTATCCGGAGCGTCTCCGGGTGGTACATCTGGGGGAGGGATACCAGGGCGGAGAGGGGTCTGAGCAGCGTCGATGACAGGCGGGCCAGCACGGGAGGCAGGGTCAACCGCGGCGGTCGGATGCCGGTGATCTGGTGGGCCAGACGGAGGACCTCGCCCCACATCCTGGTCTCGCCGGCCAGGACATAGCTCTCACCCACACGGCCCCGTTCCATGGCCAGCAAGTGACCACGGGCTATGTCGTCCACATGGGCCCAGCAACCGCCTTGGACCGGAATCATCGGTAGGCGCCGCCGCAGGTAATCGCGGAGGACATCGCCTACGTTGCTCTGGTCGCCCGGCCCGTAGACGATGCCCGGCTGGACGATCACGAGCGGGAGGCCGGCGGCAGCCATTGGCAGCGCCACCTCGTGGTGGGCCTCCCACTTGGTCCGCTCGTACTCGCTCAGCCAGGGACCGGCGTGCCGGTGCGTGTGGTCCACCGTCCGGCCGCCGGTGTCACCGAAGACCACGATGGAGCTGGTGTAGACGATCCTGCCCACGCCCGCGTCCCCGGCTGCCTCCAGCACATGCCGCGTGCCCTGCACGTTGGTCCGGTGGGCCGCGGCCGAGTCGCGGGCACCCACCTTGTACCAGGCGGCCAGGTGGAACAGCCCGTCGGCGTCTTCCATCGGCGGCCGCAGCGAATCGGGCTCCAAAAGGTTGGCCTTCACCAGGTCGACCCCCAGCTCGCCCAGCTCGAGACCGCGGCGGTGGTCCCGGACCAGAGCGACCACGTCATGGCCGGCGCTCACGAGCTGGCGGACCAGGCTGCGACCGATGAAGCCGGTGGCCCCGGTGACCAGGTACCTCATGGGTACTCCCGGTAGGCGGGGCAAGAACGCGCTGGGGCGGCGGCCAGACAAACCAGTAGCGGGTCGAGTTCGATCATGAGGGGGAGTCGGGTTCTGACAGTGGACGCGGACGAGTGAAGATGGGCGGGGCTGCCCTTTCAGGCAAGCGAGTTACCCGGGCATCCGCCGGACTGGCGTCCATCGGACTGACGTCCCCCGGGCGCCTCGCCTTTCCTGCCGTGGTCGGTTACTATCTCTTCGGTGTTCCTTCGCCCATGAATCGGTAGGTCCATGCCCCGCATCCTGCACCTGACCAGATCCGCTGCCGGAGCCATCCGGCGGGAGGTGGAGCGAGCCAGAGGCAACGAGGTGTGCTTCGTGGCCGCGGTGGACCAGGACGGTGCGGTACAGGCCCCCCGGGCGGTGGCCCGCGGCAACCGTAACGAAGTGCTGGCGGCGGCCCGTGACGCGGCGTGGGGGTCTCTGGTCATCCACAACCATCCGTCGGGCGACCTGGATCCCAGCGATGCGGACCTGGCGGTGGCCGCGGAGCTCTATGCTCAGGGCATCGGGCTGGCCATCTGCGACAACGATGCCCGGGAGTTGTACGTGGTTGCCGAGCCGGCGCGGGACGCGGAGTACGAGGAGCTGGATGGCTCGGCGGTGGAGGCGGTGCTGGCGCCGGGTGGCGCCGTTTCTCACGCCCACGCCGGATACGAGGACCGGCCGACGCAGCGGGACATGGCCGTGGCCATCACCGGTCGCTACAACGGGGGTGGCGTGCTGGTGGCTGAGGCAGGCACGGGCACGGGTAAGAGCATTGCGTACCTGATCCCCGCGGTGGAGTGGGCGGTGCTGAATCGTGAGCGGACGGTGGTCTCCACGAACACGATCAACCTCCAGGAGCAGCTGGTGACCAAGGACCTGCCGTTCCTGCGCACGGCACTCGGTCGCCCGTTCAGGTACGCCCTGGTGAAGGGGCGTGGCAACTACATCTCCATCCGCCGAGCCCGTCTGGCCATGGAGACAGGGCTGTCGCTGGTGGACGGTCCGGCTGCCCGGGAGCTGTCGGCGTTATTGGAGTGGCTCGAGAGCACGAGAGATGGTTCGCTCCAGGACTTGCCGTTCACCCCGCTGGCGGAGGTGTGGGACGAGGTGGGCAGCGACAGCGACGTGTGCCTGCGAGGCCGCTGCCCCCATTTCGAGCAGTGTTTCTACCAGAGGGCGCGGCGGGAGGCTGCTGGAGCGGACGTGCTGGTGGTGAACCATCACTTGCTGTTCAGCGACGTGGCGGTCCGGCGGGCCCAGGGGAACTGGACGGCGCCGGCGGTTCTGCCGCCCTACCGGCGGCTGGTCCTGGACGAAGCCCACAACATGGAGGAAGCGGCTACCAGCCATCTCGGCGTATCCGTCTCGAGCCGGGGCCTGTCCCGGCTCCTTTCCCGCCTCGACCGGCGTGGCAAGGGTGTCCTGCGGGCGGTGGAGGAGCGATTGAAGCTGGTGGAGGTCAGGAGCGTCCGGGCCGGGTGCCTTGCTCGGATCGAGAAGTCGCTCCGGCCGGACGTGGCCAATGGGAAGCAGCGGTCTGGCGACCTGTTCTCCCGTCTCGAACGAGTTCTGGCCGCGTCTTCCGACGGTGTGGCCCGGCTGGCGGACGGCTTCGCCGACACGGACGACTGGCGTGAGGTGGTGGCGCCGGCGCTGGAGGACCTGCTGCTCGTGCTCGACCGTCTGGCCCGTGGCCTGGATGGGCTGCGGGAGGCGGTGCTGGAGGACCGACTGGCCACGGAGAAGCTGGAGGAGCAGCTGGTGGAGGTGAGCGCGCTGGCCGGCCGGGTCCGAGGGCAGGCGGAAGCGTTGCGTACGGTCATGGTCCCTGGCGACGACCCGGTGGAGCTGGTGCGGTGGCTCGAGCGGCGGGGTGGTGCCGGGGCCCGGGGCGCCAACGTAATGGCCTGCGCCGCGCCCGTCGACCTGGGTCATGTCCTGGAAGAAGCTTTGTGGGAGCCGATGGATACGGCCATCCTGACGTCGGCCACGCTCAGCACCCGGGATGGTTTCGGTTTCGTCACCGGTAGGCTCGGGTTGGACCGCATCGCCAGGGTGACGGAGGAGAGCTATCCCAGCCCCTTCGATTTCCAGGAGCAGACGATGGTGGCCATTCCCACGGACTTGCCCGGCATGCGGGGCGCTGACGACCGCGCCACGGCCACGGTCATCAGGGACCTGGCCAGCGTCTCGGACGGTGGGGTCTTCGGCCTGTTCACCTCGTATCGTGCCCTGCGCTCAGTGGCCGCGACCCTGCGCCGCTGGCGAGTAGACGGGCAGTGGCCGTTGTTCGTGCAGGGGGAGGCGCCTCGGTCCGAGCTGGTCCGCCGGTTCGCGGCCGATGGTCGGGGCATCCTGCTTGGTGTGTCCAGCTTCTGGGAGGGGGTGGACGTGCCGGGCGACCCGCTGCGCGGGCTCGTCCTGGCCAAGCTCCCGTTCCGGGTGCCTACCGAGCCACTCACGGCGGCCAGGATGGAGGCGCTGGAGCGGGAGGGCAGGAGCGGATTCTTCCACTACATGCTGCCCCATGCCGCGCTACGCTTGAAGCAGGGCTTCGGCCGACTGATCCGCTCGGCCAGCGATTGTGGCGCCGCCGTGATTCTGGATGGGCGTATCCTATCGAAGCCCTATGGCCGGTACTTCCTGGAGTCACTGCCGCCGGCTCCCGTGCGGACCGGTTCCTGGGACGACCTGCTGGCTGGCCTCGATCTGTTCTACTCGCGCAGGGCGTCCGCCGCTGCCGGCGATCCCGGCATCGTCCATGTCGGGGCATCCGAGATGCCACCGCCAGCGCCGCTCGACGACCTGGAGACTGTGGAATGAGCCATGGCACCACCCGGCAGCCGCCGTCCAAGATAGTCTGCGTGGGCCGCAACTACCGGAAGCACGCCGAGGAGCTGGGCAACGTGGTGCCGGAGCGGCCGCTCCTGTTCCTGAAGCCGCCGTCGTCGCTGGTGGGCTCCGGTGAAACCATCGTGCTCCCGCCCGAGTCGGCGAGGGTAGAGCATGAAGGGGAGATCGGTGTGGTGATAGGGACCAGGTGCAGACACGTGCCGGAGGACGGCGCGCTGAGCGTCGTCGCCGGGTACTGTGCCGTGAACGATGTGACCGCCCGCGACCTCCAGCGGCTGGACGGGCAGTGGGCCCGGGCCAAAGGATTCGACACGTTCTGCCCCATGGGCCCCATGGCGCCGGCGTCTGGCCTGGACTGGCGGGAGCTGGAGGTGATCTGTCAGATCGACGGTGAGCGGCGACAGCATGGCCATGCCCGGGACATGGCCTTCGGCATCCCTTTCCTGGTAAGCTACATCAGCCGGGTCATGACCCTGGAGCCCGGAGACCTGATCGTCACCGGGACGCCGGAGGGCGTGGGGCTGCTGAGCCCCGGGTCGGAGGTGGTGGTGCAGGTGGTGGGGGTCTCGGAGGTCCGGAACCCGGTGGCGGCGGCCACGTCATAGGTAGATCTCCCGCCGCCGCCAACCGACTTCTGGCTACTGTAGCTCCGGCTTCAACAGCTCGTAGACCCGGACCATCTGGCCGTCGCCTTCCTGCCAGACCCCGATCAGTCGGTCCTCGCCGATGCCGGTCACCCGGAGACGGCGAGGTGTGGTCAGCTCGCCCAGCCAGCGACCGTCGGGCGCGAAGACGCTCCACACCCGCTCGTCCCTGCGACGGTCGGGGAGGTGGAGGACCCAGAGGTGGTCGCTGCCATCCACCAACATCGTCTGCTCGTGGGCGGGCAGGTGGTCCGCGAAGACCGCCCGGCCCAACTCTTGGCGCATGGTGCGGACGGCGGGGCCGGCGGCGGCCAGGCGCTGATCGGTGTACTCCCGCACGAACCGCCGGTCGATCCGCTCTGACGCCCAGTCGCGGCCGAACCGACGGATCAGCCGGCCGTCGGTATCCACCTCATCGATCCAGAAGTCACGGGTGTCGGACAGGTAGATGGAGGCGCCCCGGGAAGCGGCGGCGGTGAAAGCAGCGAACAGCACCTGGTCCACCCTGCGCTGGGCGCCGTCTCCGGTGACGACGAACTCGGCGCCCGCCGCGTCCACCAGGGGCTCGATCTGGAGCGTGCCAGGGTGCAGCAGGCTGTAGGTGAAGGTGGCCCGGGACCGGCCCTCCGTCGTCGGCTGCGGGTTGTTGGGCCGACCCACAAGCCGGCCGTCAGCGAGCCGGTGCAGCCAGACAGGCGCCTCGTCGCCTGTGGGCAGCGGACGCGCGTCCAGCACCGCGCCGTGGATGTCGTAGCGGGTGATCCGGCCGAGCGTGGGGTCATAGACGATCAGCGTGTCCGAACCTACCAGCCAGCTGCGCAGGACGAACCGGCACCGCCCCGGATCGGAGCCGTCGCCGCCGAAAGCGCGGATGAAGGCGCCGTCCCCGCGGTAGAGCCTGACTTCGGGTGGGCTGCTGCAATGGGTCACGAGGATCCGGCCGTCTGCCAGGATCTGAGCGTCTCCTACATTGGTGAAGCTGTAGGCACGCTGACCGGTGATTCCGCCCAGCGAGAGTGCGGGGTCGGCGGCCACCTGCCAGCGCTCGGACTGGCTCCATTCTGGACTGTGGGACATCATGATGGAGACGCCGGCGGAGTCATGGTGTGTCACCGGCTCTCTCGCGACACCGTCGCAGGCGGTACCGAGTGCCATGAGGGCCAGGAGCGGCAGTGGCGTGAAGGTGTGGGTGATCCTGGTCACAAAGTCCCCCTATCTCCCGCGGCCACGGGTCTGACGTGGCGGAGAGCGAGGCGAGCAGGGGCCTGTCCCAATGTGTGCGTCGCGCAGGAGCAAAGACAAGCTTGATCTGGAGACACGGACCGCGCTGCACGGGCGGGTCGTCTTGCCGGGAGGGCTTGGGCGCGTTCGATTGATCCGGCGCTGGCAGGACCGTCACACCTCATTCGCGAGAGATCTTGCACATGCCGAAGGTGCACAGCCGTTTTCACAACTTTCCCGCATACCCCTTGGCCGACGTACCACGGATCCGGCGGGAGTTGCTGTCCCGGGGCGTCGATGTGATAGACCTGGGCGCCGGTGACGCCGACCTGGCGCCGCCGAAGGTGGCCGTGGACGCGCTGAAGGAGGCGGCCGAAGATCCCGACCTGGGTCGGTACGGGTTCCAGCTCGGGCTGGTGGCGCTCCGGGAGAGTTTGGCTGCCTGGATGGACCGCAGGTTCGGGGTGCCAGTGGACCCCATGGCAGAGCTGCTGCCGTTGCTCGGCTCGAAGGAAGGGATCGCGCACCTGGCGCTGGCATATGTGGGGCCGGGCGACGCCACGGTCATCCCCGACCCCGGCTATCAGCCCTACCGGGGCGGCACCCTGCTGGCCGGGGGAGAGCCGTACCTGGTCCCGCTCCGTCCCGAGCACGACTTCCTGGTCCCGCTGGACTCCATACCGGAAGAGGTGGCCCGACGGACAAGCATCCTGTACCTGAACTACCCGAACAATCCCACGTCGGCCGCGGCGCCTCTATCCTACCTCGAGGAGGCGGTGGCATGGTGCCGGGAGCGAGATGCCGTCCTCTGCTACGACAACGCGTACAGCGAGATAGCGTTCGATGGCTACCGGCCGCCCAGCATCCTCCAGATCGACGGGGCAGGGGACCTGGCCATCGAGTTCCACTCGTTCTCCAAGACCTTCAACATGACCGGCTGGCGGGTGGGCTGGGCCGTGGGCAACGCGGCGATCATAGCGGCCCTTCAGCGGGTCAAGACCTTCACGGACACGGGGCACTTCATGGCGGTGCAGGCCGGGGCGAAGGCGGCGATCGATCATTACGACGACTGGGTCCCGGCCAATGTAGAGGTCTTCCGGCGGCGCCGCGACGCGGCGGTGGCCGCCCTGCGTGCTGTCGGCTTCGATGTGGAGCCGCCTGCCGCCACCATGTACCTCTGGGTCCCGGTCCCCGGAGGGGAGCCGTCCGAGTCCTTCGCCCTCAGGGCCCTGGAAGCTGAGGGTGTGGTGGTGATGCCGGGAGCGGCTCTTGGTGGTGGGGGCGAGGGCTTCCTGCGACTGGCGCTGACGGCGGGCGAGGAGCGGCTGGCGGAGGCGGCCACACGGCTCGGCCGCGTCATCCGTCGCTAAAAGGGCCCACTGGCCGTTCCGATCACCATTCTAGAGCGGGCGGTTGCTGAGGAACGGAGAGACGGGGCTGGGTTATCACCAGCAACATGATTCATCTCCCGCGACCCAGGCCCGCCAGATCCCGGCGTCGTCCCGTCCATGAGCGCCGTGTGCGGGAGCGCCGTGTCCTGCTCGTGGCGCTCGGGGTCTCCCTCGTCGTACACCTGCTGCTGATCCCACTGGCAGGCAGGTGGCTCGACCCGGAGGTGGCCTACGTCCCCGACGAACGGGAGGTGCGTCTGCCGGAGCGGGAGCGCGGTTTGCAAGCGGTGGCCCTGTCGGAGGTCGAGACGGTAGAGGTCACGCCTGATCCGGTGCCGGAGCCGCTGCCGCGCCCGGACCCGGCGACGCCCGTTGAAGTTGCGCCCGAGGAGCCGGCGCCTGTGCAGCGGAGGAGCCCGGCCGAGCGGCTGGAACCCAGGGTCGTGGACCCGCGGCTATGGCGACCGCTCGTGGTGCTGCCCCGTGAACCGAGCCTGGGAGAGGTCCAGGAGCGGGTGGCGGCGGCGATCGAGATGCTGAGCGATTCGGCGCTGGCGGAGACGGAGCGGGCGATAAGGGCACGTGACTGGACGGTGGAGGACGCCAAGGGCGGACGCTGGGGCATCAGTCCCGGCAAGATTCACCTGGGCTCGGTGACGCTGCCATTGCCGGTGTATTTCCCCACCGACATGGAGGCGGAAGCGCGGCAGGCTCTCTGGTACGAGCTGGAAACCCAGCTCGACCGTGCCGAGTTCCTGGAGAGCTTCGATCAGCGGGTCCGCGCCATCCGGGAGCGGAGGGACCGGGAGCGGAACGAGCGGCGGGGTGCGGACCCCGGCGGCGGGTGAGTCGCGGTCGTGGCTGTCGGCGGTGACGCTCGACGGGCCGCGGATTCATGGCTCGTGCCTTGCACTTCCTGGGATTGGTATCAATACGAACCAGGAGCGCAGAGGATGATGCAGGAAAGTGGCAGGAAGAATCTTTTGACCGCACTCGGGATCTCGGCGGGTGTAGCGACGGGAGTGGCGGCTGGGTTCTGGTTGTGGCGGCGGAGGTCCCCGGCCCTGGAAGATGAACTGGACCGGTGGGCCGAGCCCCGCGGTTCGGCGCAGGATGTGGCAGACGCGTTCCGCGACGATCCGAAGCTTTCCCGGCGTCGGGTCGAGGTGGACGCCATTGCCGAAGGAGTGGTCGAGCTGAGCGGGTCCGTCCGGGATCGAGGTGAGGCGGACCGGGCGGTAGGGATCGCGCACCGCACTACCGGTGTCTATACGGTGGTGAACCGACTCCGGATCGAGGAGGAGGAGGCACACAGGCAGGTCACACGGCAACGCCGGGACGACGGGGATCCGGCGCTGCGGGAGCGGAAGCACTACGGGATGGGTGTGGGGATGGGTTCGCCGCGGCACTCGCCCGCCACGGATCCGGCGCGACCGAGTGACAAGCAGCAGATTCTCGAGCGCGAGCTGGACGTGGGGCGGGTGGATGACCCGCCCGACTCGCCGCCGCACCCGGTCTCGGGAGCGGCGGCGGTGGACGACCCGCTCGTGAAGCCGGGCGATGAGGACGCGATACGGGAGGCCGGACTGGACCCATCACCGCGGCCGATCTCGACGCCAAAGGAGTCGAGGCCGGAGAGCGGGCCGGATGGAGAGACGGGGGAGGAGGCGGAGGAGCAGGGCTGAGGCCCGCGGCTCCAGCCCTCGCCCCTCGCGGTCCGGCCGGTAGCGGTCGGACCGCTTTTCGTGTTAGAGTTGCAAGCTATGACTGAGCCACTATCGAGGACCTATGATCCCGCAGGGATCGAGCGGCCGCTCTATCAGGAGTGGCTGGAGGCGGGCTACTTCGGCGCGTCCGCGGAGGCCGTGCTCGAAGGGGCACGGGATCCGTACGTGATCGTCATCCCACCGCCGAACGTGACGTCGGTCCTGCATATGGGCCACGGGCTGAACAACACTCTCCAGGACCTGCTGATCCGGTGGCGGCGCATGCAGGGCCGGGAAGCCCTGTGGGTGCCGGGCACCGACCACGCGGGCATCGCCACGCAGAACGTGGTGGAGCGACAGCTCGCCCAGGAGGGGCTGACACGGCAGGACCTGGGTCGTGATGGGTTCCTGCGCCGGGTCTGGTCATGGGTGGACGAGACTCGCCCGCAGATCATCCGCCAGCTCCAGGCCACCGGCTGCTCCTTCGACCTGAGCCGTGAACGGTTTACCCTGGAGCCGGAGCTGTCGCGGGCCGTGCGCGAGGTCTTCGTCCAACTCTACGAGAAGGGCTTGATCTACCGGGGCAACTACATAATCAACTGGTGCCCCCGGTGCCTCACGGCCCTGTCCAACGAGGAGGCGGAGTCCGAGGAGGTGGAGGGAAAGCTTTACCATCTCTGCTACCCGGTCCCCGAACCGGAGCACGCGGACCGTCTGCCACAGCTCGCTGATGGCCGTCCATACGTGGTGGTCGCCACTACCAGGCCGGAGACCATGCTCGGCGATACCGCCGTGGCCGTCCACCCGGAGGACGAGCGGTACGCGGGGCTGGTGGGCCGCCAGGTCGAGCTGCCGCTGACCGGCCGCCGGATCCCCGTCATCGAGGACGATTGGGTGGACCGCGAGTTCGGGAGCGGTGCGGTCAAGGTCACGCCGGCCCACGATCCGAACGACTTCGATATCGGCCGTCGCCACCACCTGCAGGAGATCGATGTGCTGACGCCGTCCGGCACCATGAGCGACGCCGTGCCGCCGGCATTCAGGGGCATGGACCGCTTCGAGGCGCGCCAGCGGGTGGTGGAGGCGTTGAAGGAGCAGGGCCTCCTGCACCGCGTCGAGGAGTACACGCACTCGGTGCCCCGGTGCTACCGGTGCGACACGGTGGTGGAGCCTCGTCTCAGCGAGCAGTGGTTCGTGCGCATGGAGCCCCTGGCGCGGCCCGCGCTGAAGGCGAGCAGGGAGGGCCAGGTCCGGTTCACTCCCGAGCACTGGCGCGGCGTCTACGAGAGCTGGCTCGAGAACATCAGGGACTGGTGCATAAGCCGCCAGCTCTGGTGGGGTCATCGCATCCCCGTCTGGTACTGCCAGGCGGAAGGGTGTCACGAGACGATCGTGGCCCGGGAGGACCCCAGCAGCTGTCCCGGGTGTGGGAGTGGTTCGCTGGAGCAGGACCCGGACGTTCTGGACACCTGGTTCTCGAGCTGGCTCTGGCCGTTCTCCACGCTGGGCTGGCCTGAGGACACGGCCGACCTGAAGGCCTTCTACCCGACGCACACGCTGTCCACGGCGCCGGAGATCCTGTTCTTCTGGGTCGCCAGGATGATCATGGCGGGGTATGAGTTCATGGGCGAGGCGCCGTTCCGGGACGTGGTGCTGCATGCCACGGTCCGAGACCACCACAACCGTAAGATGTCGAAGTCCCTGGGCAACGGGATCGACCCGCTGGAGGTGGTGGAGCGGTTCGGCGCCGACGCCCTCCGTTATACCGTGGTGGCGGGCGCGGCGGTGGGAACGGACATCCAGTTGAACTACGAGAACCTGGAGGAGGCTTTCGCCCCTGGTCGTAACTTCTCGAACAAGCTGTGGAACGCCGGTCGATTCGCCTTGATGAACCTGGGCACCGAGTCGGTGAAGCGTCCCGAGGACGTCGCTGGCGAGCTGGAGCTGGCGGACCGCTGGATCCTGTCGCGCCTCAGCAAGACCACCGGGCGGGTGGACGCGGCCCTGGAGTCGTATCGTCTGCACGAGGTGGCTGAGGCGTTGCACGCCTTCTTCTGGGGCGAGGTGGCTGACTGGTACCTGGAGCTGATCAAGCCGCGCATGCAGGGTGAGGCGGGTGAGGGCAGCCGCGAGGCGGCCAAGGCCACGCTGGTGGCGGTCCTGGACGGCGTCTTCCGGCTACTACATCCCATCATGCCGTTCATCACCGAGGCGCTGTGGCGGCGGCTGCCGTGCCCGGGGGGCGAGGCTCGAGCGCCGTCGCTCATGGTTGCTTCATGGCCAGTGCCCCGGCCGGAGCGGGAGGACGACGACGCGGAGGCGGAGATGCGGGCGCTCCAGGAGCTTATCTCCGTGGTCCGCGGGCTCCGATCCGAGTATGACGTGCCTGCCCGGGCGGAGGTGTCCGTAGCTCTCGTCGACACGCCGGACGTGCTGCAGGCGGCCCTGGCCACCGAGGAGCGGTCGCTGCGCCGCCTGGCGGGCGTGGGTGTGGTGGAATACGCTGGCGGCGGCGGGGATGACGGTGGCGCGCCGGGCGGTGGTCGTGGCGCCGGTGCGCACGCGGTCCTGCGCTCGGGCGCCGAGCTGTTCCTCCCGCTGGAGGAGCTGATCGACGTGGACCGGGAGCGGGAGCGTCTGCGGGACGAGCTGGGCCGGATCGAGCGTCTGCTCACGTCCACCAGGGTCCGATTGGGTAGCGAGCAGTTCGTGACGCGTGCGCCGGCGGAGGTGGTCGCGCGGGAGCGGGAGAAGGAAGGGAGCCTGGCAGACCAGCGGGAGCGCCTGTCCCGCAAGTTGGAGGGGCTTGGATGAAGGCAGTTCTGCTTCTGGTGGCGGCGGTCGCCGTGCTGGTGGGCTGTGCGCAGCCCAGGCAGCCTACGGGCGGTCCGCCCATCGAGCGGCCGCCCCAGGTGGTTGCGGTCCGTCCGGCCCCGCACAGCGTGGTGACGGAGCTTGACCGGCCAGTGGTGATCAGCTTCGACGAACGGCTGAGCGAGCGGTTGGAGGGGGTGCGGGAGTGGGATGAGGCGGTGATCGTGTCGCCCGAGACCGGCCAGGTCCGGGTGCGACGTGGCCGGCGCGAGGTTCAGGTCTCAGTGGCCGGTGGTTGGCAGCCTGGCCTGGTCTATCGGGTCGAGGTGCTGCCGGTGCTGCGCGACCTCTTCAACAACGTGCTGGACGAGCCGATAGAGCTGGTGTTCTCCACGGGTCCCGCCATCCCCGAGACGGCGGTTGCGGGGTTCGTCGAGGATCGGCTCACCCGTCGGCCCGTGGAAGGCGCCCGGGTCGAGGCGCTGCACCAGGACTCCCGCCATGCGTACGTGGCTTTGACGGACTCGGCGGGGTTCTTCGCGCTGCGCCACATACCCGCTGGCAGCTACGAGCTGCGCGCGTGGCTGGACGAGGACCGTGACAGGCAGGTCGATTTCACCGAGCCGCAAGACAGTACCCGGTTCGCCCTGGTGGCCGAGGACACAGTGGTGGTGGAGATGCAGCTGCTGCCCCGGGACACGACGCCGGCGCGGTTGGTGAGGGCCGCAGTCATCGACTCCACCAAGCTGGAGCTGGGCTTCGATGACTATTTCGCTGCCACCGGCGGCCCGTTGCCGGGCACCGCCAGGATCTACCTCCTGGACGATAGCACCTTCGTCACCGGCGGGACGCTGTTCCATGGCACCCGGCTGGACTCCCTGCGTGCGGTGGATGCGGCCGCGGCGGAGGAGGCGGCCCGAGCCGCAGCCGACACCCTGGACGCGGAACCGGACGAGTCCCTGGATGCCCTCGCCCGTCGTCAACCCGGAGTGGGAGCCCGAGGCCGTGAGACCCGCACGCCGCTACCAGCGCGGGAGCTGGTGCTCCTTCTGGACTCCGTGCTGGATTACGAGACCGGCTACTTCGTGGTGGTGGAGGACGTGGTCAACATCCACGGCCTGGCTGGCGGCGGGGGCACGGCCGACTTCCGCACGCCCGTAGAGCCGGAGCAGCCTGAGCAGCCGGATCCAGACCCGCCCGATCCCGATGCCGCACCTCCCGCCGGCCAGCCGCAGCCGACTAGCGCGCCGCCGCCGGACGGACTATCACGACCGACCAGGTCGCCACCATGACCGACGCCCGGCGATCGATCCCGGCGGTGGAATCGCTCCTTGCCTCGGCCGAGTTCCGGGGGCTCATAGAGCGGGCGGGACGGGACCGGGTTGCCGCCATGATCCGCGCGGTGCAGACCCAGGTGCGGGAGGCCTCGGCGCGGGTCGATGGCGGAGACGGGGCCGGCGATCCTCCCGCAGCGCCGGCCTGGTACGCCCGGGCCGTGGCCGCCCGGATCGACGCGGCGGACCGGCGGTCGCTCCGCAGGGTGATCAACGCCACTGGTGTGGTCCTCCACACCAACCTGGGCCGGGCGCCGTTGGCGGACGCAGCCCGTGGAGCTGTGGCGGAAGCCGCCGGTTACACTACCCTCGAATACGACCTGGCGACGGGATCCCGTGGCTCGCGTCACGACCACTGCGTGTCCTTGCTGCGGGAGCTGACCGGGGCGGAGGCGGCCCTGGTGGTGAACAACAACGCCGCCGCCGTCGTGCTGGTGCTCAACACGCTGTCCGCCGGCGCCGAGGCCGTGGTCAGCAGGGGCGAGCTGGTGGAGATCGGCGGGTCGTTCCGGATCCCCGAGATCATGGCCTGGAGCGGCGCCCTGATGCGGGAGGTCGGCACCACGAACCGGACCCACCTGGGCGATTACGAGCAGGCGCTGGGCCCCGATACGGGGCTGTTGCTCAAGGTCCACCGGTCCAATTTCCGTATCGAGGGCTTCACGAAGGAGGCGGGCGTGGCCGAGCTGGCAGGGCTGTCTAGCCGGAGCGGCGTGCCCCTGCTCCACGATCTGGGCTCCGGCGCCGTGCTGGACCTCGGTGAGCTCGGTCTGCCCCTGGAGCCTACCGCCCGCCAGACGCTGGAGGACGGGGCCCAGGTGGTCACCATGAGCGGAGACAAGCTGCTGGGCGGGCCGCAGGCGGGGATCATCCTGGGCAAAGCCGAGTTGCTGGACCGCATGCGCCGCAACCCGCTGCTTCGTGCCATCCGCTGTGACAAGCTCGCCCTTGCGGCTCTCGAGGCCACGCTGGCCCTGTATCGAAATCCCGACAGCGCCCGCTCCCAGGTCCCTGTGCTCCGGATGCTGGCGGAGACGCCCGAGCACCTGGCGCAGCGGGCTGCCGGTATGGCTGCCCGCCTCGGCGAGCGAGGCGTTATTGCCGTGACCGCGCCGGGCCAGTCAGCCGTGGGTGGTGGCGCCTACCCGGGCGTGGAGCTCGCCACGTGCCTGGTGGTGGTGTTACCTGGTGAGACGGGAGCTAGCGAGCTGGCGGCCCGGCTCCGGGACGGTGACCCTCCCGTCGTGGCCAGGATCGCCGAAGACTCGCTGCTGCTGGACCCGCGGACGGTCCTGCCTCAGGAAGACGACGCTCTGGTGGCAGCCGTCGTCGCCGCGCTCTCAGCACCCGACCCGCCGGATCTGTGATCGGGAGCAGGCCGTGATCCGTGCCCTGTTCGTGGACCGGGACGGCACCGTCATCCGGGAGCGAGGCTACCTGGCCGACCCGGCCGGCGTGGAGCTCCTGCCCGGTGCCGTGGAGGGGCTGGCCGCTCTGGAGAGGGCAGGCTACCGGATAGTGATCGTCACGAACCAATCCGGCATTGCCCGAGGTCTCTACGACCTCGCCGACTTCGAGGCGGTCCAGCAGAGGGTGGAGGATCTCTTGGCCGACCGGGGTGTCACCGTACTGGGCAGCTACCATTGCCCGCACCATCCTGAGTACACCGGCCCCTGCGCTTGCAGGAAGCCTGCGCCGGGACTGTACAGGCAAGCTGCCGCCGAGCACGGGCTGGAGCTGGCCACTTCAGTGTGGGTGGGCGATCGGCTCCGGGACGTGGAGACGGCAGGTCTCTTCGGCGGGCTCGCCGTCCTGGTACGCACCGGCTACGGTGCCGATGAGGCTCGCCGCATGCCCGACGGTGTCGTCGTGGCCGACCACCTGGCCGACGCCGCGGACCTCATCCTGCGCGCCCCGGGTTTCGGTAGTAGGGGCAGGCTCACAGACCGCTGACCCGGGCGCGAAACATGCGCCGGAGCCCGGTGTAAGCACTGATCCAGGAGCTTGTAGAACAGCACACGACCAGGAGGATCAATGACCATAACGGTCACGCCCAACGCGGCGGCGGAGGTGCAGAAGTTCATGGAGGAGCAGGGCGCTGCGGACACGGCCGGCTTGCGGGTGGCGGTTCTGCCCGGCGGGTGCTCCGGATTCCAGTACGGGCTCAACATCGAGGACGAGCCCCAGAGCGACGACGAGGTGGTGGACCTGAGCGGGCTCCGACTGTTTGTCGATCCGTTCAGCGGGCAGTACCTGGACGGGGTGGAGATCGATTACGTGACGACCATGATGGGCTCGGGCTTCACGTTCAAGAACCCGAACGCCAGCGGCGGGTGCGGGTGCGGTAGTTCCTTCACCACCTGAGCTGCTGGTCCACTGATCGTGTACGGGGCCCGGCCGCACGGCGGTCGGGCCCCTGCGCATGGGTGTGCCCCGTACCCGTAGCCGCTGGTTACGAGTTATGTTTCGCCGCTCCCGTGCAGCGGGGGTTTCGGCATCGAGACACCAGGTTACTACGGGGCGATGATCGAGCTGGCAGGGCTGACGAAGGCGTACGTGGATGCGGGCGGTGAGCGAGTCGTCTTCCGGGACCTGGACCTGTGGGCGGCGGATGGGGAGATCGTGGTGCTCCTGGGCCCCAGCGGATCGGGCAAGACCACGCTCCTGAACCTGGTGAGCGGCATTGACCTTCCCACGGCCGGGGCTGTCCGGGTCGGCGGCGTAGCCCTGACGGCTCTGAACGAGCGGGAGCGGACGCTGTTCCGGAGGGACCAGATCGGCTTCGTCTTCCAGTTCTTCAACCTGATCCCGACGCTGACGGTGGAGGAGAACCTTCTATTGCCACTGGAGCTGAGCGGCAGGGACACGGCCGCGGCCCGGCGCCGGGCGCTGTCGCTGCTGGCGGAGGTGGGGCTGGTCGACAGGGCAGGCGAGTACCCGGATCGCCTGTCGGGGGGTGAGCAGCAGCGCGTTGCAGTCGTCCGGGCGCTGTCCCACGACCCGGCGGTGGTCCTGGCGGACGAGCCCACGGGCAACCTGGACCGGGACACTGGCCGGAGCATCCTGGCCCTGCTCGAGCGCCTGGCCCGCGGGGCGGGCAAGACGCTCCTGATCGTGACGCACAGCGAAGAAGCGGTCTCTATGGCGGACCGCGTCCTGGTCCTCAGGGACGGAAAGCTGTCGACGCCATGACGCTCCTCCGCCGTGCCAGCGTCCGCCACCTATGGGTCCACCGCTGGCAGACGGGCCTGGCCATCCTGGGCGTGGGACTAGGTGTGGCGGTGGTGTTGGCCGTGGACCTGGCCGTCTCCAGCGCCAGGGTCGGCTTCACGCTGTCGGCAGAGACGGTGGCGGGCAGGTCCACGCACCGGGCCGAGGCGGGGCCGGCCGGCCTGGATGATGGTGCCTACCGCCGGCTCCGCTCGGTGGCAGGTGTCACCGCCGCCGCGCCCGTGGTCGAGGGTGAGGTGGTGGCCCGCGGCCCGGGCGGACCCGCGGTCTTGCGGGTCCTGGGGGTCGATCCCTTCGCGGAGGCCCCGTTCCGGCGCTACAGCGGCGACCGCGACGACCGCCGGCACGCATCGGTCCTGATCGGCGACCGGACCACGCTCCTGACCAGCTCCACCGCCGCCGTGCTGGCGCTCGACGGAGGGGACTGGCTGGGTGTGGAGGTGGCCGGGCGCCGGGACAGCGTACGGGTGGCCGGGCTCCTCGACCCGGCGGACGAGGCGAGCAGGCTGGGTCTCGAGAACCTGCTGGTCATGGATGTAGGCACGGCGCAGGCGGTCCTGGGCAGGCGGGGGCTGGACCGGGTGGACCTGATCCTGGAGTCGGATGCCGCCGTTGCGGACGCGGCCGCCGCGCTGGGACCCGGCGGCACGATCGTGGTGGCGGGCGCCGCGGCTGGAGCCCTCCAGGACATGACCAGGGCCTTCGACCTCAACCTCCGGGCCCTCAGCATGCTGGCCCTGATCTTCGGCGTATTCCTGATCTACAACAGCGTAACCTTCTCGGTGGTCCAGCGACGTCGACTGCTGGGCACCCTCCGCGCCCTGGGCGCGTCCCGGCGCCAGGTCTTCGGCCTGGTCCTGGGCGAGGCCGCGATCCTGGGACTGGTAGGCGCAGCTCTGGGCCTGATCCTCGGCCTGGCCCTGGGGAGCGGGCTGCTCCGGCTGGTGACCCGTACCATCGAGGACCTGTACTTCGTGGTCACGGTGCGGGAGCTGGTGATCTCACCGGCTACGCTGGCTGCGGCAGCCGCCCTCGGCATCGTGGGCACACTGGCGGCAGCGGCACCACCCGCCTTCGAGGCGGCCATGACCGAGCCCCGGGCCGCGCTGCTCCGGTCCGAATTGGAGGCGGGACTGCGCCGTCGACTGCCGCTTCTCTCGCTGGCGGGACTGACATTGGCGGCCGTGGGCATGCTGGTCCTGGTCGTGGCGACGGGCGTGGAAACGAGCTTCGTCGGCCTGTTCGGTGTCATCCTCGGCGCCGCACTGCTCACACCCCAGGTGACTGTGCTGCTCATGCGCCTGCTCCGACCTGCGGCGGGTGCGGTGCTGGGTGTCCTGGGACGCATGGCCGCCAGCGGTGTGGCCGCGAGTATGAGCCGGACCGGTCCCGCTATCGCTACTCTAACGGTGGCCGTGGCCGTCACCATCGGGATCGGGATCATGATCGGCAGCTTCCGGCGCAGCCTGGTGGACTGGCTCGACATCACCCTTTCCGCCGATGTCTACATCTCGGCAGTGCGGCCCGCGGGCGCCCTCACGAGCACCCTGGACCTCCGCGCGGTGGCCGTGTTGGGCGATGATCCGGCGGTTGCCGAGGTCAGGCGCTACCGGGAGGTGACGGTACCCACACCGGCGGGCCCAGTAGACCTCATGGGCATCAGCATCGACAGCCGGTTGCGCGACCACTTCACCTTCCTGGACGGCGACGTCGCGGAGCTCTGGGAGCCGTTCGTGGAGGGATCGGTACTCCTCGTATCCGAACCCTTCGCCCACCATCGACGGACCCAGGTGGGGGACACCCTGACCCTGCAGACCGAGCGGGGGCCGGAGTCGCTGCCCATCGCCGGCGTCTTCCGCGACTACGGCTCGGACCGGGGCCTGGTCATGATCAGCTACTCCGGCTACCGCGAACGCTGGGATGACCCCACCGTGACCACCATGGCCCTGATCCTCGAGCCCGGTGCCGACCGGGACGAGGTCATCAACCGGCTCCAGGCCGCCACCGCTGGGATCCAGCCCCTCAACATCCGGTCGAATCACCGGCTGGCGGAAGTCTCGCTGTCGGTATTCGATCAGACATTTGCCATCACCCAGGTCCTGAGGTTCCTGGCCCTGATCGTGGCCTTCGTCGGCGTGCTCAGTGCTCTCATGGCGCTCCAGTTCGAGCGAGTCCGGGAGCTGGGCGTGCTCCGGGCCAACGGCCTCACGCCAGGGCAGGTGTGGACCATGGTCGCGTCCCAGACCGGTATCATGGGCTTGGCCGCTGGAATGATGGCGCTCCCCCTGGGGCTGGGCCTGGGCGTCCTCATGATCGAGTTCGTCAATCGCCGGTCATTCGGCTGGTCCATAGACATGAGCGCGCCGCCCGACCTCATCCTCCAGGCCATGGCACTGGCCCTGACCGCCGCCCTCCTGGCCGGCCTCTACCCCGCCTGGCGCATGGCCAGGACGTCACCGGCGGAGGCGTTGAGGGGCGAATGAGCACGATAGCACGCACGGGTTCGAAGGCGCGCGTCGGTCCGAGGGCCCGCGGCCGGTTCGCGGCCCCGCACCTGGGCCTCGGTCTCGGCCTGCTGGCAGCCGTCAGCGCTTGTCAGGACACGGGCCCGGCCCGGGCTACGCTGTCGGTGACCGAGATCCTGGCAGACGCCGACACCGTCGGCTTCGCCCGCGCCGACCGGCCGAGGGTGTTCGAGTTCCCCGCCGATCACGGGCCTCACCCGGAATTCCGCCACGAATGGTGGTACTACACCGGTAACCTGCGGGCACGGGACGGCCGGGCCTTCGGCTTCCAGCTGACCTTCTTCCGGAACGCACTGCGGCCAGGGGCCAGCAGCGTGGAGTCCGACTGGGCGACGAACCAGGCGTTCATGGCCCATTTCGCCCTGACCGACGTGGTGGCTGGCCGGTTCTTCGCCTTCGAGCGCTTCGACCGGGGCGCCGTCGGGCTGGCCGGGGCCCGGGCCGAGCCGTTCCAGGTGCACGTGAGCGACTGGGTGGTGGAGTCGGTCTGGGACCACGAAGCGGGCCGGCCTGTGCCGCCCGTGCGCCTGCGGGCGGCACAGGACGGGGTCGTCCTGGACCTGGTACTGGAGTCCGCCAAGCCGCCGGTGCTCCAAGGAGATGAGGGGTTGAGCCAGAAAGGTCCGGAGCCGGGCAACGCCTCGTACTACTACTCACTCACCCGTCTCGCGGCCCGCGGTGCCGTGGCCGTACAGGACGAGCCCGTCGAGGTGGAGGGCTGGGCATGGCTGGACCGTGAATGGGGCACGAGCGCCCTGGGCCCGGAGCTCGAGGGCTGGGACTGGTTCTCCATCCAGCTGGACGACCTCACTGAGCTCATGGTATACCGGCTTCGCCGCCACGACGGCGAGACCGATCCCCTCAGCCGCGGCTCCTTCGTGCACGCCGACGGGACCACCGTGGGGCTCGGTGCGGACGACCTGGTGCTCGTGGCGACCGGCCGCTGGCGCAGTCCGCGCGGTGGCACCTACCCCTCCGCCTGGCTGCTTCAGGTGCCACGGCTCGACCTGGAGCTACGGGTCCAGCCCGTGCTGGCCGACCAGGAGGTGGACCTATCGTTCCGGTACTGGGAAGGGGCCGTCACCGTGACCGGCCGCCGGGGCGCTGAGCCCGTGGCCGGTCACGGCTACGTCGAGCTGACAGGCTACGCCG
This sequence comes from Gemmatimonadota bacterium, assembly GCA_007126035.1. GTDB lineage: Bacteria > Gemmatimonadota > Gemmatimonadetes > Longimicrobiales > RSA9 > SLCC01. Next base: position 107,249 of record SLCC01000066.1, read on the forward strand.
AGGCTGACCTGGCGGCGGGCGGTTCCGACAGCTCCTCGTCGTCGCCCTCCACAGGTCGGCCCAGGAACCGCACCGCCAGGTAGATCAGTACCAGGCCCAGCAGGATCGAGATCAGGGGGTTCAAGCCCCAGATGGCCGTGGGCAGGTTCCCGACCAGCATGGCCACCACCGCGGCCAGCAGCGCGTAGGGGAGCTGGGTCCGGACATGGTCGATGTGGTCGCAGGCCGAAGCCATGGAGCTGATCACCGTGGTATCGGAGATGGGCGATGCGTGGTCGCCGAAGACCGCGCCCGCCATGACCGAGCTGATGGCGCCCAGCATGATCACGTAGTCGTGTCCTGCCTCGAACCCGACGCCAGCCCCCATGGCCACCGCCAGCGGGACCACCACCGGGAACAGGATGGCCATGGTCCCCCAGGACGTGCCCGTGGAGAAGGCGGTGAGCGCCGCCACTACGAAGACCAGCAGCGGGAGTGACCACAGGGGCAGCGCCTCGCCCAACAGCGCAGCCAGGTACGGGCCAGTGCCCAGCGCGCCGGTGGTGGCGCCCAGGCCCCAGGCCAGGGCCAGGATGACCACGGCCATGAGCATGGCCCGCATACCGCCCACCCACGAGCCCAGGGCGTCCCGGATGGTCAGGATCCGCTGGGCCACCGCCAGGATCATCGCCATGACGCCGCCGGAGAACGAGGCCCACAGCAGGGCACTGAACGGGTCAGCCGCCGCCACCACCTCCCGGATCCCGAACTCCTGGCCAGCCAGCGCCTCGGCACCCGTGTACCAGAGCGCCGCCAGCGCCACCACCACGACGGTGGCGATTGGGATCAGGGCGTTGTACCAGCGGTGCGGCACATCCTCCCCCGCCTCGCCCAGGAGTGAGTCCACGTCCGCGGCCAGCGTGGCGCCGGGGCGATACAGGCCTTCACCCCGCACCGCTCGCTGCTCCGCCGCGTGCATGGGTCCGAACTCCCGCCCCGTCAGCGCGATCATCAGGACCAGCATCATGGCGAAGATCGGGTAGAACAGGTACGGGATCGAATGGAGGAAGACGTTGAACGGGTTGGCGGCACCCGCCAACAGCTGCGCCTGTAGCTCGGGCTCCACCACCTGGGCCGCCGTGGTGGCCATGGCATCCTGGATCCGAGAGATCTCGAAGCCGACCCAGGTGGAGATGGGCGCGATCACGGCGATGGGCGCCGCCACCGAGTCCACGATGTACGCCAGCTTCTCACGTGAGATCCGCAGGTCGTCCGTCATGGGACGCATGGTGTTCCCGCGGATCAGGGTGTTGGCGTAGTCGTCGAAGAAGATGATAAGGCCGGACACCCAGGTGATTATCTGGCCCCGCCGCCGCGTGGTGGCCCACGGCCGCAGCGACTCCACCACGCCCTGGGCGCCTCCGCTCCGGGCCACCACCCCGACCATCCCGCCCAGCATTAGGCTGAACAGCACGATGGCCATGTGGTCGCGGTCCGTCAGCGGATCCAGGATGAAGTCCTCCAGGCTGGTCATTGTGGCGTCCAGCGGGTTGAACCCCACGACGAACAGCGCGCCGAGCCAGATGCCGGCGAAGAGGGAGAGGATGACTTCTCGGGTGAGAAGGGCAAGGGCTATAGCTACGAGGGGCGGAACAAGGCTGAGCCACCCCGGATCGACATTGATCGCGTCCATGACTCCTGTTGGCATGAGGGTCAGTTACGGGGCCGGAAGATATGGCAGGACCGGCGGCCAGGCCAGCCGCTCAGGCGTGCCTTCGCCGGTCGCCACAGTTACAGTCGCGTCCCTGCCACCGGCGTTGACGCTCCGCGTCCGCCCGGATACCTTGCCGTCGGCTACCTCGAACGCACTCTTGCAACGCCGGAAATGGCATCAGACAGACAGCAGTTACTGGACGAGCGGGCGGTCGAGCGGGCACTGGCCCGGATGGCTCGCGAGATCATCGAGAAGAGCGTCAGCACGGAGGCTCTCTCTCTGGTGGGGATCCACCGACGCGGTGTGCAGCTGGCCCACCGCATCGCCGATGAGATCAGCAAGGCTGAGGACCACCGCCCGGTGGTGGGATCCCTGGACATCACACTCTACCGAGACGACCTGATGGCGATCGGTCCCCGCCCGGTGGTGGGTGAGACTCGGCTGCCGGAGGGGGGCATCGACGATCGGGTGGTAGTGATCATCGACGATGTGGCCTTCACGGGACGCACCGCCCGGGCCGCCATGGACGAGCTGGCGGATTTCGGCCGACCTCGCCGGATACTCCTGTGCGTCCTGGTGGATCGGGGCGGCCGGGAGCTTCCCATCCAGCCGGACATCGTGGGTCGCCACCTGGACGTACCGGAAGGGATGACCATCGACGTGCTGGTTCCCGAGCTGGACGGTCGGCTCGCCGTGGAACTGGCGCCGCAGGGAGGGTAGTCATGCCGCCGAACACCGCACTGGGCAAGGACCTGGTCGGCCTGGAAAGCCTCACCGCCGACCAGCTCCGGGCCATACTGGACACCGCGGAGGCGTTCAAGGAGATCAGCGAGCGGCAGATCAAGAAGGTCCCGGTCCTGCGAGGCAAGACCATCGTCAACGCCTTCTTCGAGCCATCCACCCGGACCCGGGTCTCGTTCGAGTTCGCCGAGAAGCGCCTGAGCGCCGACACGGTGAACATCGCCAGCTCGGGTTCGAGCGTGGTCAAGGGGGAGACGCTGGTGGACACGGCCAGGAACCTTGAGGCCATGCGCATCGACATGGTGGTGATGCGCCACGGCTCGTCGGGCTCGGCCCAGTTCCTTGCCGAGCGGATCCCGTCCAACGTGATCAACGCGGGTGACGGCAGGCACGAGCACCCGACCCAGGCGCTGCTGGACATGCTGACGATCCGGGACCACGTGGGCCGGCTCGAGGGCGTGAAGGTGTGCATTGTGGGTGACATACTCCACTCCCGCGTCGCCCGGTCCAACATCTTCGGGCTCCGCACCCTGGGCGCGGAAGTCGGGGTGTGCGGGCCCCGGACCCTGCTCCCGGCAGCCATAGAGGAGATGGGGGTGAAGGTGTTCGCCCGGATCGAGGAGGCCATCGAGTGGGCCGATGTGCTCAACGTGCTCCGGCTCCAGCTCGAACGGATGCAGGCTGGCTACGTGCCGAGCCTGCGGGAATATAATCGCGTGTTCGGCCTGACCCGGGAACGGGTCCAGGCGGCGCCCGGTGAGCTGCTGGTCCTGCACCCCGGGCCCATGAACCGGGGCGTGGAGATCGACAGCGACGTTGCGGACGGCCCCCAGTCGGTCATCCTCGACCAGGTGACCAACGGGGTGGCGGTGCGCATGGCGGTTCTATACCTGCTCGCCGGCGGCGAGCCGGAGAAGGCGGAGGCGGCGAAGGTGGACGGCGCACATGGCTGAGCGAACGATTGTACTCAAGGGTGGCCGGGTGATCGACCCGAGCCAGGGGATCGACCAGGTCGTCGACCTGCTGCTGGTTGACGGCGCCGTCGCCGAGCTGGGCACCGACATCCAGGCGGGCGGGGATGCGGAGGTGCGGGACGTTTCGGGGCTCGTCGTCGCCCCGGGGCTGATCGACCTGCACGTCCACCTCCGTCAACCTGGTGGCGAGCACAAGGAGACCATCACCAGCGGCGCCTGGTCGGCAGTGGTGGGCGGGTTCACCGCCGTCTGTGCCATGCCCAACACAGAACCGCCCATTGACGACCCGGCCGCCGTTGGCTACGTGGCGGCACAGGGCCGGCGTGCCGGCGCTGCCCGGGTCTATCCGGTGGGCGCGGTCTCGGTGGGGCAGAAGGGCGAGCGGCTGGCACTGGTGGGCGAGATGGTCGACGCGGGCGCGGTGGCCATCTCCGATGACGGCCGCCCGGTCTCCGACAGCGGGCTCATGCGGCTGGCCCTTCAGTACACTGACACGTTCGGGATTCCGGTGGCGTCTCACTGCGAAGATCTCTCCCTGTCCCGGAACGGGTCGATGCACGAGGGCATCGTGGCGACACGGCTCGGGATCACCGGGATCCCGTCAGCGGCGGAAGAGGCGATGCTCGCCCGGGACCTGCTCCTGGCACAGCTGACGGGCGGCCGCCTCCACGTGCAGCACGTATCGACCCGCTATGGCGCCGAGCTCATCCGGAACGCGAAGGCCAGGGGGGTCCAGGTGACGGCTGAGGCCACGCCCCACCACTTCACCCTGACCCACGAGGCGGTTATCGGGTACCGCACCGATGCCAAGGTCAATCCACCGCTACGACCCGCCGACGACATGGAGGCGATCCGGGAGGGGCTGCGCGACGGCACCCTGGACTGTATCGCCACCGACCATGCGCCCCACCACTACGACGAGAAGGAGCAGGCGTTCGAGGACGCACCCTTCGGACTGGTCGGGCTGGAGACGGCGCTGGGCCTGGGCATCACCGAGCTGGTGGAGAAGGGCGTGCTCGGGCTGAGCGAGCTCGTCGAGCGGATGAGCACGGCGCCCGCACGGGCCTTCAACCTCCCTGGCGGCAGCCTCAGGGTCGGCGCGCCCGCCGACGTCACCGCCTTCGATCCGGCGGAGCAGTGGACCGTCGACCCGGAGCGGTTCGTCTCGAAGAGCCGGAACACGCCGTTCACCGGTCGCCAACTCAAAGGCCGGGCCCGGCTCACGGTGGTGGGCGGCCGGGTGGTCTGGGACGCCGATCAGGGGCTGGATCACGCGCGGCAGCAGGCGCGAAAGAATGCCTGACCAGGTCGCCAGTCCGCTCCCGTCCATGCGGGACTGGCTGGCGGGCGCAGCGGTGCCCTGGCCTCCTGCCGCGACCCTCGAGGCAGGCGACCGGGTGACCGCGTGCTACAGTGTGGCCGCCGCCGCCGCCGCGCGGACCAGGCACGACAAGCCCTACCTCCGGCTCCAACTCAGTGACCTCCACGGGACCGTTGAAGCCCGGGTCTGGGACGATGCGGAGAGATTGGCGAACGTGGCTCGGCCAGGAGTCTACGTCGGCGTCAGGGGCAGGGTCGAGGTCTTCCAGGGTCAACGTCAGGTGGTGGTGGAGCATCTGGAGCGGATCCAGGTCGACCCGGCGGACCTGGGACTCTTCCTCCCACGCTGCCCCCGGGACCCAGAGGAGCTGGAAGCGGCGCTCAACCTGCATATGGCCAGTGTGAAGGAGCAGCCGCTGAAGAAGCTGCTCCGCCACCTGCTCGGACCCGACACCGCGACCGGGCGGTGGTTCCGGCAGGCGCCCGCGGCCAAGCGGAACCACCACGCCTACGTGGCGGGGTTGCTGGAGCACACGGTCTCCGTGACCGGCCTATGCACGGTCATGGCCGACCACTACGGGCCGGTCGTGGACCGGGACCTGCTGGTCACCGGCGCGCTGCTCCACGACATCGGCAAGGTCCAGGAGATAGCCATCGAGGCGGGGTTCCCCTACACCACAGCCGGCAAGCTCCTGGGCCACGTCCTGCTCGGCCTCGAGATGGTCCACGAGGCGGGACGTCGCCTCGACGTGCCCGACAGCAGGCTCCGTCTGGTGGAGCACCTGATAGCCGCACACCAGGGCCGCTACGAGTGGCAGAGTCCGCGGGAGCCACGCACCATTGAGGCCCTGATCCTCCACCACGCCGACGACACCGACGCCAAGGTCCAGCCGGCCATCGACCTGGTCAGGGCCAGCGACCCGGGTTGGACCGACTACTCCCGGTCCTTCGGTCGCGAGTTCTTCAAGCACCACGAGGGGGCTCCGCCCGACTCGGAGCCGGATTCTGCCGACGGCAAGCCGCCCGCCGATCCCACCGGTCGGCCCGACCCGGACACGCTCTCCCTCTTCGACTGAGCCCGTCGGCCCGCCTGCCCGGGACCGGCCGCCGTGACGGCCCTTGCGCCGGGTTGCCTGGGACCTCGACTCGCGCCATCCTTCTTATGCGCGTAAACCCTCACAGGATGGACAGAATGCGACGACGCTATCACGCTTTCACGCTGCCCCTGATGGCCGTGCTGGTGGCGATCTTCGCCTCCGCCTCGGTCGAGGCGCAGACGAAGCTGCTCCGGTTCCCGGCGATCAACGGGGATCGGGTGGCGTTCACCTACGCCGGTGACATCTGGACGGTCCCCGCCGCGGGCGGTGTGGCCGTGCGCGTGACCGCGCACCCGGGGCTCGAGCTGTTCCCCGTGTTCTCCCCCGACGGGAACCACATAGCCTTCACCGGCCAGTACGATGGCGACGAGCAGGTGTACGTGGTACCCACGTCGGGTGGCGTGCCGCAACAGCTCACTTTCTACCCGGCGGGCGGGCCACGGGCCGAGCGCTGGGGCTACGAGCACCAGGTCTACGGCTGGACGCCGGACGGGAGCAGGATCCTGTTCCGCTCAGGCCGCGACGGATGGTCCATCTCCAGGACCAACCTCTACACCGTCGCCGCCGCCGGCGGCCCCGCCGAGGCCCTGCCGATGCCGCGGGCCGGCTCCGGTGCCTTCTCCCCCGACGGCACGCAGATCGTCTACTCGCCCCAGTTCCGTGACTTCCGCTCCGAGAAGCGGTATTCCGGCGGGACGGCGAACCGGCTCGTCATCTTCGACCTCGAGGCCAACGACGCCGTGCCCATACCCGATCGAGAGCGGGCGCAGCGGGATCCCATGTGGATCGGTGACCTGATCTACTACAACTCCGACGACGACGGGACCTTCAACATCTACTCGTACGACCCCCGTTCCGGTGAGCGCCGGCAGGTCACCCGCTTCGACACCTGGGATGTGCGCTGGCCCAGCGCCGACCCGGCCGCGGGGCGGATAATCTTCGAGAAGGCGGGCGAGCTCCGGATCCTGGACACCGGGACCGACCAGGTCACGCCCCTGTCTATCTATGTGCCACACGACGGACTCCACACCCGGCCCTCTCGGTTGGCCGTCGGCCGCCAGGTGGCCGGCTTCGGACTGAGCCCCAGCGGGGAGCGGGCACTCTTCACCGCCCGGGGCGACCTCTTCACCGCGCCCATCGAGGAAGGGCCGACCCGCAACCTCACGTCCAACTCCCGCTACCACGACAAGGCCGCCGCCTGGTCGCCTGACGGGCGGAGCATCGTATTCATCTCCGATCGGACGGGCGAGGAAGAGCTGTGGCTCATCGCCCAGGACGGCCGCGGCGAGCCGGAGCAGCTAACACGGGGCGGTGAGGCCATGCGCTACAGCCCGCGCTGGTCGCCGGACGGGTCCCGGATCGCTTTCAGCGACAAGAACGGCAAGCTCTGGGTCCTGACCATGGACGATCGGCGCCTCACCGAGGTGACCGAAGACCCGCGCGGCACCATCGGTGACTACACATGGTCGCCCCGGGACAACCACCTGGCTTTCAGCATGGCCGACCGGCGGGGTTACCGGGCTATCCAGATCTGGAGCGCCGGCGACGGCCAGGTCCGGCAGGTGACCGACGGCTTCTTCGGTGAGTCCAACCCGGCGTGGGGCGCCACCGGCGAGTACCTCTACTTCCTGAGCAACCGGGAGTACGCGCCCCAGCTCTCCCGGGTCGAGTGGAACTTTGCCGGGAACCGGAACACGCGGATCTACGCCCTGTCCCTCCGGAACGATGTGCCCCACCCGTTCCCGCCCAGGAGCGACGAGGTCAGGATCGACGAGGGCGACGAAGCCAGGTCCGGCTCCGCCGCGACGGCTGACGGACCGCTGCGCATCGACTTCGACGGGATCGCCCGGCGCGCGGCGCCCGTACCAGTAGCCGCCGACAACTACAGCGGCCTCATGGCCAACGACGGCCACCTCTTCTACGCCGTGACCGGCGCCTCCTACTACGGCCGCGCCTCGGACACCAGGCCCAGCCTCAAGGTCTTCAATCTGTCCGATCGCAACGAGTCGACTCTGGCCGAGGGTATCGCCGGCTACACCATGTCCGCCGACGGGAAGAAGATCCTCGTGCGCGAGGGCCCCAACTTCGTCCTCTACGACGCCAGGGCCGGCGGCGGCAGCTCCAGGAAGACCGTCTCCACCGCAGACATGCACGTGGACCGGGTGCCCCAGGACGAGTGGGCCCAGATCTTCGACGAGGTCTGGCGCCGCTACCGGGACTTCTTCTACGTGGAGAACATGCACGGCTACGACTGGGAGGCCATCGGCGAGCAGTACCGGCCCCTCCTGGCCGACGTGGCCCATCGCTCGGACCTGAACTACCTCATCTCCGAGATGATCTCCGAGCTGGCCGTGCAGCACGCCTACATCGCCGGCGGCGACTGGGATCAGCCCGCCCGGCCCAGCGTGGCCCTGCCCGGTGCCCGGTTCGAGCTGGATCCCGCAAGCAGACGCTACCGGATCAGTCGCATCCTTTCCGGGCACAACGAGGAGCCAGGCTACCGCTCGCCCCTGACCGAGGTGGGCGTCGACGTGTCCGAGGGCGATTACGTCCTGGCAATAGACGGCGAGGAGCTGAGGCCGGACGAGGACCCGTACCGGCTCCTGCGCCACAAGGCGGACCGGCCCGTCACCCTGACCGTCAACTCAAGGCCCGAGATACGCGGGGCCCGGGAGGTGACCTTCCAGCCGGTGACCAATGAGCAGTCCCTGGTCTACCTGGATTGGGTCGAGGACAACCGGCGCCGCGTCGAGGAGATGACCGACGGACGGGTCGGCTACCTCCACGTCCCCGACATGGGCGCGCCCGGAATAGCCGAGTTCATCAAGTGGTACTATCCCCAGGTCCACAAGGAAGGCCTGGTCATCGATGTCAGGGCCAACGGCGGCGGCAACGTGTCTTCGATGCTTATCGACCGCCTGAGCCGTGAGCTCCTGGCTACCGGGTTCTCACGGAACGACGACTACCCCACCACATACCCGCGGGGCGCCGTGTTCTATGGCTCCATGGTGACCATCCTGGACGAGAACTCGTCCTCCGATGGCGACATCTTCCCCGCCATGTTCCGCGAGGCAGGCCTGGGGCCCCTCATCGGAAAGCGCTCATGGGGCGGTGTGGTCGGCATCACGAACCGCGGCACACTCATCGACGGGGGCACCGTCAACGTGCCCGAGTTCGGCTTCAACAGCGTCACCGGCGAATACATCATCGAGGGCTACGGCGTCGATCCCTGCATCGAGGTCGATCAGGATCCCATCGCCGTGATCGAAGGCCGTGACCCGCAGCTCGAGCGCGCGGTCCAGGAGGTGCTCCGCCTCATGGAGGAGAACCCCAGGTCCCTGCCCGAGCGGCCCGCACCGCCGGTGGTGAGGTAGGCCGGAACATCGAGCATGGAACCTCGAACATCGAGGAGCCGGGGGGGCGGGTTGGCAAGGTGCCGGCTCGACCCCCTCCAGCGTCGCTCGAGGTTGAAAAGAGCCGCCCCCGTCCAGTCACGGGAGCGGCTCTTGACGCCGAACGGCAGGAGGGAGGCCTTAAGGCGTGCCCCCCTTCTCGTTGACTATCCGGGCGAGCTGGGCCTTCTTGCGGGCGGCCTTGTTGGGGTGGACCAGGCGACGGGTGCCGAAACGGTCCAGCAGCGCAGAGGCCCGCTTGAAGGCCTCCGTCGCCGAATCGCCGTCTTCTGCGCTGATCACCCGCTTCATAGCCGTCCTGAGCTTCGACCGCTGGTGACGGTTCCGCTCGGTCCGCCGCCGGTTCTGGCGGCTCCGCTTTTCTGCGCTCCTGCTGTTCGCCAAGGCCCTGAATCTCCTGGGATCGGTTCGTACTAGCCCAGAATTGTAGACCGGGGCTCTGGAGCTGTCAAGATCCGAGACCAAGGAGTTTTCGCGGACGGAGTTGGTGGGCCGGATCGGCTACTGGGCCCGCGCTCCCGGCCTCGCTCCCCGCTTGGTCGCCCTGCCGGCCTGGTCGTTTTGGGCGCCGGGACGTGGCGCGACCTGCCGCCAGGATGTAGCTTCAGGCCCATCATGGCACTGCCTGAGGAGACGACGTTCGTCGTCGAGCTGGATCGGTTCGAGGGTCCGCTGGACCTCCTGCTCCACCTAATCCGGGAGCAGGATGTCGACATCTTCGATATTCCCATCGCCCGGATCACCGAGCAGTTCCTCCAGGCCATCGAGGGGATCGAGGAGCTGGGCCTGGATCGGGCCGGCGAATTCCTAGAGATGGCGGCCACGCTCGTTCGGATCAAGGTTCAGCTACTGTTGCCGCGTCGGCTGGATGAAGAGGGCGAGCTGGAGGACCCCCGAGCTGAGCTGGTGAGGCGGCTCCTGGAGTACGAGCATTTCCGTGACGCCGCCGATCGGCTGGAGGATGCGGAGGCGGAGCGGGCCAGGCGCTACGGCAGGGGCTTCGTGCCGCCGAAGCCGGCGGTGGACCCCGCCGCACTGGAGCTGGAGGTGGACTGGGGTGACGTGTGGGACGCGCTTTACGAGCTGCTCGAGCGGAGTCGTCCTCCCGACGTCCATCATGTGCACGGACGAGTGGTCACGCTGGAGGAGAAGGTGGAGCTTGTGCTCCGGACCCTGTCGGAGTTGACGCGTGTCCAGTTCCAGGACCTCCTGCGGGAGCAACCGGATCGGGTGCACGCGGTGGCCACGTTCCTGGCCGTTCTCGAGCTGGCGCGCCGCCGCGAGCTGGCGCTGCGCCAGAGTCGCCATTTCGCTCCGTTGTGGCTCTACGCACGTCAGGCCGAGACCGATCAACCGGAAGCGCATGAAGAACAAGCAGATCATTGAGGCCCTGCTCTTCGCCAGCGATGCTCCCCTGAGCGCCCAGGACCTGGCGCGTGGGGAGGAGGAGATGGACCCTGCGGCGGTGGAGAGCATCATAGGCGAGCTTTGGGCGGAGTACGAGGCCCATGCTCGGGCGTTCCAGGTGTACGAGATCGCTGGAGGCTACCAACTCCTGACGCGCCCCGAGTTCGCCTCCCACCTGGAGCGTTTCGAGACGGTGCCCAGGAGCACTCGCCTCAGCGGGGCGTCGCTGGAGGTGCTGGCGATCATAGCCTACCGCCAGCCCATCGGGCGCTCCGAGGTAGAGGAGATCCGGGGCGTGGGCTCGTCTCACGTGCTACGGACGCTGCTGGAGCTCGGACTCATTGACGTCGTGGGCCGGGGCGAAGGGCTGGGTCGGCCGCTCCTCTATGGCACGACCCAACGCTTTCTCGACCACTTCGGCTTTGCTTCCCTGGATGACCTGCCCAGGCCCGATGAGCTCCCGGTCGTGCTCAAGGAGCGGCGGAGCGGTGAACCGGCCCCGGCGGTGCCAAACGACCCGGGCGGTGACGGGAGGGCCGGCAGTGGGAGCGCCGGTGTTGCCGGGAGCGGAGACGGGCGGTGAGGCTTCAGCGGTACCTGTCGCGTGCCGGAGTGGCGTCGCGGCGGGCGGCGGAGGAGTTGATCCGGCAGGGTCGGGTCCGGGTGAACGGGGAGGTGGTGACGGAGCTGGGAACGAAGGTGGGTCAGGGCGACCGTGTGGAGGTGGGTGGTCGGGAGGTGCTCCTGAGCGAGCCGGTCTGGGTGGCGCTGAACAAGCCGGCCGGTTACGTGACGACGCGCTCCGATCCGCAGGGTCGGCCGACGGTCTACGAGCTTCTGCCCGAGCGGTACACGGGTCTGTTCCACGTGGGGCGGCTGGACCAGGGCAGCGAGGGTCTGCTACTGCTGACCAACGAGGGGGACGTGGCGAACCGGCTGCTGCACCCCAGCCGCGAAGTGGACCGGCTCTACGTGGTGGACGTGGTGGGGATTCCTGATCGTCATGGGCTGTCCCGGCTGCGATCGGGTGTCGAACTGGACGATGGGTTGGCCCGGGCGCATCGGGTCCAGGTGGTTCGTCGGGAGCGGGCAGGTCGTGGTGCGGGCGCGGAGCCCCATGCACGGCTGCAGGTGGTGGTCCGTGAGGGGCGCAAGCGCGAGGTAAGGCGTATGTTCGATGCGATCGGCCATCCGGTCCGGCGCCTGGTGCGGGAGCGGGTGGGCCCGATCTCGCTTGGGGACCTACCTCCGGGCGATTGGCGGGAGTTGAGTCAGCGGGAGGTGGAAGCGCTCCGGGCGATCTGATCGTGCTGGCGTACCGGGTCCAGGCTGCGCATGGTGGTGTTCGGGTCGCCGGTACACCGTATGTCGGGTGGTGGGGTTATGCGAACGTGGACGCTGATGATTGGCGAGAGACATGGATATAGAGGGGAAGACCGCTTTGCTGTTGGGCGGGTCGGGTCTGGTAGGACTGGCAGTGGCTCGGGCGCTGGTGCCGCACGGGCCGCGCAAGATCGTCCTCACCGCTCTGACCCGGGAGGAGGTGGAGCCGGTGCTGGAGGAGTTCCGGCGCGAGGCGGAGGGCATCGAGGTCGCCGGCGAATGGGGTGACATCTTCTGGCCGGAGTCGTTGAAGGACCGGCCGCGCAGCGATGCCATGCAGGACCCGGAGGCAAGGGCCCAGCTCCTGGACGACCTTTACGGCGATCTGACCGACGACGTGATCCGCCGCTCCACCTTCGCGGCGATGATCGACCGGCACCGGCCCGACCTGATCGTGGACTGCGTCAACACGGCCACGGCGTTCGCGTACCAGAACGTGTTCGCCAGCGCGGCGCAGCTCCGGAAGGAGGCGGAGTCCGGGCAGTGCAGCCGTGAGATGGTGGAGCAGCATCTGGCGACGCTGTACCTGCCTCAGCTAATCCGCCACGTGCAGATCGCCCTCGAGGCGATGCGTCGTGCGGGCACGCAGTTCTACCTGAAGATCGGCACGGCGGGCACGGGTGGCATGGGCCTCAACATCCCGTTCACCCATTCCGAGGAGCGTCCCAGCCGGATGCTCCTGGCCAAGTCTGGCGTGGCCGGTGCCCACACGCTCCTGCTCTACCTGATGGCCCGGACACCGGGTGGACCTGCGGTCAAGGAGATCAAGCCCACGGCGGCCATCAGCTGGAAGCGGATCCGGTACGGCCAGGTAGAGAAGCGAGGCCGTCCGCTCGAGCGGTTCGACACCACTTCACCCATCCCGTTGGACCGGTCCTTCTCGGAGGAGGCCGAGGGTTCGTACCAGGCCATGGGCCAGCCTCTCGAGGGCGTCTTCGTGGACGCCGGTGAGAACGGCTTCTTCAGCCTGGGCGAGTTCGAGGCGCTGACGGCCCTGGGGCTCATGGAGTTCATCACCCCCGAGGAGATCGCCGAGAACGTGGTGCGTGAGATCCGCGGCCATGCCACGGGCCGGGACGTGGTCGCCGCTCTGGACGCGAGCACGTCGGGACCGACCTACCGGGCGGGCATGCTCCGGGAGGTGGCGGTGGCGAGGATCGAAGCGCTGGAGCGGGAGCATGGGGTGGAGGCCGTCGCCTACGAGATGCTGGGGCCGCCGCGGCTATCGAAGCTGCTGTTCGAGGCCGCCATCCTGGGCCGCCTCTACCCCGACCTGGACGTGGCCTCCGAGCTCGACCCGGAGGACACGGCCCGCCGGTCCCGCGAGCTGATCGAGACGGACGACGACCTTCGGATCCGGATCGTGAGCATCGGCATCCCGATCCTCCTGCCCGACGGTGAGAACATCTTACGGGGTCCCACACCCAAGGTGGCCCCTCAGCCGGGCCAGTCACCCAGGGATCCGCGGTTGGCGGACAACGGTTGGGTGGACCTGAGAGCCGAGAACTGGGCCCGGTGGCGGGGCAGGTTCCAGAAGATATGTGGGGAGCTGGAGTCCGGGCCCAGCTCGGCTGAGGGGTCACGGGCCGACCGGGAGCCGCACGACCGGGATCGAGAGGTGCGACCCGGCCGCCTGGCGGCCTGGATATTCCGGTACGAGGACGCCGGTGAACGGATGAAGCGGTAGCCTCCGAACAGCAACACGGTAGCCCCCCGGACCGCGTTTCCGCCTCTTCGGCGGGGGCGCGGTCCGGATCTTTCACGTACTGCTGCGCGTACAGGCGAGAGGGCATCGTAACGCTGGTACGAATCGCCCGCCCCTACGCAAAATGTATGTCCTGAGACCAGGTCATTGAGGAGGTGGATGTGGAGAGCTCCATCGCGCACAGTGCCCCGGCGAGCCGGGAGCTGGCGCCCCGGATCAAACGCGAACTGCAAAAGCGTGTGGTCGGTCAGGACCACATGATAGACCGCCTCCTCATTGGCCTGCTCACCGGCGGCCACGTCTTGCTCGAGGGCGTGCCGGGCCTGGCCAAGACTCTCACCGTCTCTTCCCTGGCCGAGTGCCTGGACGTCAGCTTCAACCGGATCCAGTTCACGCCCGACCTGCTCCCGGCGGACGTGGTGGGAACCATGATCTACAACCAGGAGACGGGCCGGTTCAGCGTCAAGCGCGGGCCCGTCTTCGCGCACGTGGTACTGGCGGACGAGATCAACCGGGCGCCGCCCAAAGTCCAGTCGGCCCTGCTGGAGTCCATGCAGGAGAAGCAGGTCACCATCGGCGGCCAGACGTTCCCCATGGCCGAGCCGTTCCTGGTCCTGGCCACCCAGAACCCCATCGAGCAGGAAGGGACCTACCCGCTGCCCGAAGCGCAGGTCGACCGCTTCATGCTCAAGCTGCGGGTAACCTATCCGGACCGGCAGACCGAGAAGGAGATAATGAGACGCATGGCGGGTCGGTCCCTGGAGGCGCTGGAGAGAGTGGCCACTGGCGCCCAGATCCTCACCGCCCGGCGTGAGATAGCGGGCCTCTACATGGACGACAAGATCACCGACTACATAGTCGAGCTGGTCCACACCACCCGCGAGCCGGCGGAGCACGGGCTCCCGGATGTGGAGCCGCTGATCGAGTACGGCGCCTCGCCCAGGGCGTCCATCTTCCTGGCCACCTGTGCCAGGGCCCACGCCTTTTTGGACGGTCGCGGCTACGTGCTGCCGGAGGACGTGAAGGCCATTGGTCCGGACGTGCTTCGCCACCGGATCCTCACCACCTACGAGGCTGAGGCGGAGGAAGTCACCGCCGACGACCTGGTGGCCCGGATCTTCGAGGCGGTGGAGGTCCCTTGAGCCTCCTGCACCGCCTGCGGCTGGTCGGGCGGCGGGTGGCCGGTGAGGAAGAGCCGGCCCGGAGCCGTCAGTCCTCGCGCCAGCCGCCGCCGGGGGGAGTACCTCGGGAGGTGCTCCGCCAGGTGCGGCTCATCGAGCTCCGCACCCGGGGTACGGTGAACTCTCTGTTCACAGGCGAATACCACTCCGCGTTCAAGGGCCAGGGGATGGAGTTCTCCGAGTTCCGTGCCTACGAGCCGGGCGACGACATCCGCGACATCGACTGGAACGTCACTGCCCGTATGGGTGAGCCGTTCATCCGGAAGTACGTGGAGGAGCGGGAGCTAACGGTGATGCTCCTGGTGGACCTGTCGGGCTCGGAGCAGTTCGGCACCCGTGGCCGGTTGAAGGCGGAATTGGCTGCCGAGCTGGCGGCCGTGCTGGCCCTCTCGGCCATCCGGAACAACGACCGTGTAGGTCTGCTCCTGTTCACCGACCGCATAGAGCACGTGGTCCCGCCGAAGAAGGGACGCCGGCACGTGCTCCGCCTGATACGTGACCTGCTGGCCTTCGAGCCCGCCGGGCGGGGCACGGACATCGCCGGTGCCCTGGACTACGCCGCCCGCATGCTCCGTCACCGGTCGATCCTGTTCCTGCTCAGCGACTTCCAGGTGCCCCGGCAGGAGGATGGTGGTCACCGGACCTTCAGGCTCGTCTCGAACCGACACGACCTGGTGGCCGTACGGATGGTGGACTCCGTCGAGGAATCGCTGCCAGCCGCCGGACTCCTGGTGCTCCGTGACCCGGAGACCGGGGACGAGGTGGTACTGGACACCAGCAGCCCCCGGGTGCGCAGCCGGTACGACGCCCGCTCCGACGCCGAGCAGAGGGCGCTCCGCTCCATGTTCCGTCGCCTGGGGATCGATGAGATCGAGGTGCGGACGGAGCGCTCCTATGTCAGGCCGCTGCTGGCGTTCTTCCGTGCCCGGGAAAGGAAGCTGGCCCGATGAGACGAGCCGCCTCCGCCACCGTCGCCCTGCTTCTGGCCGGTGCCGCTCTGGTGGGCTTGCTGCTCGGGCCGGCCGCCCTCGAGGGCCAGTCGGTGACAGCGGCGGTGCTGGCGGACAGCGTTCGGGTAGGCGACGTGGTGCCGGTGGCGGTCCGGGTGTCGGCACTGCCCGGGCACCGGGTCTCGCTGCCCCCGCTGTTGCCGGTGGAGGGCACGGACACAGAGAACGCGGCCAGCCTCCAGCAGCAGTCCCAGACCCTGCCCGACGGCTCCGTCGTGGTCACCGGCATCTACTCGGTGACACCGTGGCGACCTGGCGAGGCGAGGCTCCCGGAGCTGCCGGTGCGAGTGGAGGGACCGGACGCTCAGGAGCGGCTCCTGATGGCTGAGCTGCCGACGCTGCCGGTACAGTCGGTTCTGCCGACGGACGCCGATCTGCTGGACCCGATGCCGCCGAAAGATGTCCTGGGCCGGAGCTACCTCCGGTGGCCATTCCTGCTGCTGGCGCTGGCCCTCCTGGCACTGGCCGGCCTGGGGGCGTGGTGGCTGCGGCGCCGGCAGGGTACGGCCAGCGCAGTCGTTCCAGCGGGCGACCTGCCTCCCCGGGAGCGGGCGCTCATGTCGCTCCGGGATGCTCGCCAGGCGGGGCTGATCGAGGAGGGCGATTGGAAGGAGTTCTACACTCGAGTCTCCCACGCGCTGAGAGATTACCTGGACGCCTTGGAGTCTGCCTGGGGCGAGGACCTCACCACCACTGAGGTGCTGTCCCGGGTCCGGGAGTTGGCCGGCGCCACGGTGGCCGGTGACCTGGCGGCGTTGCTGCGCCCGGCGGACCAGGTCAAGTTCGCCCGGCGGCAGCCCACGGCGGCGGAGGCGCTGGCGGAGTGGGAGGCGGCGGAGCGGTGGGTCGAAGAGTTCCGGCATCCTCGCCACGAGGAGCAGGTGGAGAGGGCGGCATGAGCATGGGATTCCAGCTGCCCTGGACGCTCCTGTTGTTGGCCCTGGTGCCGCTCTGGTACCTGCGGCGACGGTCGCTGCGTCGGCGGATCACGTTTTCCAGGGCCACTGCCATGGCGGAGACGGGCGGCAGGACGGGCGCCTGGCTCGCCTGGCTGCCGGACTGGTTGCGGGCCGGCGCGCTGGTGCTGCTGATCATCGCCCTGGCGGGGCCCAGGACCGGCGCGTCAACGACCACGGTGGAAGCCGAAGGCATAGCCATCGTCCTGGTGGTGGACATCTCGTCGTCCATGCTGGCGGAGGATTTCCACCCGCGAAACCGGCTCACCGTGGCCCGTGCGCAGGCTGCCAGCTTCATCCGGGGCCGGCAGCATGACCGCATTGGCCTTGTGGCCTTCGCGGGCCAGGCCTTGACCCTGGTCCCCGTGACCATCGACTACCCTGTACTGTTTCAGGCTCTGGAACAGCTCCAGATCGGGATGGTGGAGGACGGGACGGCCATCGGCACCGCCATCGCCACCGCCGCCAACCGGCTGCGGCGGGCGCCTGGCGACTCCAAGGTCATGATCCTGCTCACCGACGGGGAGAACAACCGGGGCGAGATCGATCCGCTGACAGCGGCCCAGGCCGCCGCCGCGTTCGACATCCGGATCCACACGATAGCCGTGGGCACCGACGGGGTCGCCCGGATCCCCGTAGCCCGTGGCGCTTTCGGCGGCCACCAGTACGCCGAGCTGCCGGTGAGCATCGACGAGGAGCTGCTCCAGGAGATCGCCGACCTGAGCGGCGGGTCGTACTTCCGGGCCACGGACGAGGCAGCTCTGGACCGGATATACCGGGAGATCGACGAGCTGGAGAAGTCCGCGGTGGAGTTGAGCACGTACACCCGCTACACGCCCCACCACCGCGCCTTCCTGCTGTTCGCGGCGCTCCTGCTGGTGGGCGAGTGGGGGCTGCTGGCCAGTCGCTGGGGGAGGGTGCCGTGAGCTTCGAAGATCCCCGGCTCCTCTGGCTGGCTCTGGCCCTGCCCGCGATGGTGGGCCTGGGGGTCTGGGGTTGGACTGTCCGCCGTCGCCGGGCCGCGGAGGCTCTCGGGTCGCCCGGGCTCCTGGCCCGCCTCGGGGCGGGTGACCTGCAGCACCTTCCTCTTGCCCGCCTCTTCCTGCTCTGCCTGGCCGCCGCGGCCCTGGGCGTCGCCGCCGCCGGCCCGCGCTGGGGCCTGGAGAGCGTGGAGGAGGAGACCATCGCAGGCGACCTGGTGCTGGCACTGGACGTCTCCCGCTCCATGCTGGCGTCCGACATCGAGCCTGACCGGATGGAGCGCCAGCGGGTGCTGGCCCGGCGAGTCCTCCAGGGGCTGCCGGGTGACCGGATCGGACTGGTCGTGTTCGCCGGCCGGGCCTTCGTCCTGACGCCGCTGACCACCGACCACAGCGTGCTACACCTGCACCTGGACGGCCTGGACCCTGACATGGTGACGCAGGGCGGCAGCACGCTCTCCGCGGCTCTGCGGCAGGCGACGGACGTGGCCCGAGGGCCGCACGACGTGGGGCGGGGCACGGTGCTCTTCGTCTCCGACGGCGAGGCCCTGGAGGAGAGGGGGGCGGTGCTGAGGGCGGCGGACCGGGCGGAACGGCTGGGCATCGTGGTCCATACGGTGGGCGTCGGCACGCGCGACGGGGCGCCCGTACCCGCCCGGCCGGGTCCGGATGGCCGAGTGGTGGGATACACCCACGATCCCGACGGCGGAATCGTGATCAGCCGACTCGACGATGAGCTGCTCCGGGAGGTGGCTCGCCGCACCGGCGGTCGGTACTTCGCCCTGGGCCAGGCCGGCAGCACGGACGCGCTGATCCGTACACTACAGGGGCTGGACCGCACGGAGGGTGATCCACGGAGCGGCGTTCGCCCGCGGCCGCGTCACGCCTGGTTCGTTCTGCTGGCCCTGGCTCTCCTGGCGGTGGACGGGACCTTCGCCCCTGGTCGGCGTCGCGCCGCGTCGGGTCCGGCAAGGCCGGGAAGCGGGGGGCGCAATGCGTCGGCTCGTGCGCGACCCCCGCGACGGTCGCCTGCTCGGGCCGTGCTGGTCCTGGCCCTGGCCGTAGTGACGTCCGGTGCCGTCTTCGCCGGGATCGAGAGAGGCAACCGGCTGTACCGCGCCGGCCAGGTGGCAGAGGCGGTCGAGGCCTACAGGGCAGCGCTGGGCACCCGGGCGGATGGACCGGTGCTCCGCTACAATCTCGGCACGGCCCTGCTCCGGCTGGGACGGTTCGCCGAGGCGGAAGAGTATCTCCTCAGCGCCCTCGACCAAGTGGCCCCTGAGGACGTGGGCCTGGTCCATTACAACCTGGGCCAGCGCTTCCTGGAAGACGCCCGGGCCAGCCATGACCCAGCCGCCGCTGGCCCGCTCTATGAGGCCGCCGTCGAGGCCTACCGCCAGGCGCTCAGGCACCGGCCGGGCGACGGCCACGCCAAGTGGAACTACGAGCTGGCACTGCGGGAGCGGGACGAGCAACAGGCGCTGGCCGGCGAGACCGATCACGAGCCCGAGGACCTGGACCGGGACCCGGAGGAGGGCGACGAGGACGCAGGCGGAGGAGCCGGGTCGCCGGGCAGTCCCGATCCGCCGGCGCCCCGCGGCGGGGGCGAGGATCAGGCCCCCATGACCAGGGAACAGGCGGAGCGAATCCTGTCGGCCATTGAACAAGACGAGCGGGAGCTGATGCGAGAACGACTGCGTCAGGGGCCGCGCCAGCCGCCGCCGGCCAGGGACTGGTAGATGATCGCCACCCTGCTACTCGCCCTCCTGGTCAACGCACAGGACCCTGTGCGGGTACGGGCCCAGCTCACCGAGGATGAGGTCGCGGTAGGGCAGACCACCATCCTGCGGGTCGAGGTGGAGACGGGCGGACCCAGGGCACGGATCCAGGAGATCACGAGCCTGCCCCCGGGCCTGGAGCTGGTGGGCACCCGTGACTCCGATCAGCGCCAGTTCAGTCTGCCCGGTGGCGGTCGCCGGTTCGTCTCCAGGGACCATGTGCTCCGCCCCACCGTGTCGGGCCGCTACCAGGTACCGGCCGTGGAGGTGGTGGTGGACGGCAGACACTACTCCTCGCAGCCGCTCCTGCTCACCGTGACCGGAGGCCACGTCCCGGGCCACGGCGGCGCGCCGGCCTCCGGTGACGGCGTCATCCTCCGGACCTGGCTCGACGCGGATACCGCGTATGTGGGGCAACAGGTGACGCTGAACGTGGAGATCCTCTTCTCCCGGGACGCACGGCTTCGACTCCGTCGAGCGCCAGAATACGAGCCGCCATCGCCGTCCGGGTTCTGGGTCCATGACTACCCCGATCCCCCGCCCGTCACCCGCGGGAGGGGCAGCGACCTCTACGAGTCCCGGACCTTCCGTCGGGCACTCTTCCCCATCGCGCCGGGCCAGCTCGAGGTGCCACCGGCCCAGCTGTTCTACGAGATGCGACCGGGGGTCCGGCAGGAGCCGGAGTCCGCGACCCTGGTGTCGGACCCGCTGGCCCTGGTCGTGCTGTCGCCACCGGAGGAGGGCAGGCCCGAAGGATTCACCGGGGCCGTCGGTCAACTGGGCATGCGGGCCTGGCTGGAGCCGGTGGAGGTGGCCGCCGGCGAGGCGGCGGTGCTGTCGGTGGAGGTCCGTGGGCAGGGAAACACGAAGGCGCTTCCCCCGCCCCTGCCCCCTGCCATCCCGGGCGCCCGGGTGTTCCCGCCCTCCGAGGAGTCGGAGTTGGACGTGACCAGCGCCGGTGCGGAAGGGTGGAAGCGGTTCTCGTGGATGGTCATACCCCGCGATACCGGTGAGTTGGAGATTCCGGACGTGTCATACCCGGTCTTCGATCCGGTCGCTGGCCACTACGTCCTCCTGTCCGCGGAGGTGCTTTCGCTGCGCGTCCTGCCGGGCACCGCCACTGTGGCGCCCGAGACGCCCATGGCGATGACCGAGCTGCGATACCTGAAGCACTCGTCGCGTGACGGGGACCCGCTCGATTGGGTGCGCTCGCCCTGGTTCGCCGGCGCCCAGCTCATCCCCGTCCTGCTCCTGGGCGGTGCCATGTTGGCACGGCGCCGCAGACGGTCCGAGCGAAGTGGTAGGCAGTTCTCGGCGCGGGCCCTGCGCCGACGACGGCGGGCCGGCATCCGGGACCTGGAGAAGGCGGCGGCGGCAGGCGACGAGGACTTCCTCGACCGGGCCGAGCGCTTCGCCGCCCGGTGGCTGGCGGATCGTCTCCAGGTAGAGGCGGACTCCGCCGGCCGGGAAGAGGCGCTCTTGGCGGCGGGTGTTCCTGCGGAGACGGCTCGTCTTCTCCGCCAGGTCCTCCAGCGTACTGGCGCCGCCCGCTACGCTCCGGAAGCACCGGACACGGCGACCAGACTGGACCTGCTCCGCTCCCTCGACCGTGCCCTGGAGCGGATCGACCGGGAGGCGCCCGGACGACGGCCACGCGGTCAGCCCGGCGCCAAGGCCGCCGCGGCCCTCCTCGTCATCGCGGCCAGCGCCTCGGGCGGCGGGGCGGCCGCGGCCAGTCCGTCAGCTCAGACGGATTTCGCCGCAGGCGTCGCCCTATACGACGCCGGCCGCTACGTCGAAGCGGCCGAGGCGTTCCGGCGCCACCTGGAACGTCGGGACGCTGACCCGGCCGGGTGGTACAACCTGGCCGTGGCACAGTACCGGGCGGGCGAGCCGGGTCACGCGGTATGGGCCTGGCTCAACGCAGCGCGACTGGACCCGCGAGATCAGGACACCCGCCATAACTTGCGGATCGCCGGCGCGGCGCCCGAGTTGGTGGCCCGCGCCACGCCCACGCCACCGCTCCGCCCCGACGAGCTCGTCCTGCTGGCGGCGGTGTTCTGGTTCCTGGCAGCCGCCCTGGGCGCTTACGCCACGCTTCGAGGCGCCAGGAGGGCAAGGGTCTTCGCGACCATCGCCCTCGTCGTGGCCCTGGGCTCCGGCGCCGCATCGGTACATGCCTACCGCGCACCCGAGACGTTGGTGGTGCTGGCTCCCACGGATCTACGGGTCGGCCCGAACCTGAACGCCGAGTCCGTGGCCGCACTTGCCCCCGGCACAGGATTGGTCCCGGTGGCCAGACAGCTCCCGTGGATCCGGGTTCGCACGCTCACGGGGAACGAGGGCTGGGTCGAGGCCGGCTTGGCGGGGCGGATCCCTGATCATGCCACGGGCCCTACCCGGAGGCTTCCCGTCGAGGGCCCGTGAGGCTATTCTTTCTCGGACGGCTTTCGGCCGCCACGGGCCCGTAGCTCAGCTGGTCAGAGCACCCGACTCATAATCG